>CAZDZN010000001.1:0-23393 GCA_964509905.1 uncultured Aquificaceae bacterium
AACTTACGAGCCCTTTTACAAAAATACTATAAAATCCACTGAGAATGTATTAAAAGCTTGCCAAAAATCTGGTGTGCCCTACATAGTGCATATAAGCTCGTCGGTGGTAAACTCTGTGGCAAATGATTATTACACAAACACTAAAAAACTTCAAGAGAAGATGATACAAGAGTCTTCTATAAACCACATCATTCTAAGACCTACTTTGATGTTTGGATGGTTTGATAGAAAACATTTGGGCTGGCTTTCAAGGTTTATGAGGATAGTGCCTATTTTTCCAATCCCAGGGGACGGTAAATACATAAGGCAGCCTTTATATGTGAAAGATTTTTGCAATATCATAGTAGATGCTATAAAAACCTACAAGTCCGGGATTTACGATATAACAGGCATAGAAAAAATATATTATATAGATATCATAAAAGCCATTAAAAAATATACAAAAGCAAAATCCATTATACTAAACATCCCTTATTCGGTTTTTTATATGCTTTTATACACATGGGGTATATTTGATAAAGATCCTCCCTTTACAGTAGACCAACTAAAAGCCTTGGTGGCTGGGGATATATTTGAAATAATAGATTGGCCAAGTATTTTTAATATAAAACCCACACCTTTTGAAGAAGCTATAAAAGAGACTTTTACTCATCCTATTTATTCAAAGGTTGTTTTGGAGTTTTAAGATGGATATAGGAATAATAGGTGGCGGTCCCATGGGGCTTGCCATAGGATATTACGCTATCAAAAAAGGACATATAGTAAGCATCTATGAAAAGGATGATGTTTTAGGTGGGATGAGCGCCTCTTTTGATTTCGATGGGGATATCATAGAAAAGTATTATCATTTTTTCTGCAAGACCGACTTTGCACTTTTCGAGCTTTTAAAAGAGCTTGATATATACAATCTTCTTTCTTGGGAAAATACATACATGGGATTTTATTATAAAACCCTTCAGTCCTTAGGAGACCCAATAAGTCTTTTAAGGTTTAAAGGTGTTGATATCATTTCAAAATTAAGGTACGCCCTATTTAGCTTTTATGCTGTTAAGAAAAACAATTGGCAGGATTTGGATAAAAAGTATTCTATCTCTTGGATTAAATCTTTTTTAGGAGAAAAAGCGTATAACTTATTTTGGGATAAGCTCTTTTCTTTGAAATTTTATGAGTATCAAGACCAAGTTTCCGCCGCTTGGATACAAACTCGTATAAAAAGAGTTGGGCTCTCAAGAAGCTCAATATTCCAAGAGACCCTTGGATATGTAAAAGGAGGTGTAAAAACTATCATAGATACTCTTGAGGGCTTTATCGGCTCACATAGAGGCAAGATATATTTAAATGCCAGTGTGGAATCTATAAACCCTCATACTAAAAGCCTAAAAATAAATGGAGACATTATAAAGCACGATCTTATAATAAGCACGGTTCCAGTAAACATGCTCTTTTACATCTTAGAAGACAAAACCTTTGCAAATCTATACAAAGATTTTTCTTATCTGGATATAATGTGCGTGGTGATAAAACTAAAAAAACCCCTTACGAAGTATTTTTGGATAAATATAAACGATGATGGTGTAAAAATCCCTGGGCTTATAAATTACAGCGCTTTGAGAAAAGACCTATCTTCACATATAGTGTATATGCCTTTTTACCTTCCAAAGGATAGCCCTATTTTTTCTTATGAAAAAGATAAAACAAAATCCATTTGCATAGAATATCTTAAAATCTTAAATCGAGACTTAAAAGATGAGGACTTTTTGGCTTTTGATATAAACATCTACAAGAATGCCCAAGGTGTATATACGCCCGGATATCTTTACAAACTACCACGAATAAACATAACCCCGCATTTTTTAGCCCTTGATACCACATATTATTATCCAGAAGATCGGGGCTTTTCCGAAAGCGTAAGAATAGCTAAAATGGTGGTGGATAGGTATATCTAATTATATTTACACATTAGATAATCTGAATGTTTGTAATCTCCTACCATTTTGAAGGGTTTGTATTTGTCTGGATTTGCGGTGAAAACACAGCCTTTTTTGATATCTGGTGGAGGATATGTGATTGGTTTGTGGATTTTTACGTCTATATCTGCCACCACCGAAAACCCTACCCAACCATAATCATCACAATATAGAGGGAGTCCCCTTTTTATACTAAGTTTATAAACATTTTTAGCCACTACATCAGGGTTTTCCCTTATATGCCCGTAGTATGCGGGAAATACTATACCAAGAGCAATAAATTTAAATACAATGGCAAAATAGATAAATTTTAACATAAGCTCTTGGAATTTTGGATATAACATAATACTCATAGCCAGTGCAAACACCGCATAAAGAGGTGCAGCGTATCTAATGCCACTAAAAGGTGGAAGCCAATATGGGGTAAAATTTACAACACCCACTACCCATGAGTTTAGTAAAAACTTATCCTTTATGTTAAAATCTATTTTTTTCTTAAAAGCCAGATATAAAAATATCAAAGAGTTTAAACTCATATTCAGCCAAAACTGTATAGGATATCCAAAAAATTGTTTCAGATAGTCTAAGATACCTACAAACTTAAATTTGTTTAGTATGTCAAAAATCATTCCGTGTTCGCTGACATTTGATTTTGGGGCAAACCCATACCAAAGAATCAAGAAAAATATGGGTATGAAAGAGCTTACAAAAAATGTTTTATATATATTTAGTTTTTTGGCTTTTAGTATAAAAAAAGATATGATAAGAGTGGCATAAAAATATACAAAAGCGGTGAGAGCTTTGGTAAGAAATCCACCGGTGGCAAGCAAAGAGCCTAAAAATATAAACCATAGGGACTCTTCACAAACCCCAAGCATAGTAAACAGCATAGACATTGAGGAAAAACCTATGTATACCCCATCTTCATATCCAAGCCAACCATCGTGGATCATCACATCCCCCATGGTAAGGTATATAAGTGCACCAAACCAACCAAGCTTATCATCTTTATAAACTCTTTTTAGCACATATCTTATACTTAGGGCTGTGAGTATAGTCATTGTGATCGTTTGAAGACGCTGGATAGCTTTGGCATACTCCCATCCAAAAAGCTTTGAAAACAAAATAGTGGGATAGTTAAAAAGAGGGGGCCTGTAATAAGGTGTGTCGTATATTGTTTGAAGCATGTATTCTTTGAAGTAGCTCATTTCAAAAGAAGGTATCACCCAGTTTGCTTCTTCTCCCACATAAGGAAGGTTTAATACAAATAAGTATAATATTACTATTAAAACAAATAAGACCCTATAATCTTTTAGATATTTCATATTTTCTTAATCTCTATGTTGTATTTTTTAATTCTGTAATCAAGTTGTCTTAGGCTAAACCCAAGAATTTTTGCAGCTTTTGATTTTACATAGCCACATTTTTCCAATGCGTTTATGATAGCCTCTTTTTCTGTGTATTGGATGAGATTTGGAATGTCCTTCTCAAATTTTTTCTCATAATTTGGTCTTAGGACGAAGTTTATATCTTCTTTGGATATATCTTGGGTGTTTATAACCACGAGCCTTTCTATGAGGTTTTCAAGTTCTCTTATGTTGCCTGGCCAATCGTACTCCATCATAGCACTAAGAGCTTCTTTTGTAACGGAAATATGCTTTTTGTATTGGGTGTTAAACTTATCTAAAAAGTGCTTTACCAAAAGAGGTATATCTTCTTTTCTCTCTCTTAAAGGTGGTATCCTTATAGGTATTACATTTAATCTATAATAAAGGTCTTCCCTAAACTCTTTGTTTTTTACCATAGATGGTAGGTCCTTGTTAGTAGAAGCTATCACCCTTACATCCACGAATATACTTTTTTCAGACCCTATCTTTTCTAACTCTTTTTCTTGAAGCACCTTTAGAAGTTTTGATTGAGATTGAAGGGGAAGTTCTCCTATCTCATCTAAGAATATGGTTCCACCGTTTGCCAGTTCAAATTTGCCTTTTTTTGATTGAGTAGCACCAGTAAAAGCTCCCTTCTCATAACCAAAAAGCTCCGCCTCTATGAGAGTTTCTGGTATTGCAGCACAATTTATAGAGATAAACGGTTTGTCTTTTCTTGGGCTTAATGTGTGTATTGCTTTTGCTACAAGTGTTTTGCCTACCCCGCTTTCTCCAAGCAACAATACCGTGCTATCTGTGGGGGCTACTTTGTAAATAGTGTTTTTAAGAAGACTTATAGCATCAGAACTTCCTATAAATCCATCTATGTGATAAGTGTCTGAGAAGTTTTGAGTGAGCTCTTGTTTTTGTTCTTCCCAAAAAGCCTTTTCCTCTTGAAGTATATCAAAAAGCTTATAAGAGATTCCAATCATGGTACTGGCTATAAGCATGATATCCACTACTCTGGTAAGTTCTTCATGCTTATCAAGGCTTTTAAAAATACAAAAAACTCCAATGGTTTGTTCTTCTACTTTTATCGGTACCCCTATGAAGGTCTCGTTTGATATTTTATCCAATATCTTTGTTTTATTCAAAAAAGATCTATCTTTTTTTGGATCTTTTATAACCACTGGGATTCCAGTTTTAAAAATATTACCCACTATGCCCTCTCCAGATTCAAAGCTAAGTTTTTTTACATTCTGAGAAAATCCAAAAGCTTCTTTTATTTTTAGAGTTTTATCGCTTTTATCGTAAAAAGCGATGTATGAATACTCTATCCCCCAAAAGGAGTAAAATATCTTGAGGATATCCCTAAGAGCTTTATCAAAGTCTTTTTGAGACAAAGATTTCCCAATGGCTGTAAGAAGCGATATGTCTATATTTTCAAGCTTTATTTTACTCATCCTCTGATTTCAATTCTCTTGATAATAGATTTTTCATAACCTCTTTTATGGGCATGTTTTCATAAAGTATATTATAAACGGCAGTGCTTATAGGAAGATCAAGCTTTTCTTTTAGGGCTACCTCGTATATGGCTTTTACTGTGTAATAACCTTCCACTGTTTGGTTTATCTCTTTTAGAGCCTCCGTTGCTTTTTTATTTTTTCCTATTAAAAGCCCAAAACGCTTGTTTCTTGATTTATTTGAGCTCGATGTTAGAAATAGATCTCCTACTCCGGAAAGCCCGTAAAATGTTTTTTCTTTTGCCCCCATAAACTTTCCTATCTTTATCATCTCAGAGAGCCCTCTGGTGATAAGAGCTGCTTTTGCACTATCCCCCAGCCCGTATCCTTCTACGATCCCTGATGCTATAGCTATTACATTTTTTAGCGCCCCGCCAAGTGCTACTCCTTTTATGTCACTTGAAATGTATATTCTAAAAAGTTCAAACGAAAGAAGTTTTTGAAGTTTTAGTGCTGTAGTTTTTTCAAAATACCCAAGCGTCAAAGCCACTGGCAAATCCGACATCACATCGTCTGCAAAAGACGGTCCAGACAAGACAAATACATCCTCTTTTTTAAGTCCATACTCCAAAGCCAGATCCACCACATCCTTGTGAGTGGAAATATCCACCCCTTTTGAAGCTATGATGGTGGGTTTTGAAATACAATTATCAATTACATCTTTTATATGCTGAGTGGGAGTTGCTATTATCACTGTATCATGGTTTTTAATGTCTTCTATATTTGATGTAGTTTTAATATATTCTTTTTTCGGTACCGAGTTTAGCACATCTTGGTTTACATCATAAAGGGTTATATATAAACGTTTTTTGGCAAAAGCGTAAGACAGAGCATAACCCCATTTACCAGCACCCAAAATAAATATCATAATGATATTATATAACAAACGCTCTTGAGATGTTTTGTCTTAAACTAATCGTTATCCTCTGTGGTATATTTCATACTATTTAGCATAACACTAAACTCTTTTTGAATAGGCGTTTAAAAGGTCATCTTTTGTGTTTATATTGCAAAAAGATAAAAGCATTTTATCTATTCTCAGAGCCTCTTCTTCGGATATTATGTTTAGCTCAAGTTCTTTTAAAAGTGCGTTTATGGAAAAGATGTTTTTGTCAAGATTGATCTTTATCTTATCTTTTATAGCAGGCTCATAAACTCCAAAAAGAGGTTCTAAAAAGCCATTTATTTTAAAAAGAGTGGCTTGATTTTTGTGGTTTTTTATAAGATAAGAGATGAGCTCTTTTTTTATAAAAGGCATGTCTGCTCCTATTATCAAAAAAGGTTTGTCCGTGTGAAAACAAGCTGTGTATATACCGCTAAGAGGGGTTTGATAATTGGTTATATCTTTTATCGTTTTTGCGCTTTTAATAAAATTGTATTTACCGGTGTCTTTGGATACTATGTAAAGATTGTTTGCAGATTCAAAGACTTTATCTACTACATGCATTATCATTGGTTTATTTTCTATAAAAAAAAGGGTTTTATCCTCTTTAAAGCGCTTGCTTTGTCCTCCTGCTAATATGAAAACATCTATTTTATCTAAAATCACCGCTTATAAGCTTTTTTATAGAATCGTTTGAAGAAGCCTCCCTGTAATAGGGCCTATTAGAAAATGATGGGATATAAACATAAGCTCCAGCTGGGACTGTACTTGTTCTTATCTGAGGGTTTAGGTTTTTAAGAAGATTATAATTTATCCCATAGCTCTGAGCTATGCTTTGAAGCTCTTGAGGAGAATAGGGCTTGTATATGTGGAGAGTGTAATTAAAATATCTTTTTTTTATGTTAAAGCCAAAATACCGGGCATTTTTAACAATATCCAGCACTGCTAAGAATTTTGGTACATAATCTTGGGTTTGCTTCGGAAAAGCTCCTTTAAAAGCCCAAAAACTCCCAGAAGGATTTTCTCTAAAGACCGATGATACGCAGTAAGAGCCGCAGTTATAAGCTGCCAAGACCTTATTCCAATCGCCAAATTGATTGTAAAGATCACTAAGATAATGTGCTGCCGCCTCTGTGGATTTTATAATATCAAAGCGCTCATCTATCTGATTGTTTACTATTAGTCCATAGTCTCTGGCAGTTTGTGGCATGAGTTGCCAGATGCCCGATGCTCCAGTGCTTGATACCGCATACTGATTGTACCCGCTTTCTATAACTGGAAGATATATAAAATCCGAGGGTAAATTGTATTTTTTGAGTATGGGAAGCACTATAGGAGAAAAGTAAATAGCTTTTTCTATAGATCTTTCTATAAAAGATCTGTCTCGGTATACAAAATAATTCACATATTTATCTACATCTTTTGTGTATATGAGATTTAGATATTGTGGATTGTTTTGAATCACTGGATAATATGATGCCTTAGAATTGTAATATACTGGTCTTTTGGCATACTGAGGCCTATAGGTGCCGTACAAAGAGGCGTTTGTTATCTCAGCACTACAAGAACTAAACAATATTGCTAAAAGCCCCAAACACAAAATTTTTAATCGGTTCATAAACGATATATCGGTATTTTAAGATAGCATTTAATACTTACCATTAAAATGATTTAAGTCTTATTTGGCTTTTTCTATGTGTTCGTATATTTTGTGGGCTATGATTTCATTTGCTTTTGTGATGTTTGCAAGCTGTCTTGGGCTTTTAATGATATAAGGTGTTATGAATATGAAAAGTGTAGTCCTTTGGTTCGTATTATCTTGATATTTAAATAGATTCCCAAGATATGGAATGTCTTGAAGGATAGGGATACCGTTTATATTTCTTATGGTGTTGTTATTTACAAGTCCACCTAATACCACTGTTTGACCGCTTTTCACAACCACTTCCGAATTTAGCACTCTATCAGTTGTTATGGGTATAGGTACTTGTTGACCGTTTACGTTTGAATTTACGGTACCGGTAATATCTTGAAGGTTCAAATTTATCCCAAGCCTTATGTTATTTTTTGAAACAGTAGGTATTACATCTAGTTCAAGACCTATATCCTTATAATCGTAGGTGAGTATTGGATATCCGTTTACATTGTATTGAGAGCCTGTCACATAAGGATATACTTGGGCTTCTTTTATAATTGCCTCTTCATTATCAAGGGTCAAAACTTTTGGATTTGATATGATTTTAAATCCCGTGCCTTTTTCTAAAAGACTTAAAAATAACGCTAAATCTGGAAATACTACAGTTGAGTTGTTCATATTGGCACTTATATTGCCGCTTCCAGTAACCCCTACGATGAAATTGCCAGACAAAAGTCCTTGGTATATTGTTTGCAAAGAAGCTGGGTTAAAACCAATTCCTCCATTTTTCCCAATGGCTTGCCAATTTACACCGGTGGTTAGTTCTTTTGATATATTAGCCTCTACTATGGAAGCTGCTATTAGCACTTGTATGCGTTTTTCATCGAGTTTTTTTATGAGGTTTCTGAGATTTTCATATTGGGATTTTGTGGCATATAGTATAATGCTGTTGGTAGCTCTATCAAAACCTATCTTAGTACCATCGGATAAAGATATAGAACCAATATTCCGTGGCAGACTTGTGGGTTTATTGGAATAGTTTATGGGTGTATTTTGGGGCTGGTAAGCTGTTTGCGTGTTTGATTGTGCTTGTTGCTTCCATCCTCCTATGCCGGTGGGTCTTTTGTTACTGGGGCTTATAGCAGAGGCGCTTCCAAACAAAGAAGCGAGGGTTTTAGCCATCTCTCCCACAGAGGCGTTTTGAAGGGGGATTACATAATAATGCCTTGAAAATCTGGAAGCGCTTTTATTTATCTTCTCTATTATATTTTCTATGGATTTTTGCATAGATTTTGGGGCATATATAAGCACATATCCACTTTTAGAATGGGGTTTTTTTATACCAGATACTACCATTGGTATACCAAAGCGCTGAGATATGGGTCCTGATAATGGAGATAGAGCCTTTATTACGAGGTTTGGGTCTTTTGCCTCGTATAGGTTTAAAGAAAAGCTCAAATTTGATATATCTATCTCTTTAAGAAGTTTTTGGATTTTAGCAAGAGAAATGCCCAAGTCAGATATCACGATGGCGTTTGACGGAGTATACACTGTGGCATTTCCATACTGGCTTAAGAAAGGTCTTACGGCGTTTAGTAAAATGTTTGCGTTTGTGTGGGCAAAGTATATGTAAGTTTCTACACTTGGGTTTGGATAAACTCTTTTCGATACTTTTAGACTAAAAGCCCCTGCTTGTCTTATAGGTACTATCTTGTAAAAGTTTTTATATTTTACCACCGTATATCCATCAAGGGCTAAGCTTGTTAGAAAAAGATGCCATGCGTCTTCTACGGATACGGGTTTTTCGGAGCTTACACTTATATTGGGTAAGCTTTTAGCATTTCCTACGACGATGGTCTTACCGGTGAGTTTTGACATAAACATAGCCACATCGGATATATCTTGGTTTTGAAAGTTAAGTACCACTCTTTTATCCGCAAAGCTTATAATACTAAAAGCCAAAAACAGGAAAAATATCTTTGAGAGTTTATCTCTCATGATTATCAAGAGCCTTAAATATAGCGTCTATGTTTATACCCAAAGACTCAACGTCTGATTTTAGCACCTGAGGGTCAAAGTAATGGTTTTTAGCATTTAAAAAAGCAAATCTTTTATCCACGTTCCTAAACATCGCTATAAGAGGTGTAATTGCCCGAGCCCCTCTCTTATCCTCCCAAACCACATATCCTACAAACACATATGGACTATCGTTTTTCAAAAACCCGTTAAACCCAAGTATATCAGATATCGTATTTGGATAATAGCTCAGTATAAAGTCTCTTAGTTCTTTTAAAAATGGCGGAAAATTGTCAGGCTCTTTTGGAAGTTGTTCTTTTCGTCCTTCTGGCTCTTCCTTGTTTGGATTAAAACCTATCACCTTCCCCATATCAAAACTCCAATACAGACGCTCCCCAAGTAAACCCACCACCCATTGCAGTAAGGAGCACCTTATCTTTTCTTTTTAATACACCTTTTTCAAAAGCTTCATACATGGCGATAGGTATAGAAGCAGCGCTGGTGTTCGCGTAATCTTCGATGTTTACATAGACTTTTTCTTTTGGTATTTTCAGCTTTTCAGATAAAGAATTAATAATCCTTATATTTGCCTGATGTGGGATTACAAGGGATATGTCTTCCATGCTTAGATTAGCCTTTTCAAGGGCTAGTTTGCAAGCGCTCTCCATATTTTTAACCGCATATTTAAATACTTCTTTTCCATTCATCTTAAGATATCCACATCTATTTGCATAAAGAAGGTCTTTGTGTTTACCATCTGAAAACATTACACTTGACATTATATCACCATCTCCTCTGGTAATCACTGCCGCTCCAGCTCCATCTCCAAAAAGCACGCAGGTGCTTCTATCAGACCAATCTATTATAGAAGATATTTTTTCTGCTCCTATTAAAAGGATAGAGTTTATATTGTCAGATTCTAAATAAGCTTTGGCGATATCAAGTCCATACAAAAATCCACTACAAGCGGCAGATATATCAAAAGCAAATCTTGATTTTATATGCTCTTGTACCACACAGGCGGTAGCTGGGAAAATTGTCTCTGGGCTTAAAGTAGCTACTATTATGAGGTCTACTTCCTTTTGGTTTGCTTTTTCCATTGCCATCTTTCCAGCTTTTATCGCAAGATCATACACAGATTCATCTTTTGCTATATGTCTTTTTTTGATACCAGTTCTCGTTCTTATCCACTCATCGGTAGTATCTATCTTTTCCTCCAAATCTTCGTTTGCAAGAGTATGCTCTGGTACATAAATTCCTATGGATTTTATATATATTCCCATTAGTCTTCCTTTAAAGCTGGTTCTATATACTTTTCAAAGTTCTCTTTCATTTTTTCATTAAAATGATGAGACAAAAATGCCTTTGCTATCTTTATAGCGTTTTTTATGGCTTTTGCGTTGGCTCTACCGTGTGTTATGATGACAGGCTTTTGGGCACCCAAAAGAGGTGTTCCTCCGTATTCTTCAAAATCCACTTTTTTCTTAAAGGCATTTATAGCGGGTTTCATAAGAAAAGCCCCAATCTTACTTATACTTCTTTTTATCACCTCTTCTTTTATCATCTCTATAAGAGCTATACCAAGGCTCTCAGAAGCTTTCAAGACAATATTACCTACAAAACCATCGCAGATTATCACATCAAAAGTGCCGTTGTATATATCTCTTCCCTCGGCATTCCCTTTAAAATTCAGCTTTGTCCCTTTAAGAAGAGGGAATGTATCTTTTACAAGCTCGTTGCCTTTGCCGTCTTCTTCTCCTATGCTCAAAATTCCTACTGATGGGCTTTTTATTCCTAATATTTCTTCAGCGTATGTATGTCCTATCACGGCAAAATCCAACAGATGCCTTGGCCTGCTATCCACATTTGCTCCTACATCTACAAGTACAGTTTTTTTACCAAGCTTATTGGGTAATGCCACCGCTATGGCTGGTCTTTCCAAGAAATCACAAGAACCTACGACAAACTTACCTACAGCCAATACCGCTCCAGTGTTTCCCGCTGAAACTAAGGCATCCGCTTTGTTTTCTTTTAGTAATTTTCCAGCTATATAAAGAGAAGATTGCTTTCTTTTTAAAACAGAAGAAGGAGATGAATGCATATCTATAAAATCTTCAGCATTTACTATATTTATGTCAGTTCTTAACTTGTGCTTTTTTAATACACCTTTTATAAGTTCTTCTTTCCCTATAAATATTACTTCACAGTCAAACTCTTCTAATGCTAATATACCACCTTTTACAATTTCATCGGGGGCATAATCTCCCCCCATACAGTCTAAAGCTATACGAAAACTTTCCATTTAAAAGCTTTAAACTTCTAATACTTGCCTTTCTCTGTAATGTCCGCAGTAAGGGCAGGCTCTGTGAGGTTTCATAAATTCGCCGCAGTTTGGGCACTTTACTATGCTTGCACTTTTAAGCCTTGCGAAAAAAGCCTGCGCTCTTCTTTGGTTTCTTCTCCAACGAGAAGTCCTACGTTTTGGTACCGCCATTTTTTGCCTCCTTAGTTAGTAACTCTTTAAGTATAGCAAAACTTTTGTTGGTTTGCTCAACTTTTTTGAATTCAAGTTTACAAGATTCTTTGCACAAAAGCTTTACGGGTATTGAGCTTAGCAAGAGATCTTGGATTATCTCCGAAGGGTCAAACTTCTCTTGGTCTATATAGTATGTATAAAACTCTTCTTCTTTTAAAGCGTGCGATTTTGAATATACCTCTAAACTTTTATCTAAAAGCTCCAAAACCTCATCCATATTTATATCAAATCCAAACTCACTAAGACACACTGAACAAATGGCTTCTGTATGGGCTTTTAATCTTATATGAAACTCGTATCTCATATATCCTCTTGGGTATATGTCTATATCTACATGAGACTTTATACTCTTTATATCCTCCGGAAGCATGTCTTTTGATAAGTCTATATCTTCTTCTGTATGATAAGTCTTTTGGCTTTTAAAAATATCTACAAGATTTAAAATTTCCATATCACTTACCCCATACTCTGGTGGAAAGGTATCTATCTCCACCATCTGGAAACACTGTCACAATAAGCCCCTCTTCTAATTCTTTGGCTAACTTTATAGCTCCTATTAGTGCAGCTCCAGAGGATTGGCCTACAAAAAGCCCTTCTTCTCTGGCAAGCCGCCTTGTCATATCATAAGATTCTTCTGTATCTACAAAAATTGTTCTATCTAAAAATGTCTCGTCAAAGATACCAGGTTTTATGGAAGATTCTATATGTTTTAATCCTTCTATACCATGAAATGGATATGCTGGTTGGATGCCTATTATCTGTATATCTTGATTGTAAACTTTTAGACGTCTTCCGGTTCCCATTATAGTCCCACCGGTGCCAATCCCTGCCACAAAGTGGGTGATTTTACCCCCAGTTTGATTGTAAATCTCAATGCCTGTAGAATAAAAATGCGCTTGCCAATTGGCTTGATTGTTGTATTGGTCTAAATATATGTATCTATCAGGATATTTTTTAACCAGCTCTCTTACATACAAAATAGCCCCATCTGTACCCTCAAGCGGGTCTGTATAGTGAGTGTTAGCACCGTAAGCCTCAAGAATTTTTTTTCTTTCTTCACTTACATTGGATGGCATCGCCAATTCTACTTTTATTCTTAGTGATGCTCCCACCATTGCCAATGCAATGCCAGTATTTCCAGAAGTGGCATCTATCACAGATTTCTGCTCATCTATGACACCACTTTTTATAGCATTTAAAAACATAGAAAGTGCAGCTCTATCTTTTACAGAGCCACCTGGATTTACACTTTCAATCTTTGCGTATATCTTCACGCTATCTTTTACATCAAAAGCCTCCAAAACTTTTCTTATCCTAACCAAAGGAGTGTTTCCCACTAACTCCAGAGAGCTTTCCCTGGCTTTTAAATAGGGTTCGTCATGCTCTCCTAATACCCAAAAAGGACCAGTAAGATTTTTTAAATTCATATAAGTTTCAGGCTTTTAAGATAATGCTCTATCCCGCTTTCTAAATCAAAGTTAGGCTTGTATCCCAACTCTTTTGTAATCTTAGAAATATCAGCTTCTGTATGATTTTGATAAAACTTATATGGGCAATCAAAATATTCTATCTCGTAATTCACGTTCATAAGTTTGTTTAATATAGATACTATGTCGTTGAATGTTCTGGCTTTCCCATAGCCTACGTTGTAAATTCCAGATACATCGTATCGCTCTAAAGCCCTCATGTTTGCATCTATTACATCTTCTATATATACAAAGTCTCTTTTTTGCTCTCCATACTTAAAAAGCCTTGGTCTATTCCCAGATTTTATCTGCATTGCCAATTGATATATCATGCTTGCAGTTTTGCCCTTATACTGCTCTCCATGTCCATAGACATTAAAATATCTAAAGCCGACCGCTTTGAAAGGCATATACTCCTCTAAGGCTTTTTTTACCATATTGTCTGCCATGAGCTTTGAAAAGCCATATATATTTTCCGGCAAAAGCCCTTCATTCTCTTTCATAGGTGCAGGCGTGTTTCCGTAAACTCCGGCGGAAGAGGCGTATATTAGCTTTGCATCCCATTTTACGCAAGCACCTATTATATATTTCATGGCGTTGGTATTTACATCCATCATAAAAGCTTGGTCTTGTATCGTAGTATCCGTAATAGCAGCTTTATGAAAAACAGCTTCAAAAGAGCTATAGTTTTTCTTTAGATAATCCCAAAGCTCTTTGTCTTTTGCATCCCCTTCTAATACTTCTCCTTTAAATCCATATAGGGTCTTGAAATATCCTGAAGAAAAGTTATCCACTAACAGTATATAGGATTTTGGGTAAAGCTCTTGAAGTTTTAGGGCGATCCGAGAACCTATAAACCCAGCGCCGCCGGTTATTAAAAATCTTCTCATAGATATATTTTACTATTTTCTTATTCTAAAAGCATCAAAACTTGTATGAGTTATACCATATATCGGTTTAGACATCTTTGGACAAGCTTCTAATAGTTTTTTGGCTTTTGGAAAAAATTTTAAATATCAACTTTAGGAGGTAAGGCGTATGTTAAAGACTTTTGTAATGCCCCACATGGCACCCATCACAGAGAGCTTTGACCTAAACAGGTCAAGCGTAGCTACCCAGAATCTCATAAAGGCCGGCGGATACGAGCTTTTATCGAGGTTTGTTACGGTAGTGGACATAGGGGATTCCAGTACTTTGCCCCAAGACCCAAACAAATACTACTTTGTATTTGGAGACATTGTAAATGGAACTCCACTCGTTATCTCAGAGGCCTTGAAGTTTTGGGCTAAAGAACTAAGGGTCTCTTCTCACAAATCAAAAACCTCAAAAACTTCCAAAAAGGCTGAAGAGATAGTTATTTTAGAAGAAATCCTTAAAGAAATAACAGACCAAGGTCAAAAGGCTGAGCTTCAGAGCATAGTAAACTCTCTTCAATCTAAAAAAAGCTCAAAAACCCCGAGCATAGGCACGATCTTAAGCGCTTCTGGAAAGGCGGATATCGTAAGCGTTGGACGATGCGTGATAAGAAAACTCACTTCTGAGATAAGAAGCAAAAAAGACAAGAAAACTGGCCAGGTAGTATTGTATCGCTCTTGCGATCAGCTTGCTTAAAAATTCTTTCCCCCTCTTGCCGGGGGGATTTAAAAGGAGGATGTTATGGACTTAAAGATAGTTGAATTTTTAATGGAAGATGCCCCAAAGTTTGTAAAACTTATCCAAGATATTGAGGTTCTTATAGAAAATGTAAAAGACCCGCACGAGAAAAACATTTTGCTTGAACTCTTAGACATTTTAGAAGAGATAAGCCCAAGATTAAATTCTATTCTGGAAGATTTAAAAGACTTGTTTTAGGAGGTATATATGAGTTTAAATAAAACTCTAAATAAGATACTTGTATCAAACAAAAGCACTGACATAAGGTCAAAGATAAAGTCTTTGATAGGTTCTGATGTGCCGAGTATCATTCAAGCTTGGGCAAACTTCAAAGGATACGACGCTCTTCATGGAAAAAATATAGTTTCGCTTCTTCTTTATGATAAAATACTTGATGACGATTTTCAAAAGTTCTTAACTTCACTTCAAAATATAAAAGCTACTTCCAACAGGCTTTCTAAGAAAGATTTTATAAGCCTTTTTAAAACCCTCATTAACGATGCTGGTATGGATAGCGTAAGCCCGTATGTGGAAGAGATTATAAACTATCTTGGATATGCTATATACCTTGTAATATTTTCTGGACTTGATTTAAAAGTGTTCAATTTCATGCTTTTAAAAGCCAAATACCAAGACAGTACTTACAAAGACCCTCAAAACTCACAAGACCCATCAAAGGATGTAAAAGAAATACTCTGCAGCGCTCACATAAAGTTTAAAGCTTTAAGGGTAAAGCGTCGGGTGATAAAGATGGCTCATATAGTAAGTGAAGATGCTTTTGGTAGATTTCCTCCTACTATAGAGTACACCTACGAATAAATATTTTCTGGGGCTTTTTAGCCCCTTTTTATATTTCTTTTATATTAAGGGTGTATAATTTTTTTATGGATTGGCATGGTATAGCTCAAAAGCAGATGGCGTTTTCTCATCATTCTATGATGGTAGTTGGTTTTCTTGGTATCTTATTTGCAATAGGGCTTATTATAATTTTTACTACCGCTTTTAGAAATAGATAGTATACTTATAAGTATGGATAGTTTTTTGCATTTTATAGAGCATATTGTACATATGCTTGAAGGCACTCCTTACCAAGGCCATACTCATTGTTATGACTGCATGTTTCAGACGGGACAAGTGCCTAATGTGTTTAAGATGTATGCCCAAAGAATTGTAGAGACTGCTGTTATAGGAGGGGTTTTGATAATTATATTTTCTAAAATCGTAAAACACGAAGAATCAAGAATAGATGATGAATCATAACAAATAAAATCCTCATTTTTATATTGGTTTTATGGAAAAAATGCCCAAAGGTCAAAAGTGGATCTCAAAACCCGTTGTTTACGATATTGTGAGAGAACTTCCAGAGATACATATAGACACTTATAGATTTAGTGCATTTGGTCTTTTAGAAAACCCCTTAGAGCTCTCTTACCATGAATTCGTATCCATAGCAAAGGATAAGATCATGGCGGATTTTCACTGCGTTACCACTTGGAGCGTAAGAGATATTACCTGGGAAGGACTTAAAACGGTAAAATTTTTAGATATGATAAAACCAAAACCGGAGGCAAAATTCGTGATGGCTCATTGCTTGGAAGGATATACTACAAACTTCCCCATAGAATATCTTTATGATGAAAATTCTGTATTGGCTTACAAGATGAATGGGGAAATAATCCCCAGAAAGCATGGTTTCCCCATAAGACTTGTGATACCGTCTCTTTATGCGTGGAAGAGTGCAAAATACTTAAAGGCTCTTGAGTTTATGGATAAAGATAGAAAAGGCTTTTGGGAACTCCGGGGCTACCACGATGTAGGAGATCCGTGGAAAGAACAAAGGTTTTCAGAGGATTAAATAATTCCAGCCGCTTTTAATAGTATCGCATGTTTTAATCCAAAATCGCTCACCACAAGATAATCTTTTCTGAAAAGCTCTAAAGTTTTATAAAAAATCCCAATACCAGATACTATAGCTTTTGCTCTTTTATCCTCTATCTCTTTGTAGGTTTGACGCTCTTTGATGCTTTTTCTTGCAAGAGTCCAAAACCAATCTTCTATCATCTTAAAAGATAAAATTTTCCCATGTATTATTTTACCGTTGTATGGGTATATGTGATAGTGGAGTGCTCCTATGGTAGTTATTGTCCCACCTATCCCTACCACGAGGTCTACTGGTTTTAAAATATGTTTTAAGCTTTTATCAAGGAAATCAAAAAGGGCTTTTATTTCATCCTCTTTTGGAGGGTCTGTTTTCAAAAATTCTTCAGTGAGACTTACTATACCAAAGGGCATAGAGTTCACCTCTTTTACCTCAAGACCTTTACCAAATATGTATTCAGTGGATCCTCCTCCTTGATCTATTACCACCCCCCTTGTGTTTAAATTCAAAGAATAAATGCTTGCAAGGTAAGAAAGTCTTCCCTCTTCTTCTCCAGAGATGATGTTTATCTCAATACCCGTTTCATTGTAAACTTTTCTTATAAAATCTTTTGCGTTTTTGGCTTTTCTTAAAGCCTCAGTGCCTATAGCGATTATTTTTTGTGCGCCCATCTCTTGAGATATATTTTTGAACTCTTTTATTATCTGTATAGCTTTTTCTATCTTATCTTCTTCCAAAAACCCGGTTTGTTTTACATTTGATCCAAGCTCTACGATACATCCTCTTTCATATACGATATCAAATGGATCTGTTTTAGCCACGCCAAGTCTTATACTGTAAGAGCCCACATCTACGGCGCTTACTATCATTTTTTTAAAATTCCCAAAACATACCCTACTACAAAACCTATTACAAGACTTGAGCTTATCCAAAGTCCTATAGGATAAGCCAATGTATGATAATAATATCCATTTATATCTGGACTTAATCTTAGATAAAATACGCTGTCTTTATTAAGCCATGTGATAAAAACGAGAATTAATACTATACCGAATAGTAAGATCCCATAAAATATTTTCATAGCTTCACCTCTTTTAATATCTCCTCTATTATAATATGGTTTTTTTTCTGGGATGGGTCTTCTGTGAGGATTCTATGAGAAAATGCTATTGGGGCAAGCTCTATGACATCAAAAGGAGTTACAAAATCCCTATCCATCAAAAAAGCGTAAGATTTTGCCAAACTTACCATCTGCAATGCCCCTCTTGGGGAGACACCCATATATACATCTTTATGATTTCTGGTTTTTTGAACGATGAACATTAGAGCATCTATCACCTCTTCGGATACATATATATATTTTACATGTCTCATGATATCAAGTACATCTTGTTTTGTAAGGACTTTCGTAATATCGTTTATACGCTCAGTAGGGTCTCCGTTTAAAAGGATATTTTTTTCTACTTCAGGGGATGGATATCCCATAGATACTTTTATCATAAATCTATCTAACTCGGATTCTGGTAACGCAAATGTTCCATAGCTATCCATAGGATTTTGAGTAGCTATTACACAGAATGGCTCTTCCAATATATGGGTTCTGCCCTCTATGCTTACCGTTTTTTCTGCCATAGCTTCCAAAAGAGCGCTTTGGGTTTTGGGAGGAGCCCTATTTATCTCATCTGTTAAAACGATGTTGTTAAATATAGGACCGGGTTTAAAAACGAAATCTTTCTTTCGCTCGTCGTATATATATATTCCCAATATATCTGAAGGCATGAGATCCGAAGTAAATTGAATTCTGCTGAAGCTCAAAGACATTGCTCTTGTCATAGAAATAGCCAGTGTAGTCTTGCCAACCCCTGGTACGTCTTCTATGAGAATGTGCCCTCCAGCAAAAAAAGCTGCCAAAATATATTTTGTGACCTTATCTTTGTCTTTTATAATTCTCGATATTTCAAACTCTACTTTTTTCGGATTTATCATATATTCATTAATATTCTTCTTCTGTCCACATACCCTCTTGATATTTAACTACTCTATTCCTACCAGATTCTTTTGCTCTATAAAGGGCCACATCTGCAAATTTCACAGCTTGCCAGAACTTCTCGGTATTTGTAGGTATTTCTGCCACTCCTATGCTTATAGTTCTTTTTATAGTACTGCCATTTGGAAGACTTATTGCCTTTGATTCTATATTCTTTCTGATTTTCTCGGCTACATCTACGCTGTCTTCGGGTTTTACATCTGTTAGAAGCACCAAAAACTCCTCTCCGCCAAATCTTACTGGAATATCGGATTCCCTTATTGACTCTTTTATAGCTTTTGAGACAAACTTTAATACCATGTCTCCCACATCGTGTCCATAATTATCATTTACCTCTTTGAAGTGATCCACATCGAGCATAAGTATGCCTGTGGTAGCTCCTCTTCTTTTTGCGTTGTTAAGGATTGGTTCTATAGCCTCTTCTATGTATCTTCTGTTGTAAAATCCTGTAAGTTGGTCTCGTATAGATTGCTCTTTTAATTTTTCCATAAGAAGTTTGGATTCCATCACTGGTACAGCTTCATCTATGTACCCTTTTATATAGGGGATCATCATGTTTATGAAATCTTCCATGTAATGCTCATATACTATTTGAAGCACATTGTGTACATGGCCGTTTAGATATATAGGTATGCAATGGTATTCCAATGAATTCTCATCTTTTTTAAACTCCTCCCCATCTTTTACAAAACATTTACAGACATTTGGAAACTCTTCACTATCCACTTCAGATCCGGTTCTATAAGCCCTACAACAAGCGTTATCTTTTAGTATTTCCTCTTTGCACCATAAACTTGTAGTGGGTAGTTCTGTCATACCTTCTACAAACACCGGTTTCATTTTATCATAAGATACCTCGTAAAGGCTAAATTTATCTAAACCCATATAATTGTATAGTATCGTGTAAAGTCTGTGATATATGTCTTCCTTTGTAGCATCTTTTTCTATCGTTTTTTTGAACTTATATATATTCGCCAATTCGCTTACTATTTTATCGGTATCTTTTATCGTATTTCCAGACTTCATAACATCATAACCTATAAGCATTACGGTTTTTTTATGAATATCTTCGAGCGTATTGTATAGTATATCCACCATCCTATTGAAAAATATCACTACTTTACCAGCTTCATCTGCGACTATATGATCATTTTTTACAATCATCACGTTATCTAAATCTTTAATTTTACTATCTTCAAATCTCCCCTCTTGTAAAAACCCAAAACTCTTTACAAGTTTGTTAAATATATCTATGTAAGACTTTGAAAACCTAAATATAGAGTAAGACAATGCACCAAACAAACCTACAAATATAAAAAATACTATAAGCATCACTATGGCCGCTTTGTATCTTATATCAGTTACATCCAACGTGATATCCACGGCTCCTAACACTTGGCCGTTTTGAACTTCATGACATTGAAGACAATTAATCATACCTTTGCTGGAGGCTTTATAAGGTATTATGTCTCTTACAAGGACTTTAGAAGGGGTTTCGTATATTTTATATACAGGCTCTCCTGTTAAAAGCACAAGTTTTTCTAAATTGTCTTTGGGTTGTTCTGTAGGAAGTCCCGGTCCAAACTGCTTATCCACCGCTGGACCCCTTACTATGTGTATGTTATCCATACCTTTTATGCGTTCCAATCTTTTGATATAGGAATCTCTGTCTTTTATTACACCCATTATCATCAAAGATGTAAGGCCGTCTCTTACAAGGGATGCTACCACTCTTGCTTTTGATAGAGCATATTTTATACCCTGCTCTCTAAAGGATACAGCAAATACACCCTCCATAATGATAACTGCAGAAAGCATCAATACGGCAAGTCTAAATACTAACTTATGGGCTATAGATTCGCTAAAAAACTCCCTAATCTTATTCATATGTTTATTATAACACTTATTTGTTTTCTTTGTATAAACTCAGCACAAAAAATCCACCCAAAAGCACCATTATAAATACAATGCCAAATACATATATCATGTCATTCCATCTTCGTAAATATATATATAAAGCCAAATACGATAGGTATGAAAATAGGTGCTATTATAAAAGCCCAAAAACTAAACTTTTCCATAAAAACCTCCTTAATTATATTATACACCGCTATTATATAAATTTTATAAAAATTTTTGTGATATAATCTTAAAATGGATATAGTAAGCATGATGAAGCAGCTAAAAAATTTGGAGAACGAATACGAGAAGCTAAAACAAGAGCTTTCTTTAAGAGAACATGTGCTTGAAAAAGGGGGTATTGTGCTTAGATTTGATGGGCTTGGAAATATAAAATCCCTTGAGATACACGAAGATATATCTTCAAAGCCTATATCCGATTTAAGAGAGGACTTGACGCACTTAATGCAGGATTACCAA
Source organism: uncultured Aquificaceae bacterium (assembly GCA_964509905.1). GTDB lineage: Bacteria > Aquificota > Aquificia > Aquificales > Aquificaceae > Hydrogenobaculum. The sequence continues at coordinate 21,353 of CAZDZN010000001.1, forward strand.
GACATGGTAAAAGACAACTTATCAGAGGCCATAAAAGATAAGTTTTTAGGGAGCCTACCTTTTGGCTTTTGAGGATTTTATACCAAAAAATTTATTGAAAGCTCTTCAGGAACTAAAAAATATGCCAGGATACGGTGAGAAAAATGCATCAAGGTTTGTATATGGATTCTTAGAACTTGATATAGCAAAAAAGCAAGATGTCGTTAAAAGCCTTGAAAACCTTTTTTCTATGAAAAGATGCAAAGAATGTAACATTATTACAGATCAAGAGATATGCAGTATATGCTCAAATCCCAAACGAAGCAAAAAATACATAGCGGTAGTGGAAGAATCACAAGATGCTTACAAGATAGAAAAACTTGAACGATTTAAAGGCGTTTATCATGTGCTTGGTGGTCGCGTAAGCCCTTTAGAAGGAATTACGGCAGATGATCTGAGTATCGGACTTTTAAAAGAAAGAATAAAAAAATACGCCTCCAAAGAAATTATCATAGCTACAAATCCGAATCCTGAAGGTGAAGCCACGGCAAATTTTATTATGAAAATCTTAAAATCCTCTAATGTTAAAATGACACGTATAGCCACGGCAATTCAGTTTGGTACACTTATAGGATATGTAGATGAGTTGTCTTTAGAGGAAAGCATGGAAAAACGAGAAGAGTATGATATATAGCATATTATCATTGCAAAATTTAAAAGCCGATATATACTGAATACCAATTCTAAAACTTAGGAGGTATGTATGGCTTTGGAACATCTTATAAGTACTCTTAAACAGGAGAATAAAAGCGTTGTGTCTCAAGAAATTCAAAGGAGAAAAGCCTTTCTTGATAAAGTTAGAACAAACAGTAATTTTTTGTTCGATGAAATTTACAAGCAAGAAAAAGAAAAACTTGAAAACAATAAAAAATTAATGTAAAATATTAGGATATTTAAGGGGTCGTAGCTCAGTTGGGAGAGCGCCGATATGGCATGTCGGAGGCCACGGGTTCAAGTCCCGTCGACTCCACTTAAATTAATCCAAATCCAATAATATTTTTCGTGTATAATATAGATATGTCAAAAAGAAAAACTGGAATAAGATTGAAAGATTTTATAGAAGCTTATAATTTGCAAGAAAAAGCTGATGAGGTAAAATCTGTTTTAAGAGAGTGGCGAGCCAAAGATATTTCACAGATAACCCAATACATAGATGAGGAAGATAAAGCTTTTTTAATAGAGTTTTATGAGCTTTTAGAAGAAGAAACATTAAAAATTCCCAAAGAAGAGCCAGAAAAACCAAAATCGAAAAAAATACAAGAAAAACCCGTAGTCAAAAGGCAACCTCCTCTACCAAAAATTGCTAAAAAACCAGAAATAAAGGAAATAAAGCCTATTGCACCTATCATAGAGCCCAGCGAGGAAAAAGAAATTAAGCAAGAGATTAAGCCCGAACAAATAATTCAAGCACCTAAAGAAATTATAGAAAAACCTTTAGAACCTGAGAAGCCAAAATTAGAAAGCTATCAAGTAGAACAAAAACCCCAAGAACCTAAAAAAGAACAAAAGGCTGAAAAGAAACCAAAACAAAAACAAGAGGCAAAAAAAGAAGAACCAAAGAAAGAACAAATCAAAAAAGAAGAGGTAAAAATTGTGGAGATTCCGGAGGCAATATCTGTAAGGGAGTTTGCGGAACTAATGGGTGTATCTCCGTCTCAGGTGATAAAAGAACTATTTCAAGAGGGAATATTGGTCACTATAAACCAAAATATAGATCCAAATTTAGCTGTTAAAATTGCTGAAAAGTTTGGATTTTTGGCTGAGATTAAAAGCCCAGAGACCGCTATATTAGAAGAAGAACAAGAAGAGCAAGAAGATTCCTCCAAATTAAAACCAAGACCCCCCGTCGTGGTGGTGATGGGGCACGTTGATCACGGGAAAACCACGCTTCTTGATACTATAAGGAAAACCAATGTAGCAGCCAAAGAAAAAGGCGGTATTACACAGCACATAGGTGCTTCCGTAGTAAAAACGAAGGATGGTAAGCTTATAACGTTTTTAG
>CAZDZN010000001.1:23403-34116 GCA_964509905.1 uncultured Aquificaceae bacterium
CGGGACATGAAGCTTTTACATCTCTAAGGGCAAGAGGAGCAAAAGTCACCGATGTGGCGATTCTTGTAGTAGCAGCAGATGACGGGGTGATGCCTCAAACTGTAGAAGCTGTAAATCATGCAAAAGCTTTTAATGTGCCTATAGTAGTGGCAGTAAATAAAATAGACAAGCCAGGCGCTGATCCTTCAAGGGTTAGAAGAGAACTATCAGAGCTTGGTATAATGCCAGAAGAATGGGGTGGGGATACGATATTTGTAGATGTGTCCGCTAAAACTGGCCAAGGGGTGGAAGAGCTCCTTGAGATGGTAATGCTCGTTGCAGACATGATGGAATTAAAGGCAAATCCAGATAAAAAAGCTAAAGGGATTATTATAGAATCGAAGTTAGACAAGCAAAGGGGTCCTGTAGCTACAGTTTTAATTACCGAAGGTACTTTAAAAGTAGGAGATATATATGTAACGGGAGCTACCTACGGTAGAGTGAGGGCGATGACAGATAGCACTGGCCAAAGGCTAAAACAAGCAACACCATCTATGGCTTGTGAGATTATAGGTTTTGAGGAAGTCCCAGAAGCTGGTGATACATTAAAAGTAGTAGATTCCGAAAAACAAGCCAAAGAGATAGCTCAGGCTAAGAAGGCTCTAAAAGAACAGGAAAAGACAAAAGATATGGGCCTATCGTTGGATGATATATTTAAGAAGATAAAGGAGGGTGAAGTAAAAGAACTAAAAGTCATAGTAAAAGCTGATACAGTAGGCTCTTTAGAGGCTATAAAAAAATCTCTTATGGATATAAAATCCATAGAGGTGGGTATAAGAATAATCCACGAAGCAGTGGGACACATCACTGAAGGGGATGTAATACTCGCAAAAGCTGCGAAAGCCATCATCTTTGGGTTTAATGTAAGGCCAGATATAAAAGCAAAAGAGCTATCGGAAAAAGAGAAGGTAGACATAAGGGTATACGGTATCATATATGAGCTTTTGGATGATGTGAAGAAAGCTATAAGCGGTATGCTCTCCCCGGTGAAAAAAGAGGTAATCCTCGGTGTTGCTGAGGCAAGAGCTACATTCAAAGTAAAAGGAGCGGGCACTGTAGCAGGGTGTTATGTGCTTGATGGCAAGATTGTAAGAAATCAAAGGGCAAGACTTATAAGGGATGGTATCGTGATTTTTGATGGTAAAATCGAATCTCTTAAACGTTTTAAAGAAGATGTAGCAGAAGTCCAAAGAGGTTATGAATGCGGCATAAAGTTTGAAAACTACAATGATATAAAAGTAAAAGATGAGATAGAATGCTACGAAATCAAAGAGGAAAAACAAAGCCTGTGATTTAAATGTTTTTATTTAAAGATGCACCGTTTAGGCTAAAACTTATCATTCTTTTTAGCTCTCTTATTATATTTAGCATGGGAATGGTGGCAATAAGCACCTCTTTTTTTCTTCACAAAATTTTAATATCCTATATGTATACATATTTAAACAATCAATCGAAACCCGTTATAGACTTTTACGCTATATATTCAAATGATCTCACAAAAGAGGCAAAAGATATGGTGGACGATATCACTGCGGAGAACATCACAGGAGCTGTATTGTCTTTAGATGGTAAGCTTATAGCGGTAGGATCTTTTGAAGACTCGGAAAAACCAATTCCTATCACAAACAGTATTCTGAAGATGTTTTTAACGAAACCAGAGGGAATATTCAAAGAAAATGGCGAAGACTACACCTATGTGGTAAAAAAAACCAAAGATGTGTACTTTGTCATTATAGGAAGATTAAGAGAGATAAATAAGGTTATAAAAAGATTTGTGATGATTTTGGGGCTTTTGACTATAAGCATGGTGATACTCTCAGTGGGTATTATATATACTATTTTAAATAAAATCCTAAAACAATTGGAAGATATCACAGAAATTTCTGAGCAGATATATCAAGGAAATACAAATATCCAGATAAGGGATGTAGACTCAAAGGATGAATTCGGTATCATGTTTAGGGCTTTTAAAAATATGGTGCAAAAACTAAACAACACCATAAAAATCCAAAAAAATTTCATAGGAGATGTTTCTCACGAGTTTAAAACTCCCATCAGCTATATAAAAGCTCAGATTGAGCTAATCCTTACCGGGGTTTACCAAGAAGATGAAGTTTTTGATGTACTTAAAAAAGTTTACAAACAAACGGATGTTTTGTCAAAATTTACCGAGGATCTTTTAGCGCTCACCCGCCTTGAATCAAATATCCCTATTAGTAAAACCGAGGTAAGTGTAGAAGATATTCTAAAAGAACTAAAAGAGGAGTTTTCTATCCAAAATAGAAATTTAATTTTAGATATTAAAAGCCAAAAAGCGTGGCAAGCAGACAGACACTATCTTAAAGTGGCAATTAAAAACCTCTTAGAAAACGCCATAAAATACTCTGATAAAGATATTGTATTAGGATACACCGGAGATTGCATATATGTAAAAGATTTTGGAGAAGGCATACCTCAAAAAGATTTACCTTTTATATTTGAAAGATTTTACAGAGTATCAAAAGACAAAAGAGGGCTTGGACTAGGGCTTTCTATAGTAAAGGCGATAACTGATCTTCATAATTTCAAGCTAAGCGTCGAGGTAAAAGAAGGCACTACATTTTATATTTGTCTTTAGAGAAGCCAGAGTTTTATATAATAAAAAAGTGATATATATGCAAACAAAAGCCCAATACCAAAAAGAATATTCCCTAAATTTACAAATCCGAGAAGGATGACGCATATACTTAGCATTTCAAAAAAAGCTTTTATCTTGCCTGTTAAGATAGCCCCTTTATCTTTATCTTTCGCAATAGAACGCAAAAAAGATACGCTTAGTTCTCTTGTCATAAGAAAAGTAGCCATGTAAGGGTTTAGCATATGTTCGTACAGAAGTCCCATAACGGTGGTTAAAACGAGCATCTTATCTGCAAAAGGATCATAGACTTTACCAAACTCAGTAACGCTTTTATTAGACCTTGCCACAGACCCATCAAACCAATCCGATAATGCCCCTATACTAAATACCCAAAAAGCCCAAGTGTAATGATGGGATAATATCAAAAAGAAGGCGATAATGCCGCAAAATATCCTAAAAGTGGTTATAAGATTAGCCATAACAATTTCCTTTAAAATCATTTATATTATAAATGATGTGTGGTGTTTTTGGCGTGTATTTAACTGAAGAAAAAGAGCCTACTGCAGCGGCAGTGTTTGCATATTTTGGCATATACGCTTTGCAGCATAGAGGTCAAGAAAGCGCTGGTATATGTGCTTTTGACGGAATAAATATAAACCGTGTAGCCAACAAAGGCCTTGTTTTAGATGCTTTATCGACAGAAGAGCTCAGAAACCTAAACGGCAAAATAGCCATATCCCACGTGAGGTATTCTACCGCAGGGGATAATTCTGCTTCAAACATCCAGCCGATTGTTAGGCAAACTAAAAGGTTTGGAGAATGCGCTTTGGTGCACAATGGTAATATCACAAACTATCATGTTTTAAAGTCTTTAGTAAATTCAAAAAACATAGAGCTAAAATGCTCTTCGGATAGTGAGATATTTTTGGGGCTTTTAGATATAGTGGAAAAAGATCAAGAGATAGAACCTCATATATTGGATGAAGATATAATTCCTTATATAGTGAGCGCTTTAAAATTCGTAGAAGGAGCATACAGCCTTATTATGATAATAAAAGGGAAACTCATAGCCATAAGAGATCCTCTCGGTTTTAGACCGCTTTTGATGGGAAGGCGTTCAAACGCTATTGTATTTGCCTCTGAGTCTTGTGCTTTTGATATCATAGAAGCAGATTATTGGAGAGAAATAAAACCTGGTGAAATCACCATCGTGGATGAGTCTGGTATCAGGAGCTATTTTTTTGCCAAAAACCAAAAAACCAAAAAATGTATATTTGAACACATTTATTTTGCAAGACCAGATAGTTTTATATTCTCAGAATACCCTTATGAAAATCGTAAGGTAATGGGTATGGAGCTTGCCAAAGAAGACGATATCACACCCGACATCGTAATCCCGGTGCCAGACTCTGGAATCCCAGCGGCTATTGGATATAGTCAATATAAAGGCATTCCATACGAGATGGGACTTGTGAGAAACCACTATATAGGAAGAACTTTTATAGCTCCCACCCAAGATCTTAGAAATTTAAGCGTTTTAATGAAATTAAATCCAAACAAAGGCGTGATAAAGGATAAAAGTATAGTGGTAATAGATGATTCTATCGTGAGAGGCACCACTTCAAAGCGGATTGTCAGCCTTCTACGGCAAGCTGGAGCCAAAGAGATACACATGAGGATAGCCTCTCCTCCGGTGATAGGACCTTGTTATTATGGCATAGACACCCCAACAAAAGAAGAGCTTATGGCAAGCCATATGTCTGTGGAGGATATAAGAAAATTCATAGGAGCAGATTCCCTTAAATACCTATCCCTTGAGGGACTTATGAGATCCGTAAAAGACCCAGAGGGTTTTTGTGATGCTTGTTTTACAGAACATTATCCAACATCCGTATGAATGAGATTGCCAAAAGTCTTATATTTTTTGGAATTATCCTCATCGTTTTTGGGTTTTTAATAATATTATTAAACAAAATAAACGTACCTCTTGGAAAACTCCCGGGTGACATAGTTTATAAAAAAGGAAATTTTAGCTTCTACTTTCCTCTCGCAAGCTCTATTATATTGAGCATAATTCTTACTATCATATTAAATCTTTTGTTTAGAAGGTAGAGGTATAAATTAGTCTTTTACAATCTTTATCGTCTGATAGGGAATTTCTATGCGTTCTTTGTCTGTGAGTTCTTTTATGGCTTTTACGAGTTCGTGTATCAAAAGATACTGGTTTACAAACTCTTTTACTCTCAGGATGAGACTTAAATTTATCCCAGATGCTCCGAAGGAGTTGTATCTGATGAAAGGCTCAAAGTTTTTATCTACACCTTCTACTTTTTCCATCACCTCTTTGGCAGTTTTTATAAGAAGCTCCTCTACTTGTTTTAGATCTTCTTTGTATCCGACGCTCATTTGAAATACTACGCTCATACCCTGATAAGGAAGATGATAATTTGTGATGACATTTGAGGTGAGCTTTGAATTTGGCACAATCACGAGGTTTCCAGAGAGCGTTCTTATGTAAGTAGTGCGCCAGTATATATCCTCTACATAGCCCTCGTAGGTATCAAATTTTATATAATCCCCCACTCTTATGCTTTTACTAATGAGTATGTAAAGCCCGGATAAAAAGTTTGACAGCGTATCTTGAAGAGCAAGACCTATAACGACAGTACCTATGCCCAATGTAGTTATAAGAGGGGTGATGGAAAGTCCTATACTTTGAAAAGCTATAAAAAACCCTATAGTGGAAATACTTATTACAATACTGGCTTTTAGTATAGAAGAGGGCACCTCCTGGGTTTTGGATTTTGTGTATATGGTGATGAAATCTCCCAAAACACTTGATAATATGTAAAATCCGAGAGATATTAAGAAAAACAGTATAAATTTATCAAGAGCCAAGTGCCCTCTCTTGGTAATGTATAAATAATCTGAAGATATGTAAGAGCCCAAAAGTGCGCTCCAAATCCCAAACAAAAACGGGTTTATGTATACTTTGCGCTTCGTTTTTAGGCTTTTAAAAAGTACATTAAAAACTATTGATATTAAGAGACCGGATACGAAAAAAATACCTGTGTAAAATCCAAAAAGAGCCATCCCATACTCTTGTTTTGTTTTAAACACATGTCCCAAAAATTCAAGTTTTAGCTTAGAAGAGATGTCTTGTTTTTTCATTTAAAAATACACCATCGTGGCTCCAGAGCCACCCTCTTTTGGATAGGCCTCTCTGTAAAATACCACATAAGAGCTTGAAGATAGATAATCATATATTGCTTTTTTCAAAACCCCTACTCCATGAACTATCTTAGCGGTTTTGATACCACTTGCGTAAGCACTATCCAAAAATTTATCCAGCTTGCTTATAGCTTCTTCAACACTGAGCCCCGCAAGGTTTAGCTCCGGAATACCAGCTTTTTTACCCTCAAAGCGTTCTATACTTATGTTTGTAGTATGAGTTTTTGGAATTTTTGCGGTTTTGGAGAGATCTTTTAGCTTTATCCAAGCTTTTATGTCTCCGAACATTACTTGAGCTTTGTCTTGGCGGATTTCTAAGACACGCCCCTTTCCTCCCATGAACTCCACCCAGTCTCCTACTTCTATAGGCTCCTCTTTTTCAAATTTCTTTAGTGCTTCTTGTTTTTTCTTTATAAAATCCTTTAAACTGGCTTTTGATTTTAAATCTGTTAAAAACTCTGAACCCTCTTTTTTTAGCTCTTCCAAATATCCTTGAGCTTGTTTTAGGGTGTCTTTCCAAGCGTCTTCTTTTTGTTTTTCAAGCGCTTCTAAAAGATTATCGTATTTTTGTTTTAGAACTTCTACTTCTTGCCTGTGTTTTTCTACAAGCTCTAACTTGTCTTGGTACTCTTTTACAAGATCGTTTAGTTTTTCCATGAGTCCTTGATATTCAAGCGTATTTTCCCCCAGAAGTTTTTGAGCTTCTGATATAATATCTTTTGGTATGCCAAAACGAGTAGCTACCTCTATTCCCATGCTTTGACCGATGGTGTCATATACTACCTTATAGAGCGGTCTTAAGCTATCTTTATCAAATAAAAGCGTAGCAGGTTTGTAATAATCAGAATTCACAGCCCAAAGTTTGATGGGAGTATGATGAGTAGATATTACCACAAAAGCATTTATATTTTTTATATAATCAAGGGTCGCTATACCAAGAGCAGAACCTTCTATTGGGTCTGTACCAGCTCCAAGCTCGTCAAGAAGGATTAGTGATTTATCTGTGGCGTTTTGTAAGATCTCAGAGATGTTTTTAATGTGAGAGGAAAATGTGGATAAAGACTGGGATATGTCTTGCTCGTCTCCTATATCTACAAATACGTTGTCAAATATGGGTATTTTGCTTTTAGGATCCACCGGAATGGGAATCCCATGCATAAACATAGTATAGCAAAGTCCCAGTGTCTTTAAAAATACAGTTTTACCTCCGGTGTTTGGTCCGGTTAAAACGAGTCCTTTTTTCTCTTTTAGAATGATATCCACAGGTACTAGGGATCGGTTTAACAAAAGCATTATGGGATTTTTAGCCCCTATTAGTTCAAGCTCAGCAGATATGCTTGGGATAACACACTCATACTCGTTTCCAAAAGAAGCCTTTGCCATGATAATATCTATTTTTATGAGGGTGTTGTAAGACTCTATAAGTCTATTTAGTCTTTCTCTTATAAAAGACGTGAGCTTTTTAAGCACTATTTGAATCTCTTTTTCTTCTTCTACTCTTAGGACTGTAAGTTTGTTGTTTAAATCCACAATGATCTGAGGCTCCAAGTATGTAGTAAAACCAGAGGAAGAGACTCCGTGGACTATCCCCACTATTCTCTTTACGCTTTGAGTTTTAACAGGTACCACGTAGCGGTTTTGCCTTACGGTGATGAGTTTCTCAGAAAAAAGCGTATCGCTGTCTGGTCTTTGGAAGAGACTCTCAAGTTTTTCCGTGATTGTTTTTTCTACAGATTTTATCTCTTTTCTTATCTCAAAAAGATCTCTGGAAGCATCAGATTTAATAATACCGGCCGGGTCTAAAACCCGCTCTATCTCTGACTCTAATGTCTGAAATGTGCCAAGATCTTTTAATAATCTATTCAGCACATCGCATGCGTCCAAAAATCCCACGAGATATTTCCTTAAATCTTTTATAAGCTTTAAAACATTGTATATGTAAAGGATTTCATCTATGCCAAGAACACTTTCTTCTATGGCTGCTTTTTTTAGGCTTTTAGAGATGTCGTTAAAATTATAAATAATGTTTGCTTTTTGTCTTAAAAGCTTCATAAAACAACTTACAAGTCTCAACTCTTCTCTTAATTCGTCTAAAGAAAATGGTTTTATATTATCAAGTTCTTCGGCACTTTTGGTAGAATGGAGCCTTAGTTTTAGGTTTTCTTTTATCTTGTTAAATTCAAGTATTTTAAGATCATACTCTCTCATATTAAATATAATATCATCAATTTTGCTCCGTGCTTAGCATATATCCTCTCCCTCTTATCGTGAGTATAAGCTTTGGTGGTTTGTCTTCAAGTTTGTTTCTTATGTTTTTGATATAGACATCTACTATGTTTGATTCGTAATCTGAGCCCACGCCCCAGATTTTGTTTAAAAGTACTTCTCTCCTTATGGTCTTATTCGGGTTTTTAGCGAGCATTTTTAAAAGCTCAAACTCTTTTGGGGTAAGCTCTATGAGTTTTCCCTTGTATTTTACCTTATAATCTTTTTCTCTTATTATAAGCTCGCCTACTTTTAGCTCTTCTGGTTCTTGGACTTTGTTGTAGCGCCTCAAAACAGTTTTTACCCTCGTGATCAGCTCTTTAAAAGAAAAGGGTTTTGTGATATAATCATCAGCTCCTGATTCAAGACCTTCCAATTTATCCTCTAACTGAGATTTGGCAGTAAGCATAATAATAGGTGTATCTTTTTGGAGTCTTAGGTTTTGGCATACTTTTATGCCGTCCATCTTAGGAATAACTATATCTAATATTATAATATCGTAGTCTTTTGATTTTGCCATATTAAAAGCACTAAAACCATCTTTTGCCAATTCTACTTCAAATCCCTCATGTTTGAACCCTCTTTCTAATGTCTCTAAAAGAAGCTCATCGTCTTCTACTATAAGTACTTTCAAACTCATAAACTTATATGAGGTTTTAGACTAAACCAAGCGTCACAGCTACATTTCGGGCTGTACTCTCTGTAAGTAGTCCCACATTCATCACATCTCCAGAGTTTTAGGCTTTTAAAAATAATATCGTATGGTTTTTCAAAAGTTTTATCCTGATAAGCGCTTATAAGAAAATTCATAATTTCAGATTGACCATCAGATAAGACTTTTATCTTTTGAGGGGCTCCTATAAATATATAAAAAATCCCAAGTACATCTTTTGAGGTGTTTTTTTCCAAATCTTCGTTTATAAGATAAACTCCCCGCTCTGGATTTGAACAGGCTATGAGCATGATGGCATCTTGCATATTTACATTTATGATTTGCTGGATGACTTTTGAAGCATCTTTTGTCTTATTTTGAATAAGAAGCTCTGTAAGATATAAAAACGCATTTAACTCTGTTTTTGAATCATCGTAAGCATCTTCTAAGGAGTTTAGTCTTCCTTTTGAGTCTTCTATTTTTAAGCTTATCAGAGCTTTTAATATGTTTGATATATCTTTTTGTAATTGTTTTTCAACTTTTGGAGTGGATTTTAATATAAGCTGCTGAATCTCTTGCCCCCCTGTGTAGTCTTTTTTATCAAAAAATATATTTCTTTTTAGCTGTAAAGCTGGGTATTCATTTGTATTTAGTAAATTTATAGCCTCGTCTGGGTTTTCATGTCTTAGGTTTTTGGCTTTTTCAAATATTGAGTATATATCTGTTTCATACTCTGGTGCTTGCCTCAGGATATTTGCAAATATAAAATAGAGGGGTTTTATGTCTTTTATGTCTTGTAAATTTGTTTTCGGCTTTTGATATTTTGAAAAAAATGCAGCTTTTGAGTTTTCAAATATAGATTTTAATTTGGCGTTTAACCTTCTTTCTCTTAAGGAAAACATCATGGTGGGGATGATAAAACCTATAAATCCAAAACTCAGCAAAAGCACAAATAGAGGAACTTTGAATGTGTAGGTAAATAGATATACATTCACATCGTACATATGTTGGTAGATAAAGGCTAATAATCCTAATATTAAAAATCCCAAAACCAAAATCTTTAAAATCTTAATCGCTTTCATATATTCACCTTTTCAGCGTTTGACCACAGCCAATCTAAATTATAATACTCTCTGGCTTCTTTTGTCTGTATGTGAATTATGATATCAAGCAAATCCATAAGTATCCATTGAGAGCCCTCGGACATGCCTTCTATGTGGTCTATACTTATGCCTTTTTTTTGTTTTAGTTCTTTTTCAAGATATTCGGATAGAGCTTTTGCATGGATTGAGGAGTTCGCAGTGGCTATGACAAAATAATCTGCTATGTTGGTGTGGCGTCTTACGTCGAGTATTGAGATATCTTCGGCTTTCTTGTCTTCTAAGAGGGTTTTTATGAGCTTTAGCTTATCCATTCACTTTTTTCACAAGTCTTGCAAGCTTTAACACGTAAGGATTGTTTTGGCCAAACATCTGTTTGTACTTTTGGAAGTAATCTAAGCCTTGTTTTATAGAAGTATTTGACAAATCTTGCCAACGCTTGATCTGAAGCGTCCAAAATTTTATCCGTTTCTCAATATATGGTTTGTCTTGGGCTTTTGCATGATGGAGTTTATCCTCGTCTCGCTTTAACATATCTTTGTACTTATCTTCGTAACGCTTTGCTTGTTTTGGCACCAAAAGAAGATTTTCAATGAGCTTATAATAAGTTTTCGTCTTTGAGATGTAATCGGAATCGTTTATAAGCATATCTTTGTATCTTTGGGCAGCCGGATAATAAAACCCATAATCTTCATAAAATTTGGCTATAAGCTCGTCGTGTTTTGCTATTTTTTGGCGGGCTTTGGTGATGAGCTCTCTAACATTGGCGTCGTAAGGATTGTCTGGATATTTGCTTAAAAATTCTTTTG
>CAZDZN010000001.1:34146-40123 GCA_964509905.1 uncultured Aquificaceae bacterium
ATAGACTTATATGTGTAGGTTTGATCTCTATAGGCATCCGGGGCTATGCTGTAGTAGCTTTTTATAAGCATGTAGGTAGCTTGCGGAGCTTCTGGAGAATTTGGATAATAATACAAAAAACTCTCTAAGTATATGATAGCGTTTGTATAGTCTTTATCAAGGTAATAGCTTTTAGCCAGCATAAACCTCGCTCTTTCTATTTGCTCTGGAGTTAAAAACTCTAAGTATTTTAGAGCTCTTGATAAATTTGACTCTGCGGAAGAGTAATTTCCATTTGTAAAAGCGGCAGATCCACCTTCATATCCCGTGATAGCTCTTCGTTCTTTTTCTTTTTCTGTAACTTTGGCACAAGAGCTAAGCAAAAACATTACCCCAAAGCACATTGTGGCAAATGTTCTAACATACTTTTTCATATTAAATAGTATAGCATACAATAGGATCGATTATAATATTATATATGAGAAAAAGCGAAAGAAAATTTGACGAGCTAAGACCCGTAAAGATTCAAAGGGATTTCAATGTTCATGCGGAAGGCTCTTGCTTGGTGGAGTTTGGAAACACCAAGGTAATATGCACTGCTTCTATATCAGAAAACGTACCGCCTTTTTTAAAGGGGAAAGGTCAAGGTTGGATAACAGCTGAATATTCTATGATACCGAGAGCTACTTCTACAAGGAATGTGAGAGAATCTGTAACCGGTAAGATAGGGGGAAGAACGCACGAGATTCAAAGAATGATAGGAAGGGCTATGAGGGCTGTGATAGATTTGACAAAAATTGGTGAAAGAACCCTTTGGATAGATTGCGATGTGATACAAGCTGACGGGGGTACCAGAACAGCTTCTATAGTGGGTGCTTTTATTGCAATGACAGATGCTATGATAAAACTAAATGAAAATAAAATTATAAATACCATTCCTATAAAAGATAGTGTGGGAGCTATATCTGTGGGTATAGTAAATGGAAGCATCATGCTGGATCTTGATTTTGAAGAAGATTCGAGCACTTCAGTGGATATGACTATAGTGGCTACCGGAAGCGGTGAACTTATAGAAGTCCATTCTTTGGGAGAAGAAGCCACTTATACCAAAAAAGAGTTTGACGCGATGCTAAATTTAGGACTTGATAGCCTAAAACAAATAGCTGAACTTCAAAAAGCATTTTATGAAAAAATGCCTTCTATAAGTTTGTGGAAGCGAAAGAATATCAAAGAGGCGAGGCTGTGAGAACTGCTCTGTATTATGATGAAATTTATCTTCTTCACGATGAGTCTCATAGAGCTTATGTGCATCCAGAAAACCCAAATCGCCTAAAAGTAGCATTAGAGTATATAAACAATTCTGATATTAAGAGTCTAATACACTTTGAAAAGCCCCAAAAATCCACTATAGAAGACATCTCAAAAGTGCACGATATATATTATATCCAAGAAATATACGAGTTTTGCAAAAAAGGTGGAGGATACTTAGATCCAGATACCTACGCTTACGAACACTCTTACGATGCAGCGATGATGGCCTCTGGAGCTATAGTAAGTGCACTGGAGAATATAAGATCTTCAAAGTATGAGGCTTCTTTTTGTTTGGTGAGACCACCCGGGCATCATGCGGAGTATTCAAAGGCTATGGGTTTTTGTATATTTAATAACATAGCTATAGGGGCAAGGAAAGCCCAAAAGTTTGGATATAAAAAAGTCTATATAGCGGATTTTGACGTGCATCATCCAAATGGCACCCAGCATACTTTTTATGAAGATCCCACTGTGTTTTTGTTCTCCACCCATGCTTATCCATTTTATCCTGGCACTGGCGGGGCTGATGAGAGGGGTTTTAAAGAAGGCTATGGGTTTACTTTAAACATACCTTTAAGACCAGGTACTGCTGACGATGTTTACATAAAAGTATATCAAGAACAATTTGTAGAAAGTTTCTTGGCTTTTAAGCCAGATATACTTCTTATAAGTGCTGGATACGATCTTCACCAAGATGATCCTCTTGGGCCTATGAATGTGAGCTCTGACGGTATAAAGGAAATTACAAGTATTATCCTAAAAGCTGCAAAAACTTTAAATATACCTGCGATAGCCACATTAGAGGGTGGGTACAATTATCAAGCCACCGCTCAAGGAATATTAGATACTCTAAGAAATATGGTAGATGCATAAAAGCGTATTTTTAAAAGAGGTCACTGACTTTTTATCAAACCCTTGTCCAAAAGTCTATATAGATGCCACCATAGGTCTTGGTGGGCACGCAAAAGCGCTTTTAGAGGTTTGTAAAGATACATTCTTAATAGGTATAGACAAAGACGAAGAAGCGCTCAGCATAGCTTCTGACAATCTAAGAGGTTTCAATGCGGTTCTTTATCAAGGTTCTTTTAAAGATTTTAATATGATGCTAAAAGCTCAAAATCTAAATTATTTTGATTCTATACTTTTTGATTTCGGGGTTTCGTCGCTCCAGCTTGACACTGATAGGGGTTTTTCTTTTAAAATGGATCAATCTCTTGATATGAGGATGGATAAAAGTACCTCAAAAACCGCTTATAATGTGATAAACACATACAAAGAAAAGGATTTGGCAGATATATTTTTTAAATACGGAGAGGAAAGGTTTTCAAAAAAAATAGCAAAAGCTATCATCTCGTACCGCTCTAAAAAACCTATTGATAGTACAAAAGAGCTGGCAGACATAGTTTTATCTTGTTATCCTTATAAATTTAGGTTTGGTAAAATCCATCCAGCCACCAGAGTTTTTCAGGCTTTAAGGATAGAGGTAAACGATGAGCTTGAAGATATAAAGATAGCCCTTTCAAAGCTCATGTCTTATACGAAAGAAGGCTCTAAGATGGCTTTTATCTCTTTTCATTCTTTGGAAGATAGACTTGTAAAAGAGTTTATGAAAGCTCATAAAAATGTACTTAAACTTTGCTCAAAAAAACCGATTAGTCCTTCAAATGAGGAGCTTATATCAAATAGACGGGCAAGATCAGCAAAGCTTCGCTGCGCAGAAGTATGTTATAATGAAAAAGAGGATGAAGTTACTTGTCGTTAGCTTTTTGCTTTTAATATTAAATATACTATATTCAAGCTACGTGAAGTATGAGCACTATAAACAAGCAAAAATGATAGTTGAGATAAAAGATTTAAAAGCCAGAAACTTAGAATTGGATGCTTATATCACAAACAAAATAAACTACTATTCGGTAAAAGACTTCGCTCAAGGCAAAAACTACCAACCGGTTTCTTGGAACAACATAAGCTTCTTAAGATGAAGAAGCAAAGTCTCACATTAAAATCCACCAAGAAGCTAAAGTTGATTATATTTTTTATATTTGTTCTTTACTCATTGGTTTTGGTTAGGGCTTTTTACATACAGATATTAGCTGGAGAAGATTATGTAAAAAGAGTATTGGCAGATTTTCCCAAAGGGAGAATTATAAAAATCACCACCTATAGGGGATCTATCCTTGACAAAAATGGCCAACCTTTGGCTATAAGCCTTCCTACGATATCTGTTTATGCTTTTCCAAAGCTAATTCAAGACAAACAAGAGCTTGCCAACAAATTATCAAGCATATTAAATATACCAGCTTCAAACATATTAGACATTTTGGACTCTAATAAGAGATTTGTGTGGATAGTAAGACACGCCGATCAATCGGACAAAGGTTTGGTGGAACAAGCGATTTTGGATACTGGTAATTCAAAAGGGATAGGCATACAGAGCGATTTTGAAAGATTTTATCCCAATCACAACGTAGCCTCAAATCTCATAGGCTTTGTGGGATGGGATGGAAAAGGTTTGGATGGACTTGAATACAGTCTAAACAAATACTTAGGGGGTAAACCTGTAGATGTGATGACTCTTTTTGCGCCAAAAGAAGGGCGCATGGTATTAAAACCTCTTTCTATCAACGACGTAGGAGCTCAAGACGATGTTTATCTTACTATAGATGTAGGGGTTCAGTTTATAGTGGAGGATATAGAAAACAACATTGTGAAGGATTTTAACCCAAGAAGAGTTGCCATAGTAGTAGAAGACGTAAGAAACGGCAATATACTTGGTTTGGCTACATATCCGGATTTTGATCCAAACGATTATCAAAATTATTCTCAAAAAGATTGGAGAAACTCCGCTGTGACAGATGTGTTTGAACCAGGTTCTGTGATGAAGCCATTTTTCTTAGGCTACGCTATGGCGAAAGGATATATACACAGAGGGGAGACTTGCAACGCTCACGGTGGTATAGGGCACTTTTATGGACATACCGTTACGGATGTGGAGCACAACGGCATACTTACAATGTCTCAGATACTTATAGTATCCAGTAATGTATGTGCTATGACAGAGGCTTCTCACCTTACCAGAGAAGATGCTAAGAATGTAGTAAATCTATTTCATTTGGTAAAACCATACAATATAATTCCTGGTGAGCAAGCTGGGATAGAACCAAACTTTTATTATCCTATAAATCGGATGTTTGCTACCATAGGTCAAGGGATAGCTGTTAATGCCTTAAACTTAGCTAATGGTTATGCTGCTCTTGCTACAGATAACTTGGTAAAACCTCATATAATAAGGAAAGTCGTGAACCCTTTGGGTAAACTAATATATCACGAAAAGGTGGATTATATACATCAAAATATATACCCTAAGAGCACTATAGATTGGCTTCATTACGCTTTGGAGCAAGTGGTTGAAAAAGGTACTGGTACAGCCGCTAAATCAAAGCATTTTACCATAGCAGGAAAAACTGGTACTTCTCAGATATTTAACTTTAAAACAAAGAAATATTCCATGAGAAAGGTAGTGGCAGTGTTTGCTGGTTTTTTTCCAGTGTCAAACCCCCGATTTGCCGCTGTGATAGTGGCATATGACCCTCATCCTAAAAACGGAGCCTTAGCTTGGGGGGGAAGCGTATCCGCTCCTTATTTCAAAGAGCTTGTGGACAGGATTAGCTTTTATTATGCTTTAAAACCGGATAAATCTTCTAAGTATGTCTTGAAATGAACTTTGTAAATGTTGTCTTTGAAGATACGCTTTGCTACGATATTGAAAACCTTCAAAAATATTTATTTGAAAAAGGTTATATCATCTGTTCAAAAGCCCAAAAAACTATTTTAATAGATAAATCAAATTATAATCCCCTTCATTGGAATTTTGAGTTAGAAGTAAAGCCGAAACCTTATGTGTTGAGATTGCTTTATTTAGACAAGAAGCTTGATATAAAATATGATTGCTATGTTAAGAAAAACGTGTTTGGATATGATATTTTTACAGAAGAAAGGAAAGTTTTTGAGCTTTTAAAAGAAGAGTACAAAGATCATATATACGCATTGGAGTACAAAAGCTTGGAAGAGGTGGTGATAGAAAAATTAAGAAATAAGTCAAAAACTATGGTATGTGCTGAGAGTTGCACCGCCGGGATGATAAGTTCTACTTTGGTAAATGTAGCTGGTACATCTTCGGTGTTTTTGGGGGGATTTGTGGTATACTCAAACGATTTTAAATCAAAATTTTTAAATGTAGACCCGGATCTTATAAAAAACTATGGGGCTGTCTCTGAAGAGGTGATAAGAGCTATGGCACTTGGGGCTTTGGAATATACAGATGCCGATATAGCTATTGCGGTGAGCGGTATCGCAGGACCTGGTGGAAGCGAGTTTAAACCTCAGGGGTTTACTTATATGGGAATAGCAACAGATGAGGATGTGTTTGTTTATAATTATACATTCTCTTCGGATAGGAACACCAATAGGCGTCAAAGTACTGCTTTTATACTCTTTAGGCTTTTGAAGGATGTGTTGAAATAAAATAGGTATTTTATATCATTATAATTTATTTGTTTTATTATATATTTGCGGATGTGCAAGGATGTTTAGTAAATTTAGTGGAAAGACAATATTTGAAAGATCTTTATAAAAAAGATTACTTAAAATGGATAGAGGACACAATATGCCCTGAAGGATTTAAAGA
>CAZDZN010000001.1:40133-49710 GCA_964509905.1 uncultured Aquificaceae bacterium
GTTTGAATAAAAAAACGAAATTTAGCTTTTCGAATTATTGCTCACCATTAACTATGATCTCCCCTTCTAAGTTCTGAAAACCAGCTTTTGTGATAAAGATATTCACTTCTTTTCCTATTATATCTTGATTTGATTTTACATTGCACCATACATTGGTTGTAGTTCTTCCTAAATACTGATTATTTTTTTTATCCTCTATAAGGACTTTTTGTATGGTGTTTTCGTAGCGTTTCATGAGTTTTGAAGTGATAGCTTTTTGAATCTCTAAGAGTTTTTTCATACGGAATGTTTTGATATCATCATCTATCTCATTTTCCATATTATAAGCCCCTGTATTGGGCCTTTTGGAATATTTAAAGGAAAATACTTGCTCAAACTCTACAATTTTTACTATATCCAGCGTATCCTCAAAATCCTCATCGGTTTCTGTGGGAAATCCTACTATGATATCTGTGGAAAAAGCCATATCTTTTATCTTGAATCTTAGCTTTTCTATTCTATTTAGATAATAAGTTTTTGTATAATTTCTTTTCATAAGGGCTAAAATCCTATTGGAACCCGCTTGAAAAGGTAGATGAATATGATTTGCCATAGAAGAAATATCGGCCATAACTTCTATAATCTCATCCGTAAGGTCTATGGGGTGTCCAGTGGTAAATCTTATGCGTTTTACTCCGTCTATTTTTGATATTTTTTCCAAAAGCTTATAAAACGGGTAATCTATATCTTTTCCGTAAGCGGTGACGTTTTGCCCTATAAGATGAATCTCGGAAGTGCCGCTGTCCACTAAATACTTTACCTCATCAAGTATTGCTTGAGGGTTTCTACTACGCTCTTTTCCTCTGGTAAAAGGCACCACGCAATAAGCGCATTCTTTGTCGCATCCTCTCATGATGGTGACATAAGCACAGTATAGATTATCTCTTATTGTAGGGTATTGATCTAAAAGATTTTCCATTGGATCTTCTTCTTCTAATATCTCTATGGCTTTATTACCTATCTCTAACTCTTGTAAAAGGTTTGGTAGCCTATGTATATTTTTTGTGCCAAATATTATATCTACAAAAGGCATCTTAGAAGCTATTTCATATCCTGCTCTTTGAGCCATACATCCGCATACACCTATTTTTACCTCTGGGTTTTTGGCTTTTAGTCGCTTTATCTCCCCAAGATGAGACCACACTTTTTGGTCTGGTTTTTCTCTGATGGTGCATGTGTTTAGTATTACGATGTCTGCATCTTCTTCAGAAAGAGCTTCTTCATATCCTTGTGTATGGAATACTCCTTTTATCTTCTCGGTGTCATTTATATTCATCTGGCATCCATAAGTTTTGATAAAGTATCTCATAAGCTATTAATTATAATCTTTTTACTTCATTTAAAAATGAAATAAATCAATTATTTGGCACACCTATCTATATCCACTTCACCGCTATATCCTACTCTTAAGAGGTTCATGTTGCCTTTGGTGATTTTTATTTTTACGGGTATTCTTTGAGCTACTTTCGTAAACTCTCCGGCGGTAATATCTCTTGGGATGAGTGCAAATTTGGCTGCGGATGCTCTTAAAATCTCGGATACCACACCTTCATAGCGCTCGTTTGGAAGTGCGTCTATGTGAATAGATACTTTGCAGCCTTTTCTTACTCCATGAAGTTTTGTCTCATCTATGATATCAAGGATGTATACGGAGTTAGGGTTGTATTCGGCATATATAGGTTGGCCAGGTTTTACCACATCTCCTAAGCTTACAAACTTTTTTACTATATAGCCATTTATTGGGCTTATCAGTTCTGTTTCAGATATCCTGTCTGCCACATCTTGAAGCTTGGCTTGTAGAGATTTTATTTGATTTCGTGTAGCGTCTATCTTTTGAGTCAACTCTTTCACTTGCTTTTGATTGTTTTTGGCTATAGCCACCGTGATGTTTTGAGCTTTTGATAAAGAAGACATTGCATTTGCTTGATTTAAGAGTGCGTTTTTTTCGTTTAAAAGATTTCTTAGCTCAGTTTCTTTTTCTTCAAAAGCGTGTCTTGCGATAACTCCATCTTTGTATAATCTGTGGAATCTATGATAATCTTTATCCACAAGGGCTATCTTGGCATCCAGAGCTTTCACTTTGTCCATTATAGATTTCATGTTTTGGGAGGCTTCTATAGTTTTATAAAGATTTGCTCGAGCTTCAAGGTTTGTGCCTATTAGTAGCCTATCTCTTTGGATTTTATAAAGAGCCACTTCACTTTGGAGCTCTTTTATCTGATATTTCAAAGCTTTGTATTCTAATTTATAATCCGTGTCATCTATTTTTGCTAAAGGCTCTCCTCTTGCCACCCTATCCCCTTCTTTTACAAAAAGTTTTATAATCCTTCCAGCATCTCTTCTGTAAGAGACATCTGTGAATGTGTTTGCTTCTACAAACACAGCATCTGATACCGCATGCGTGATCCTATAATAAATCCAATTAAAAGCCACTATAGAAAATATCACTATAAGAATTACAAGTATTCCTATACCAATTTTTTTATTCTTTTCCATAAGCTACCACCTCTATGAGTTTGTAAACTGCCAATGTATAATAATATTTACTTTTTACCACGTCGGTGCGCGCCTGAGTTAGGTAATCCTCTGCATCCATTACGTCGGTATTTGTACCAAGTCCTGCCTTGTATTTTTCTGAGGCTATCTTATAGTGTTCTTTTGCATCTTTTAACTCCGCATGGGCTAAAGCTATGTCTTTTTCAGCGGTTTTAAGTTCTTCATAGACAGATGTAACTTGAAGTTTTATGTTGTCTTCCGTTTTTTGATAACTTGTTTTTGATTGTTTAAAAGCCAAAAACGCTTGATGGACTTTGTGGAATCTTTGAAGACCGTTGAATATCTTCCAGGAGAGCCCTGCACTAACCAAATTCTGATAATAAGGGATACCAGGTATCTCGTCAGAGTATCCATAACGCGCCTCTACATACGCTTGAGGAAGATATGTTGATTTTACGAGAGCTTCGTAATCTTTAGATTCTTTGATAAGAGATTTTTGATATTTTAGTATAACCCTATTTTTTAAAGCTATACTTATTAACTCCGGTAAAGAATACTTTGATAATGGATTTGAAACTACGTTTATATTTTCTACATCTTTTACAAAAGTGCCCACAAGGTTTGATAATTTTTGAAGATAAACCTCATACTCTCCTTGATCTTTTGCAAGTTTTTCCCTTGCTTGGTTTAATTTTACTTTTGTTTGTAGTATATCTTTAAAAGCCACAAGACCTTGCTCGTACATTTTTTGAGTGTTGTATAGATGTCTTTTTAAATCTTTTATCTCTTTTTCATCCACCACTATAAGATGCTTTAACACCAGTGCATTTATATAAGTATTTATTATATCTATTTTTACATCGGTTTTTATAGAGATAAGCATATATTTTTGGGCTTTTAGCTGGTCTTCTGAGATTTTGTAGTTGAAAAAGCTTGGTACGTCAAAAAGAGGTTGTTTTAAATCAAAATCCCACTGGCTAAAATGCCCCTTTTGAAATGTAAAACTATTGTTTCCTTCCGATAAGGCAAGCACATTTCCCACATTTGTGTTTGCGTTAAAACCGATACTTGGTAAAAACTCACCAAAAGCCTCTTTTTTTTGCTCAGCGGCAATCTTTGTATTTAGCTTTTGATATATAAGGTCCTTGTTGTACTTTAGACTTAAGTTTATAGCCTCTTGCAATGTTATCCCAAAAGATATCTGGCTTAAAGCTAAAAAGCCAAGCAAGATTTTTTTCATAGTATGTTTAAACTTTTAAGAGATTTCTCCCAAATAGGTAGAGGATTTTCTTCAGTAAATATGTAAATCTCCAAAAGATGTTTTGAAAGCCCCAATATCATATGAGCCTTATACTCTTCTTTTATACTCAAAAGTTTTAATATCGTCTTTGTTTTTTCTAAGAATAACAACCTTCCTTCTTTGTAGAACTCTTTAAACCTATCGTCTGTGCACATCCCTTCAAACA
Source organism: uncultured Aquificaceae bacterium (assembly GCA_964509905.1). Classification (GTDB taxonomy): domain Bacteria; phylum Aquificota; class Aquificia; order Aquificales; family Aquificaceae; genus Hydrogenobaculum. The sequence goes on from CAZDZN010000001.1 coordinate 44,135, forward strand.
AAAGCACCCCAAATAACTTGCTGTTTTTAAGCATTTTGGAAAAGCCCTCTATAAAAAATTTTTTTTTGGCTTCTTTTATATTACCAGATTTTGCAAGTTCTATAGCTTCATCGGCGTTGGAAGATAGTTCTCTGCGAGACATCATCAGAAGGCTTATAAAGAAATCTTCTTTTGATTTAAAATATACATAAAAAGTGCCGTGCGCCACATTTGCTGCTTCTGTGATGTCAGATATCTTTGTTCTGCTAAATCCTTTTTCGTAGAAAAGCCTAATACCCGCTTCTATGATAGCTTGCTTTGTCTCGAGTGCCTTCCTTTTCCTCCTTTTTTGAGGCAACTCGTCCGCATCCGTAAATGTAGTTTTAACTGACTCATCAACCATATTATAATTATAGCAAATCCTCTATAAGTTTGTCAATAGGTTTTTTCTCATAATTTGTCGTATATCTGGCTACATATTTTCCTATGATATCGGTCTCCACATTTACATAATCCCCTACTTTTTTCCTAAAAAGATTTGTATGTTTCCATGTATGAGGTATAATGTTTATCCTTATAAAATCCTCAAACACATAGTTTATTGTAAGGCTTATTCCATCTATTGCGATAGAACCTTTTTCTACCACCATGGGTTTGTAAGAAGAAGGCATGTATATGTCTATTTCATGGTGCTCTCCTATGGGTTTTATGCTTTTAATGGAAGAGGTAAAATCTATATGCCCAAGCACCAGGTGTCCGTCTAAACGAGATATGCCAAAAAGCATTGCTCTTTCAAGATTTATCACATCTTTTGGTTTTAGATATTTTAAATTAGTCCTATTTAATGTTTCAGAAGAAGCTTCAAAACAAAGCCCTTCTTGTTGTTTTTCCACCACCGTAAGACAAGCTCCATTTACTGCAATGCTATCTCCCAACTTTACATCCAAAGACGAGCTTATGCATATCCTTGCATTGCTATTTTTAAAAGATATGGATTTTACAATCCCAAGTTCTTCTATGAGACCTGTAAACATCAAAGCTCCTCTGAAGGTCTGCCGTAGTAAAATCCTTGTACGAAGTCTGGTTTTACTGTTTCAATAAGCTTTACGTCTTCTTCCATCTCTATACCCTCTATGAGTATTTTGTAGCCCATGCTTTTTAACCCTTCGGATAACCAATGAAGCATGTCTTTACCTTCTCTTATAAAAAATCTATCAAGTTTTACTATTGTAGGCTTTATCGTATTTAGCTTTTCAAAAGAGGAATTTTCCACACCAAAATCATCTAAAGCTATACCAAATCCGAAGGTTTTTAATTCTTTTGCCAAATACCCTATGGACTCTAAAGGTTCTTTTTCTTTTCTTTCAGATATTTCAAATACTATATTTTGAGAATTTACCATATCTTCCAATAGATGCTTCATCTTTTTTTTATTTTTCTTGAATATATTTACGATTCTAAGGGGCATATTTATGAAAAGTTTAGGCTTTTGTTTTAAACTCAGAGATTTTATCTTTTTTATAGCCTTATCTATCACATACTCTTCAAAAGCGTATATGATGTTTGAAGAATAAACCATATCTATGAATATATAAGCTGGTATTATCTCACCGGTTTCTGATTTTAACCTCATCAGTACTTCATAACCATATACGTCTTTTGTGTTAAAATCAACGATTCTTTGAAAAACAGGAAAAAGTCTATCCTCTTCCATCGCTTTTACCAAATCAGATACCGTAATGTTCAAGCGGTTTTTAGCTTTTGCGTTGCAGATGATAGGTTTATTGGTATTTGCTTTTTCTTCCAAACAGGCCAATGTATTTTCCAATACTTCTTCAAAGGTATCTCCATGCTCTGGATAAGAGCCTATACTAGCGCTAAATGTGATATTAATGCTTTCAAACCCCTCTTTTTCTTTTATTTTTTGTAAGAATATTTTTCTTATGCGTTCTTCTACTTTAAGAGCTCCTGCTACATCTGTGTTGGGTAAAATTGCTAAGAAGCTCCCCCCTTCGTATTTACCAGCTATATCGCTCTTTCTCAAGTTCTCATCTATAGCGTCCGCTAAGGTTAAAAGTATTTCATTTCCTTTCTCATAACCAAAATCTCTGTTTATGCCTCTTAAATTATCTATATCAAATACTATGATAGAAAGTTGTCTTCCTTCTCTTTCGCTGTAAGCTACAAGCTTTTTCCCTATCTCCTCTAAACATCCTATGGAACTTATGAATGTTTTTTTATAAAGCTCTAAAAAACTTATAGATGTTCTCTCGTGTTTCATAATTTAGAACTCACTCCATATGTGATATCGTGATAAACGCTAAGAAGAGCTTTTGCACCCTCGCCAGCAGCGGTGATAATTTGTTTAGCAAATATGTTGGTACAATCTCCTGCCGCATAAGCTCCTAATATTGACGTACGGTTGTTTTGATCTATAATAATCTCGCCCCATTTGTTTAGCTTTACGATAGAGTTTATAAAAAGCTCGGTGTTTGGTTTTGTGCCTATCTCCACAAATACTCCATCCGCTTCCATATCGTATATTTTTTGATTTTTCATATCTTCTAATCTTACACCCTTTACACCTTCTTTTTTATCTACAAATATTTCCAAAACCCTATGGTTTAAAAGCACTTTTACTTTTTGGTTTGAAAGCACCTTGTTTTGAAGGACTTCATCCGCTACAAATCTATCCGTATACTCTATAAGTGTGATAGCGTTGGCATAGTTTATAAGCTGTTCTACTGCTTCAAGACCGCTGTTTCCACCGCCCACCACCAAAACGTTTTTGTTTTTATAAAACGGTGCATCACAAGTATAACAATAAGATACACCCCTGCCAATACCCTCATCTTCTCCTTTTACTCCGAGCCTCTTATGGTCTGCCCCCGTGCATATAATAACGTTTTGAGCTTTTAGCGTAGTACCATCCGATAAGCTCATAGCAAACTCACATTCTTTTAATATTCTAAAATCAAATACTTCCGCATAAATAGGTGAGACTTCTAAATGATGAAGCTGTTCTACAAGCTTTTGGGCAAATGTTATACCGTCTATATTCCTAAAACCCATATAATTTTCTATATCTCCAGAGGTTAATATTTGCCCTCCTATATCTTTTGAAACTAAGACAAAATCTATCTTCTTTCTAGCTGCGTATATAGAAGCAGCTACTCCTGCAGGGCCCCCGCCTATTATTACCAGTTCTTTATTCATACTTATCCCTCTTTATATAGTTTACAAGGTTTGCTAAAAGCGTAGCTAAGTAAGTCATGTCTTTTAAACGCTTCAAGACCAGTAAAATAGACCCAGCTATTGCAATCCAAAATGCTGTTATAATCACCATGCATATTGCTATGATCCCTAAAAAAAATGTATTCATTGGACAATCCTTTTAAACATTTTTACTACATTATCAAGGGCTTTCTTTCTATGGGATATCTCGTTTTTGTGCTCGATGTTAGCGAGTGTAGTATCATACCCTTCTGGTATAAAAATAGGGTCATACCCAAACCCCAGACTTCCAGAAGGCTCATAAGCTATAGTACCCCTTAAATATCCTTCTCCAAAAATTCCCATCTCCTCTTCTAATATAATCACCACGGCGCTTGCAAAATAAGCGTTTCTATTTTCTTTATCTTCTAAAAGCCTCAAAACCTTGAGGTTATTGAGCTCATCCTTTGGAAGTTTAAAATCCCATTCTTTTAATACATGCTGTCCAAACTCTAATGTATAAAATCTTGAAGAGCAAACTCCTGGCATGCCTTTTAGAGCCTCTACCACAAGTCCAGAATCATCAGCCAATGTTGGGATTTTAAAAGTATCATGGTAAGCTTTGGCTTTTATATGAGCATTTGATAAAAATGTGTTGGCATATTCTTCTACCTCTAATTCTTTTGGAGGCATAATCGTTTTTATATTTAAGGTTTTTAAGATGGAGAATATCTCTTCAAACTTCTTTTTGTTGGAAGTGCAAACCATAAGCTCCATATTTAAGGTAAAATTCTCCTAGCGAAAGCAAAGTGTCTTACGAGGTAAGGGTCGTTTAACACATCTTCCACCACCACCCTTCCATAAACAGACGAGGCCTCTATCATCTTTCCATTTCCTATGTATATGCCCACATGAGATATACCGGGTTTGTAGGTATCTTTAAAAAATAACAGATCCCCTGGTTTTAGCCTATGAAGTACTAACTTCCCGTATCGCGCCTGAGCTTCAGCAGTTCTTGGCAGGCTTATGCCTAAACTTTTAAAAACATCCATTGTAAAAGCCGAACAATCTATACCATATCTTGAATTTCCTCCAAACCTATAAGGTATACCGAGATATTGAAAAGCCACATCTTTTAACCTTTGAATAAAATCGTTATTTATACCGTTATAAGAATAATCTCTCCTTGTTTGATAAGCATAAGAAGCTGGTACTACATTTTGTTTTATATACTCTCCGATGGGGTCTACATTTTGTTTTATGTAACGCCTTATACTATCTCTATTCTGGCTTTTATAAGAATAAGCTTGTATTATGTGTTTTATTGGATCTGCCCAAGCTCCATGAAAAACTATCATACCAAGTGCCAAAGATGTTATCACCTTTCTCATACTAAAAACCTCCGTTCCTTATACTAATACTTTATCACATACAACTAAAAAAATCTATATCTTTTAAATAGATCGGTTTTTAAAGGCTTTTTTAAAGCAAACCCACAAGATATTCAAGCTTATCAGCATCCGTAAAGCTTGTAGACAGATCAGCTTCTGGGTGTCCATAAAGCCCACATAGCGCCACCACCGTAGTGAGTGTGTGTTTTTTAAGGAGCCTTATGATAAAATCCGTCCTATAGCAATGTGTTCCTATTAGTATCGTAAGGTCGTTTTTTGTGTAGTTTATAGCATCTTGAGGATTTGGCGGGTCCATTTCTACTGTTGGGTCGTAGTTTTTTAGCTTTGGTTTGTAATCGGGGAGTATCTTTACATTTACATTTTTTATCTTTTCTATTAGAACTCTTGTAGCGTAGGCTTTTTCTTGAAGTTCTTTTTCACCAAAATCCCAAAACAAAAGAGGTCCTATTACCACATTTGGGTTTTTTGAGCTTTTAATAAGATTCGCAAGTTCTTTTAAAGCTTCTTCGTAAGGTGCCACCATCTCTTTTACGGTAGCCTCTCCTTGGAATACATCTTTTTGCATCGAAGTTCTCGTTCTATCTTCTTCTGGGGTGGGTACGGCTTTTGGTTTTTTGTAATAGCTTGGTCTAAAATCCAAAAAATATTTGGAAAAATCAAAGCTCTGTTTATATTTATCAGAGAATGTGTTTTTATCCTCTTTTACCTCCATAGATTTTATAAGATCGTCTTTTATAAGATCGAGCTCTACGCTAAACTCTCCGTGATAAGCTTTCTCCTCCTCTTCTACACCAAGATTATAACAAGTGGTACCTATTATATCAAAAAGCACACCGTTTGCCCCAAAATTTGAGGCTTTTTCAAAAGCTTCGTATCTTTTTTCGTAAAACTCATAACAGCAATGTCCTATATAAGTATATCCACTCTCTGCACACCACAACAAAGTATCGCGTAAAAGCTCAAAAGATGTGA
>CAZDZN010000002.1:0-48599 GCA_964509905.1 uncultured Aquificaceae bacterium
ACTTGGGATGACCACCACAGCTTCCATGATGTTTGGTCATATAGAAACTATTGATGACATCATACATCACTTATCCCTTATAAGAGATTTGCAAGATAAAACTCATGGATTTACCGCTTTTATACCTTGGACGTTTCAAAGAGGAAATACTGAGCTTGATTATGTGGAACCAGTTTCCAGCGTATATTATCTAAAAGTTTTGGCTTTAAGTAGGATATTTTTGGATAATTTTAAAAATATCCAAGCTTCTCATGTGACCCAAACAATGCAAATAGGTACTGTAGCGCTTCATTTTGGAGCAAACGACTTAGGAAGCCTTATGCTTGAAGAAAATGTTATATCTTCTACGGATTTTAAAGTAAAAATTCCTGCTATTACAGACATGATAAACAATATCAAAAAAGCAGGTTTTATACCTGCCAAAAGAGATACATATTATAATATCTTAGAAATATACAATTAAGGATGATTTATGGCTACATTATTAGTAGAAATTTACGAGATGTTAGAAGAAGAAATTGGCAAAGAAAAAGCCAAAAAATGTTAAAGATATTAGAAAATTCGCTTGGAATGAGAAGGCTTGAAGATATGATTAAATCAAGTATCAAGAGAGTTGAAGATAAGCTGGACATAGTGTAAAAGTTGATTTTTTTGGTTTTGTAAGGTTTTTGGTACCTATTTTGCTTATACTGATAAAGTTTTATTTTGCATAAACTAAAAAAGGAGGTAAGTATGCAAGCACCTGAGTTTTGTCTACAAGGTATCGATGAAGAAGGGAATGAAAAAGAGTTTTGTTTTAGGGATTTTAAAGGTAAAAAAATTGTACTTTATTTTTATCCGAAAGACGACACTCCAGGGTGTACGAGGGAGGCCTGCGGTTTTCAAGAAAACCTAAACCCTATAAAAGAGCTTGGAGTAGAAGTGATTGGGATAAGCCCAGATAATATCAATTCTCATAAAAAGTTTAAAGAAAAATACGGGCTTAAGTTTGCTCTATTATCAGACCCAGATAAGAAGGTAGCGGCGCGTTATGGAGCATATGGTGAGAAAAAGATGTACGGTAGAACCACAAAAGGAATCATAAGATCTACTTTTATCATAAACGAAAACGGTGAAATAGAAAAATCCTGGAAAAATGTGAAAGTAGATGGTCATATCCGGACAGTCTTAGATTATTTGAAGGGTAAATAATACAAAATATATTTATAAAATCTGATAGAATATATATATGGTGAATATAGAAGATTTGTGTTTTAAAGATTTGAAAAGCTCAAAACTTTTGGAAAAAATTTTAAATAGATCTCAGACTTTTGACCAGACTTATCTTGGTAAAGTGAGAGAAATCATCCAAAATGTCATTGCTTATAAAGATGAGGCTCTTTACAAATACGCCTTGGAATTTGATAATGTAGATTTGAAAAAAGAGGGCATAGAAATTTCAAGAAAAGAACTAAAAAGAGCCTACGACGGTTTGGATGAGTCTGTAAAAAAAGCTATAAATACAGCATATGAAAGAGTTTACAAATTTCACGAATATCAAAAAGAGAAGTCCTTCATAGTGGAAGAAGAAGGTATGATACTTGGCCAAAGGGTATTGCCAGTAGAGAGTGCCGGGCTATATGTACCAGGTGGAAAAGCAGCTTATCCATCTTCGGTGATCATGAACGCAGTACCCGCAAAAGTAGCTGGTGTGCCAAATATATATATGGTATGTCCAAGGCCTACAAAAGAGGTATTAGCTTCTGCTTATGTATGTGGTATAGATAAGGTTTTTAGAGTGGGTGGGGCTCAAAGTATCGCTGCTTTGGCCTACGGGACTGAAACGATACCATCTGTAAAGAAGATAGTGGGACCCGGAAATATATATGTAGCTACTGCCAAAAGGTTGGTTTATGGGATAGTGGGGATAGATATGATAGCTGGACCTTCTGAGGTGCTTATAATAGCTGATAAAAGTGCGGATCCGAGTTTTATAGCGATGGATATGTTAGCCCAAGCAGAGCACGATGAACTTGCCAGCGCTATCCTTATCACAAACTCTGAAGATTTGGCTCATAAAGTCTCAAAAGAATTAGAGAGATTTTTAAATGAGTTAGAGAGAAAAGATATTGCCTCTTTATCTATTTCAAACTATGGTGCGATTTTTGTAGTAAAAGATTTAGAAAAAGCTTGTGAGCTTTCTAATATCATAGCCCCAGAACACCTCGAAATAAACACTGAGAATCCTTTTGAGCTTTTAGGGTTTATAAAAAATGCTGGAGCGATATTCTTAGGAGAATATACGGTGGAAGCGCTTGGGGATTATTGCCTTGGGCCAAACCACACGTTACCCACCGGAAGAAGCGCTATGTTTTCATCTGCTTTGGGGGTATATGATTTTGTAAAACGTTCTTCTATTCTCTATGTTTCTAAGAAGGGTTTTGATAAAATAAAGCATCACGCTTACAGCCTTGCTAAAACCGAAGGGCTTCATGCTCATGCTAACTCTATTCAGATAAGAGGTTTATGAAAAAGCTTTTGTTTTTTTCCGCTTTTGGGCTTTTAATATACTCTTGTGCCCCTGTTGTGAAATGCAAACCTTACGAGAATGCTGTAAATATACCAAATAATTTTAAAGCTGATGGTTATGTGTCTTATGGAATAATCGATTATCCTATTTCTTTGGTAAAAGATAAAGAAAATTATACATTTAAATCTTTTTTAGGAAATTTAGATTTTAAATCTGGTAATATTTGTGCTTATGGAAGTTGTATAAATATTCCTATGGATATTTCAAAGCTAATATATGGAGATGTGGTGGATAAAACGGATACCAAATCTTGTGAAAGTGGATATACGGTGTATGAGGCTTCAAACAGCATTTACACTAAAAAAGTATATGTAAAAGATGGCAAGCTTTATAAAATGGATATTTTAAATAAAAGTGGAGAAAAAGAGCTGAGTATTTATTTTAAAAATCGTTCAAAAGAAGGATATTATAAAAATCTGGAGATAAAAAAAGGAAATTTTGACATAGATGTAAAAATAGATAATTTGGAGAGCGTATGATAATCCTTGATGGTAAAACACTATCAAACAAAATAAAACACAATCTAAAAGAAAAGATAAAAACTCTTAAAAGAAAGCCAAAGTTAGTGGTAGTTTTAGTAGGAGATGATCCAGCTAGCCTCGTATATGTGAAAAATAAAGTTCAGGCTTGTGCGGATGTAGGATTTAGCTCTCAGCTCGATATGTTTGAAAAAGATGTAAACCAAGAAACATTGTTAAGTCACATAAAATCCCTAAATCGTCAAGAGGATGTGGATGGAATATTGGTACAGCTCCCGCTTCCTCCTCACATATCAATGCAAAAAGTTATTGAAGCAATAGACCCTTCAAAGGATGTGGATGGATTTCATCCAGCAAACATGGGGCGGCTTTTTTCTGGGGATTTCGAAAAAGGGTTTGTACCTTGCACACCTCTTGGTATTAAGCTTTTATTGGAAGAATACGATATAAATATAAAAGGGAAAAATATATGCATCGTAGGTGCTGGGTTTATCGTGGGGAAGCCTCTTTCTATGCTTATGCTATCTCAAGATGCTACAGTGAGTGTTTGCCATAAATACACGAAAGATATCACTGAATACACTAAGAGTGCTGATGTAATTGTCTCTGCGACGGGAGTACCTTTTTTAATAAGAGATTACATGGTAAAAGAAGGGGCCGCTGTTATAGATGTAGGAATATCAAAAGTGAACGGTAAAATCGTAGGGGATGTGGATTTTGAATTGGTATCTAAAAAAGCTTCTTATATCACCCCTGTGCCAGGTGGTGTAGGTCCTATGACGGTAGCGTCTTTACTTCTTAATACCTTAAAAGCCTATAAACTAAAAAACTATGAATGATAAATTTTTCATAGACAAAACCAAAGAGATATTAAAAAATTACCATATATCCGCCGAAAACCCCCCGCCAAAGATTACCAAAAGCGAAGCCGCGAAGATTATAGATATTCTAAGGGGGCTTATAAACTATCACGATTATAGGTATTATGTATTAAATGAGCCTGTGATATCGGATGCTGAATACGATACCCTTTACAAGTTTTTAAAAAGTATTGAAGATACTTATCCAGACTTAATTACGCCAGATTCTCCTACCCAAAGGGTTTCCTATGACATATCAAGCACCTTTCCTCAGGTAAGACATTTAGCTCCTATGTTGTCATTGGATAACACTTACAACGAAGAAGACCTACTGGATTTTGATAGAAGGGTAAAAGAGCTAAGTGGGAGAGCCAATATAGAATATTGTGTAGAGCCAAAATATGATGGGGCTGGTATATCTTTGCTCTATGAAAACGACTTTTTCACCAGAGGAGCTACCAGAGGAGATGGGGAAGTAGGTGAAGATGTTACTAAAAACTTAAAAACGATAAAGACTATTCCTCTTAAAGCAAATTTTTCACAACATGGTATTAGGCTTTTAGAATTAAGAGGAGAGGTGATTATAAACAAAGAAGATTTTAAAAAGATAAACGAAGAAAGAACTTCAGAAAATTTACCCCCTTATGCAAATCCAAGAAATTTAGCTGCAGGATCTATAAGGCTTCAAGATCCTCAAGAGGTGACCAAAAGACCTCTCATAGCCTTAGTTTATCAAGTCACATATATAGAGCCTTTAGAAAAAGCACCCCAAACTCACTATGAAAGTATAAAGATGCTTTATGAGCTTGGATTTAAAACCCCTTTTAAGGATATGAAGCTATGTAAAAATATAGAAGAGGTGATAGGATACTGCAAAACTTTTGAACAAAAGAGAGATACTCTACCTTTTGAAATAGACGGTATGGTAATAAAAATAAACGATTTGTCCCTTTATGATGAGCTCGGGTTTACCTCTCACGCTCCAAGATGGGCAACTGCATTCAAATTTAAAGCCAAACAAGCCACTACGGTAATCCTTGATGTGATATTTAGTGTAGGAAGAGTAGGTAATATTACCCCAGTGGCGAAATTAGAATCTGTTTCTTTAGGAGGGGTGACCATATCAAGCGTTTCTTTGTTTAATGAAGATTTTATAAAAGGAAAGGACATACATACAAAAGATACAGTAATAATAGAAAGGGCAGGAGAGGTAATCCCTTATGTAGTGAGCGTGGTAAAAGAAGCGAGGCCAAGAGATGCTAAACCTATAGTATTTCCTACACATTGTCCTTCCTGTGGATCAAAACTGGTAAAAACTCCTGGAGAAGTGGCTTGGAGATGCATAAACATTTCATGTCCGGCTCAAGTAGTGCTAAGAATTAAACATTTCGCCTCAAAAGATGCAATGGATATAAAAGGTTTTGGAGAGGCCGTATCTCAGCTTTTATACGATGCTAAATTGGTAAGGAACATAGCGGATATGTACTATCTAAAATATCAAGATATTGTAAGGCTTCCAAGATTTGCTAAAAAATCCGCTGAAAATCTTATAAATGCCATAGAAGCTTCTAAAGATAGAGGTCTAACGCGGGTTTTATATGGGCTTGGTATAAGATACGTAGGACTTACCACCGCCAAAAAGATAGCTCAAGAGTTCAAAGACATATGGAACATAGCAAATGCCTCAGAAGAAGATCTTATGCGAGTAGAAGATATAGGAGATATCGTTGCAAGGAGCGTAAAAGAGTTTTTTGCTCTTGAACAAAATATAGACATTATAAAACGCCTTGAAAAAGCAGGGGTGCTTTTAAGAGAAAAGATGGAAGAAAAGTCTGGAAAGCTCTTAGATATGGAGTTTGTATTTACTGGAACTCTTTCTTGCTGCACCAGAGAAGAGGCAAAAGAGATGGTGGAGGCTCTTGGGGGAAGTGCATCCGAGTCTGTGACACATCGCACTACTTATGTGGTAGTAGGTCAAGATCCAGGAGCCACCAAATTAAGAAAAGCAAACTCCTTGGGGGTAAAAACTCTCACAGAAGAGGAATTTTAAAATTGTTAGAAGACTAAAGGAGGAGAAAACATGGCGGACTTTGATATAGATATCCTTCTGATAAGGCTTATAAAGCAGAAATCAGATATAAAGATATTAGATCTTATAACTCTTTTAAAAGATGCAAATAATTTCCTTAGTGAAAATATTACGGAGCAATTTAAGCAAATAGATATATTCCAAAACATAATAAGCTTGGATGATGATATACCTCTAAAGGAGCTAAAGAAGATTTTGGCCAATATACAAGAAAATCTTTTTGGTTCTTATCTTAGGGCATCCAGTGTTATGATGGTGAATTCTATAAAAGAGCAATTTGTAGATTCAGAAAATATATCCTCAGAAGAAGCAAAGGCTGTAGATGAGCTTTTTGGTAGTCTTTTAGAGATGCAAAAATTATACAATTTTTTGAGACACTTCATAAAAGCTTTAAAAGTGCCAGATATCGCAGCCCAAATAAAACAAAGTGTAACTCAGGAAAAGATAAGACAAATTATGGAAGAGAAATCATCAAAAAGAATAAGTATTTTAGACGAAATAGAAGACACTCAGATAAAGATAATAGAATTAAAAAGAGAGCGTGATAAGTGGATAAATAAGATACTTGGTAAAAGCAAAAAATTAGATTTTACCATAAAAGAATTAGAGCAAAAAACACAGCATCTTAGGAATCAATTAAAAGAACTTGTGTAATCTTAAGGTTTTACATACATATAACCTTGTTTTTCCAGCATATTCATATCAATTAAAGCACCCTTTACAGGTTTGGCAAAACTGTCCATCATGTCTTTCGTAATATGGAATTTTTCCATCGTATTTTTACACACATGGAATTTTATCCTGCCTTTAGATCTTCTCACTACATCCTCGAAAAAGTTGCTCTCTTTGGAATTTTTCAGCATATACTTGATAGTAGGGCCCCATACTTCCACCACCACATGAGCGTTTTTGTTTTCTGAAGTATGATTCAGTATATTTTTCACCATTTTTAGATTTTTAGGATTATGGAAATCAAGTATTACCTTGAGATCTTGAGGATCTCCAAAACTGGCAGAGCCGAAGCTAAACACTATAGCCATAGTTAATACAAACAAACCTAACTTTTTCATATAAAAAACTATAAATTAGAAATATTATAAATACAATGATATAAGTTATTTTAGAATTTTAGATCGTTTATGGATAATTCAAATTTTTTGTAATTTTTGGGTAATTTTATATGAAATTTTTCTAATCTTTCTTTTATAAAAACAAGTTGATATCTTCCGTCCGACCAATAAAGCCCTCCCACAGCGTTGGGATTTTCAATGAGAGTATTATAATCCATAGCAAAAAACGGCTTATCAAAAGCTGGGATAGAGGAATCAGCTTTACAACATTGGCTTTATTGCAAAAAACTGTGGGTATTGAATATGCTAAGTACATAGCGATATCTCCCATGTTAAATCCATCTGGGCATATTCTGGGATGGTTTTTACGTGTTATAATCCTTGCTATAGTATCAATTAATTTTGCTTCTATGATGTACCTATTTTCTATTCCAAAAGCCATAAAACTAAATATTAGTATTATAAGAATGATACGCATCAGAACAGCCTCTCAAGACTTATAGAAAATATGGTGGGGTAAGCGTTTAGACTATAAATTCCATATACGTTGTTGGTGTAAGTGATGATTGGGATTTTGTATGGACTGTTTAGTATGTTTTGAGCTTTTAATGAAACAGAATATACGGGATTTATATCGTATGTAATGGCACTATCCCACATATAGGTAGAGGATTCATGGATTCCAAGATATCCATCAAAAGAGTTTCTATAAATAAGCTCATTGTAAAAGTTAAATTTCTTATATCTATCAAACAGTCTTATAGAAAATCCTTCGTTCGGAGAAGTGTATGGTTTATTCATTTTGTTTATGAAATAGTCAAATTCTACTCTATTATTGTAATCTATGTTATATACATCAGATATCCAGAAAGTATTTATATAAAAAGGTGAAGAATCGTTGTAGTATCCGTAAGGATATCTAAGACTCGGTTCTATTGCATCTTTCATATCTATGTAGCCATACAGGAATCTCAATTTATTATTCTTATATGTGTAATCCGTTTCAAAGCTAAGACCTTTGTACTTTATGTTGTTAAGATAGGGATTGCCGTTTAACATTTCGTAGAAGGTTGGTGGTGTGTAAGTCTTATATAAAAAGCCTTTAAACGATAAATTTTTAAATGGCATAGATATATACCCAAGTCTTGCTGAATAATCACTATTTTTCTCTTTTTCGTTGTAAGTGTATTTATCAAACTTTAAATCCCCCAGCAATAGGTTTTCGCTATTTATATTAAACATATCTTCTACATAAATTGTATAGTAATTCCTATGTACATCAGGATTTTTGATAACGCCATTTGTGATATTTCCAGTAATCTCGGATACGCCTTGATAGTTTGTATTGTTTAGTCCTATATAGTTAAACTGAAAACCAGAACCTATTATGAGCTTGTTTCTTTTAGTATTAAAAGTTTTTGAGATATCCCCAGAATATCTATAGTTATACATGTTAAGGTAATAATAAAATGGTGATATACCTATATTTAAAGCTTTTGGGATATAAAGAGGATAATCGTTGTCTGAAAGTTGGTAGAAATCTTGATGCACTGTTTGTATCGCAAGATGAATTTTTAGGCTTTTATCAAAATAATCTGTAAAAGATATATAAGCATTTTGATTATCGTTGATTCCGCCCACAGGATTGTAAAATTCATCCCCTACAAATACATTTTGTTTTGACCTTATAGCGCTTATGTCAAGATGCCAATTAGAAAAATGATTGCTACCTTTATGGTTTAAATTTAAAAAAGCGTATTGTTTGAAAGCGTTTCTTGAGTGGTTTATGTTATAAATATTAAACTTTGGGAAGGCCTCGTAGGTTTGGTCAAACATAAGAGAATATGAGTAATTTCTATTTATGGGTTTTGCGCTGGAAAATGCCACATCATATCCTCCTCTGGAGTTTGCAGTAAGTCTAATAGAAGATATGTTTTCTCTGGAGGGCTTTTTGGTATAAAGTTTTATGATTACGAGTTTTGGGACATTACCAAGGAGTACAGAAGCAGGTCCAAAATAGATTTCTATGTGATCTATGTCTTTTAATGGATAATCTCCGTAAATGCTAAAATCCGCTGCTGGAGCCATGTTCACCAGATGATCGTTTATGTAAAGGGCAAATTGATCGTGATAATCGTAAGTAAAACCTGCAAAGGTGAGGGAGTAATTTCCACTTTCGTTAAGTCCATAGTTAAACATGGGTATTACTCTTAATACATCTTTTAGTGTGTAAGCTTGCATCTGTCTTAGATCCTGACGGGTAAATATTATCCAATGTCCTAAGCTCTCTTTTCGGGTTTTATGAGATAAATCCGATGCTTTATTATAAAGAGTGAGAAGCTCGTTTATATTTTGAGAAAAAGAATATGAAAATAACACTAAAAGTGTCAGAAGAATTTTATTTGCTTTCCTCATCAAACACCTCTATTCTATTTCTTCCACTATTTTTGGCTTTGTAAAGGGCTATATCTGCTTTTTTTATGCAATCCTCAAGGTCTTTACCTTTTATACAAACGCCTATAGATACGGTTATACTTAAACTTGTGTTGTTTATGCTAAGTTCTAAAGCTTCCACCCTTATCCTTATTCTTTCAAGTGTTTTTACACATTTTTCTGGATGTATGCAATCGAGTATTATCAAAAACTCTTCCCCACCATATCTTATCACTATATCATTTTCTCTTATTGAGTTTTTTATTGTATTTGCGACTTCTTTTAGGGTTATATCCCCTATGTCATGTCCATATGTGTCGTTTATTTTTTTAAAAAAATCTATATCGAGTAAAGCTACCACGAGACCATCTTTAAAAATTTTTCTTAAATCTTTTAATATTTTTCTATTGGGAATGCTTGTTAGCGTATCTATGTATGAAGAGCTTTTATAATATTGTGCTTTTAAGAATAAAAATCCCATAATAATTAAAAGTCCAATAGATAATGCACTTATAAAAATTATTGATAATCTGACATATTCAAGAGTATGAGATAAGTTTTTAAGCGTGCTGAGTCTATAATCTACTACAATAATTCCTTTATAAATTTTGCCATTATAATACAAATCAGTAGGATGATACAAGGAAAACCCCACATTAAATATGTTGTTATGAAATTCTATTTGGGCTGAATTTGTTTTGATGGCTTTTAGTATGATGTCTTTCTCATCATCTTGAGGCATAAAAAGTATAGGCGCGTGAGTTCGAATTCTGGGTAAGTCTTCTATACTATAAAATATTCCATTTTTATATAAAAGGACAAAAACTCTTTGCATATCTTTAGATAGTATGATAGGCAGGTAATTGTCAAGTTCTTTGTAAGATTTTCCTTTTACTTCTTTGGATATATTATCAAGTATGGCCTCAGTTTGATTATAAACCACCTGTATGATGGAGTTTGATAATTTGTATTGTAAGACATAAAGCTTGTAAGATGTAAATATTGTAAATATGGTAATTAGTAAAAAATATAAATATTCTATCCCCAACTTTTTAATATTTTTGCCAAGCATAATTTTATTTTATCATTTTTTTTGAAAACTTATCTATTTCATACATGTTTATCATCATTGACTGATGAATCAATTAAGTATTAAAATACCATGTGAAAGATATTTTTATAAAGGAGGTGCTTATGAAAAAAAGAAAGCTTGGACAAAGTTTAGAAGTATCTGAGATAGGTCTTGGATGCATGGGCATGAGCTATGGATACGGTGCCCCCAAAGACAAACAAGATATGATAAAGCTAATAAGAAAAGCGGTAGAACTCAGGATAAATTTCTTTGATACTGCGGAAATGTATGGACCTTATGCCAACGAAGAGCTTATAGGAGAAGCTTTAGAACCTTTCAAAAAAGAGGTGATAATAGCCACAAAATTTGGTTTTGATATAAAAGACGGTAAAAGAGTGGGGTTAAACAGTAAACCAGAGCATATAAAAGAAGCGGTGGAAGGATCTTTAAAAAGACTGCGTATCGATAGAATAGACCTACTTTACCAGCATAGAGTAGACCCAGAAGTCCCCATAGAGGATGTAGCATATACTGTTCAAAAACTGATGGAAGAGGACAAGGTAAAATACTGGGGTCTTTCAGAGGCATCCCCTAAAACTATAAGAAGAGCCCATAATGTATTACCTCTTTCCGCCATTCAAAATGAATTTTCTCTGTGGTGGCATGAAGAAGAAGTGTTAAAGCTTTTAGAAGAATTAAACATAGGTCTTGTGGCTTTTAGCCCATTAGGAAGAGGATTTTTTAGTGGTAAAATCACACCAGATACAAATTTTGAAGAATCCGACATGAGGCCAAAATTTCCAAGATTTCATAAAGAAAACTTAGAGCAAAATCTAAAAATCATAGAGTTTTTAAAAGAGATAGCTATATCAAAAAACGCTACACCATCCCAGATAGCCCTTGCGTGGGTGCTTCACCAAAAACCATGGATCGTACCAATTCCCGGGACTACAAAGCTTGAGCATCTTGTAGAAAACATAAAAGCTACGGAGATTTCTTTCACGGCCGAAGAGGTTAAACATATAAACGATATGCTTTCTAGCATTGAGATAAAAGGCGAAAGATACCCAAAAGAGCTTCAAAAGTTTGTGGAAAAATAATTAACTCTTTGAAAGTCTCATAGCGTTTAGTACCACACTCACTGACGAAAAACCCATCAAAAGTCCGGCAAACTCCGGACTTATAAAAAGACCAAATTTAGAAAAAGCTCCTGCGGCAAAGGGCATCATGACAGAGTTATAACCAAAAGCCCAAAAAAGGTTTTCTTTTATATTTTTCATAAGTTTTTTTGTAAGATTTAGAAGATAAATGATTTTATCCAAAGACCCATTTGTTATAACGATGTCGGTGTTTATTTTTGCAGCATCTAAAGCTTTTGAAACAGCTATAGATATATCTGACTCAATCATTGCCTTTGCGTCGTTTATTCCGTCTCCTATCATGCATACTATGTGATTTTTAGCTTTTAAGCTTTTAACAAGATTGGCTTTATCCAAAGGACTCATGTTGGCATAATAGTTTTCCATGCCGAGCTCTTTGGCGAGTTTTCCTACATTTTCCTTCGTATCCCCAGAACAAAGTATTATCTTTTTGTTTTGGGCTTTTAAAATATTTATAAAGTCTTTTGTATACTCATTAAGACTGTCCTCTAAATAAAATATTCCCATAAGAGAATCTTTTGTACCCATCCCTATAGCTTTTAAATTTGCGCTTTTACCCCAAAAAGATAGATCTGTGATGTATGTATCACCACATTTCATACCAAAGCCTTGGATTTCTTCACAAGACATATCTATATCTTTTTCATCTTTTACATACTCGTATAGAGCTTTTGCTATAGGATGGTTTGACAATCTTTCAGCTTGTTTTAATATAGGTTTTGCCATCTCGTCAAAAATCTCTTCTTTTACTACCTTAAAAGTTCCTTCTGTAAGAGTTCCAGTTTTATCCAATACGAATACATCCGCATTATAAAGACTCTCCAGTGCTTTTGCATTTTTTACCAAAATTCCATTTTTAAAAGCCATAGAAACTCCCATCATTACAGAAATAGGTACAGCTATTCCCATAGCGCAAGGACAAGATATTACAAGGGTTGACACCGCATAATTTAAAGCCTGCTCTGTAGATACCCCGAGGAATTCCCAAATGGCAAACACCAATATAGATAAACTCACTACTCCTTGGACAAAATAAGATGAGACTTTATCCGCTATAAACTGAATGTTTGGTTTTTTCTCAAGGCTTGTATTCGTAGATCTTATGAGCTCATTTATAAAAGATTTTTCGGCAGTGTTTACCACGATTCCTTTCAAATATCCAGATTTTACCAAAGACCCAGATATTAACTCATTTCCAGATTTTACAAATTTTGGTTCAAACTCTCCGTTTATAAATGATGTATCTACGAGCCCTTCTCCTTCCGCGAGTTTTATATCTACCGGTACCCTGTCTCCGGCTTTTAAGATGACTGTATCTCCTACTTTTAACGAATAAGAATCTATTATTTTTTCAGTATTATTTTCTAAAACCCTTGCACTCCTTAAATTTAATGCACTTATGTTTTTAAGATAAGCGCTGGCTTTTTTTCTAAGCCTATACTCAATGAGTTTTCCAATGAGCACAAATGAGACTAAAAATGTCGGTGTTTCAAAAAATGTGTTCCCTTTTAAAAGCCCAAAAACTACACATGTGCTATAGACTATAGACACAAAACTTCCCAAAGCTACCAATAGATCCATATTTCCTGTTTTTGCTTTTAATCCATAAATAGCCCCCTTATAGAAATCTTTTGCGGTAAATATTTGCACCAAAATAGCCAATACCATCTGTATATAACCGCTATAAGCTATCTTTGTATGCTCTAAAATCATTATGATAATCCCACTTGCTATCCCAAATAAGATCTTTAAAGCTATTTCTTTTGTTTTGTCAAGTTCTAAAATAGATACCTCATATCCTTTTGATCTTATAAAAGCCATAATATCTTCTTGGGATATGGCATCTTTGTCATACTCTATATATAGGGTTTGTTTTAGATTGTTTAGCACCACTTTTTTAATCCCCTGCAAAGCCTCTAAATCTTCTATGTTTAGTATATTACAAGTATCTGTAGCACAATCTACTTTGTTTATGTAAAGATTTAATACGCCTGATTCTTCTAATATTTCTGCATCGTATCCAAGTTCCCTTACCTTTTTGATAATATCTTCCGGTGTTAGCACATTATCATCAAAACTCACGATGGCTCTTTCTAACACCAAAGATACATCTACATCCTGCACCCCTTTTATTTTTTTAAGACCGATATCCACAGTCTTTTGGCAGTTAACGCAAGTCATCCCTTGGATCTTAAAAACTTTCCTCATACTATTAAACCTATCATTTTATAATAGATAAATCAAGTAAAATATTTAAATGTTAAATTACTAAAACTTTCTAATAAAATCCTTCCATACCCACTTTTTGGACTTTTAAAAAACTCATCTTTTGAAGATATCTCTTGAATGGTGCCATCTTTTAAAACCAGCACTCTGTCAGCTACTTCATAGACTACATCTATATCGTGGGTTATGATAATGGAGCTAAAATAATTTTTCATACTCTTAAAAGCACACAAAACATCTTTTTGCACCAATGCATCAAGAGCGGATGTGGGCTCATCTGCTATCACCAAAGAGGAGTTTCTTGCCAGAGACATAGCTATCATCACTCGTTGTTTCTGACCCCCAGAGAGCTCGTGAGGATATTTTGACTTTAATTCATCTAAGTTTAATGATACTTTTTTAATAGCCTCATCCACTGCTTGTCTTGTAATGCTAATAGGCTCTTTTTTTATGGCTTTTCTTATCATGATTATTTGATCATATACTTTAAAAAGTGGATCTAAGTAGCTTCCGGGGTCTTGGAATATCATAAATATATCGCCTCCATAAAACTCAACACTCCCCTCATGTGGGATGAGCCCCATTATGGCTTTTGCCAATGTGGATTTACCAGATCCAGATTCTCCTATTATGCAAAGTATATCGCAGTAATCTACCGAAAAACTTACATCTTTTATTATGTGTTTTCTATTTAAAAAAACATTTAAATCTTTTACTTTTAAAAGCATAAAAACATTTTATAATGAAATTTATTGCTTTTTTGAAGATAATTTAGTATAATTAGTATATGTTAGAGCCTAACCTTAGAGAATATTATTCATTTGATGATGTACTTTTAGAACCAGCCTATGCAGACTTTTTGCCCTACGAGGCGGATGTATCCACTCATCTTACTAAAAGCATAAAACTAAATATTCCTATCGTTTCTGCCGCTATGGATACTGTCACAGAATATAAGATGGCTATAGCTATGGCAAGAAAAGGTGGTATCGGTATAATCCACAGAAACATGAGCCCAGAAGACCAAGCAAAAGAAGTGGAGCTTGTAAAAAAGTCCGAAAGTGGTATGATATTAAAACCTGTTACCATAAAAAGCATCGATAGCGTGGAAGAGGCCAAAAAACTCATGGATAAATACAAAATCTCTGGGCTCCCAGTGGTAGATGATGAAGGCAAGCTTATAGGCATTCTCACCAATAGAGATTTGAGATTTACAAAAAAAGAAGATCTTAAAAAAGAAGTATCTCAATTCATGACTTCAAAAAATCTCATTACTGCCAAAGAAGGTATATCTTTAGAAGAAGCCACCGAAATATTAAGGAAGCATAAAATAGAAAAATTGCCTATAATAGATGACGAAGGCAAAGTAAAAGGCCTTATCACCATAAAAGATATCATGAAACGCATACAATACCCAGAAGCCATAAAAGATAAATATGGGCGTCTCATGGTAGGAGCTGCCATAGGTACCGGTACTGATACGATGCATCGTCTTGGGCTTTTAGTAAATGCCGGAGTAGATGTAATAGCGGTGGACACAGCTCATGGGCATTCAAAAAGGGTATTGGAGGTCATAGAGCAAGTAAAAGCCAAATATCCAGATTTGCAGGTGATAGGTGGAAACATAGCTACTCCTAAAGCAGTGGAAGATCTTATAAAAGCTGGTGCCGATGCAGTAAAGGTAGGCATAGGGCCTGGTTCTATATGTACTACGCGTATAGTGAGTGGGGTTGGTGTGCCTCAGCTTAGTGCAGTGGCAAGCTGTTATGAAGTGGCTAAAAAACATGGTATTCCTATAATAGCAGATGGTGGCATAAGGCACTCTGGAGATATTGCAAAAGCTATTGCTGCCGGGGCAAGTTCTGTGATGCTTGGAAATCTATTAGCTGGTACCGATGAAGCACCCGGAGAGCATATTTTCTATCAAGGAAGAGCCTACAAGGTATATAGAGGAATGGGATCTTTGGGAGCTATGATGTCAAGGCGTTCAGCAGATAGATACTCTCAGGAAAATTTAGAAAAGTTTGTGCCAGAAGGTATTGAAGGAAGAGTACCTTACAAGGGTAGTGTGATAGATGTGCTTTATCAACTTGTAGGTGGCCTTAGGTCTGGTATGGGATACACGGGGAGTAAAAATATAGAGGAACTTCAGGAAAAGGCGAGATTTGTGAAGATAACACACGCTGGATACAGAGAATCTCATGTGCATGATGTGGTGATTACCAAAGAAGCCCCAAATTACTCCTTAGAACCTTGATACTGCTTGACATTGGGAATTCTAAAATAAAGTGTTTTGAGATAACAAACATTGAAGATATAAAACTGCTTTTCCACATAAAAGCCGAAAAACACATATTGGAGTCTTACATTGGGCTTTTAAGAGAAGAAGATAACATATACGCAATATCTACCAACAAGGCTTTTGAGGAGTTCATCATAATAAACAAATTCCACAAGGTGGATGTGGAAGATTTTGAAAAAAAAATGGATTTCAAAAGTCCTTACAAAGGCTATGGCATAGATAGGCTTTTAAACTCTTATGCTGCTTCAAGATTCTATAGCGATAATATTTTGGTGGTGAGCATGGGTAGTGCTATTACCTATGATATTGTTAAAAACCAAAAAATAGAATATGGTTATATAACGCCTGGCATTGGTTATAGGGCGGAGATTTTACATGTAAATATTCCTCATCTTCCAGTAGTAGAGGTAAGTACAAATTTCAAAAAGCCTACAAATACTGAAGAAGCTATTAGCTTTGGCATTGCTAAAGAGATAATAAGCACTATCAATACTATAAAAGAAGAAGAAAATTTAGACGTAGTGATAACGGGTGGATACGCTGAGTATTTTAAGAATATGTTTAAAGTAGATACTTTACTTTTATCTAAAGCAATATTTTTAGCTTTTAAAATTTAAAATGTGTTATAATAATACTTATGATGAACAAGAAAGATTTAGAACAGCTTTTGGTTAAGTTCGAGGATTATTTGCCGAAAGTATCGGCGTCTCATGGCTCACAAGCCTCTCGTAGAATTAATGCTCAGGTGAATAAGAAGCGACCAGGTAGGCCTAAAAAATATGATGACAGACTTGTAATGTTGCTTATAGCGCTTAGGGAAAAATACGATTGGTCTTTGAGAGAGTTAGAGAGAAGGGCTAAAGACATATTGCCGAAAGGTATCGAGATACCAGATTTTTCGTCTATCCATTACCGCATAAGAAAGATGAAAGAGTACATCGATGAAATAAAACCGAAACTTATAAAACTCGCTCCAGACATTGAAGCAAGATCAAAGAAAGAGCCTAAGAAAGAAGTAAAACAGGCAAAAGAAGAAGAGAAAAAGGTTTCTAAGAGTGCTTCACCTCCAAAGGCCAAAGCTGGTAAAAAAACTACTAAATCCAAGAGCAAACGTTAAGGTATTAATGTTATTTAAGATTCATAGCTTGACTGTCTAACCTGATTTGGTTATACTAATATTAAATGGTTAGGTGGAGGTTAAGTTATGGATGCTAAGAGATGTTATTTGA
Source organism: uncultured Aquificaceae bacterium (assembly GCA_964509905.1). Taxonomy (GTDB): domain Bacteria; phylum Aquificota; class Aquificia; order Aquificales; family Aquificaceae; genus Hydrogenobaculum. Next base: position 17,490 of record CAZDZN010000002.1, read on the forward strand.
GCGTAAGAGAATTGGCTAAGCTCTTGGGCTGTAGCACCAAGACTGTTTACCGCATGATTCAATGTGGCAGGTTTTGGACAGAAGATGGAGAACGCATAGTGAAATTAAACGGCGCTTACAGGATACCTGTTTCTACTTTAAGAAGATTAGAGACAGAGGATATATGATAGGTTTTTCTCTCATATTTCTCTCTGGTTTTTTGTCTTTCGTGCATTGTTATGGGATGTGCGGGGTTTTTCCTGCCAGCGTATCCAAATTAAGTGCTAACGATACTCTTAAAAATATTCTATACCTTATCCTTTACAATATAGGACGCGTATTATCCTATATATTTTTAGGGTTTTTGTTGGGTTTTGGGGCCATGGAGTTTGCAAATTTTATAAACAATATAAAGTACGTGGCAGATGTGTTTTCTATAGGTGTAGGCATATTGATGGGGGTTATAGGTATTAGGCTTTTATTGGGAAAATCTATAGGTAGTATAGGATTTCTAAACCCTTTATACGAAAGCATCACTTACATCATAAACATATTGGCTGGGACTAAAAGTCTATTCTCTCCTTTTTTAATAGGGGTTTTCAACGGGCTTTTACCCTGTCCTATGGTTTATGGGTTTTTACTTTTGGCAGCTCTTTCTAAAAGTCCGATACAAGGTATACTTATTATGTTTTTCTTTGGACTAGGGACTATAATAACAATGTTTTCCTTAGGTTTTTTTTCCAAGTATTTTCTAAAATTTAAAAATCCTACAGCTTATAAAATAGTGGGTTTGGTGCTTATGTACTTTTCTTACGAATCCATAGCAAGGGCATTTATGAGCGTGTATAATTGTAAATGATGGACTTATACAATGTTTCGGCTTCTTCCAATATATGGATGACGCTTTTAACGGCTTATCTTCTTGGTGTTGTACACGGCATTACTCCAGATGAACACACGTGGCCTATTACGTTTAGCTATTCATTGGGAAGCTATTCTGCCAAGAAGGGGTTTTTGATAGGGCTTTTTCTTTGGCTTTTACACTCCAAAGAGCTATTGCCAGCGAACTTGCTTATTTTTCATTGACTAAATTTTTAGCTATCCCTATAATAGAGCATATAGTATATATACTTGTTGGATTAGCGATGGTCTTTGGTGGGTATTATATTTTTAGATACAAAGACATGTTTCACATACACTTTGGTAAGATAGACACTACACATCATAAGGAAGCATTTTATGGGCATAAGGTTGACAATTCACACGATATAGTTACCATAAAAATGGCTATGGTTCACGGATTTATAGCTGGCTGGGGTTTTGGAGCTTTTGCTATTATCATATATACAGTTTTAGCACCCTCAATGCCAAGTCCGTATCTTGGATGGTTGCCAGGGTTTATGTTTGGGCTCGGAACTACTACGGTGCAAATGGTAGCTGGACTTTTATTTGGTCTTATGGGCAAAAGCCTAAAACTTCCTCAAGAGGTATCTCATAAAATAGCAAGGATTACAGCGGCAAGAACTTTATTTTTTGGTGGTATATTATTTTTCTTTGTAGGGGTAATAGATCTTGTAAATCCTCGCCTGTTGGAATTTAGTATAAAAACTCCTATCAAGATACATAATTTACACAACTTAGATATAGGGTTTTTCTTGGTAATTATAACCGTCATGGGGATAGGCTTACTTAGTATAATATTTGAAACTGCGAAGTATAGAAGAATCTACAGATTATAAATATCTATTCCCATTTTTATATTTACAAGACTTCTAAAGCTTTCTATAAGCTCTGATGGATTTTGACCATCCTCTGGAGATGTAGCTATAGTATAGCCCATGTTTTCTCCAAAAAACTCTCTAAGCTGGTTTAGTATGTGAATAGCCCCTTCTTTATCTGTGCCAAACAAAAGTCCTACAAAAAGCCCATCAAACATGAAAAATGCATCTGAGGTTCTTGAAGATTCTGCCATAGCTTTTAGTATGCTATCGTCCATCTTTCCTATCTTGATACCTATAAGCGTTATATTTTTAAGTACCATCAGCTCTTCGGCTAAGTTTAATTCTCTGTTCACCCTATTTAGCATAGAAAATGTATAGCTCACCAGTGGTATAAAATCCTGTTTACCAAATAAAATCCCCATACTTTTATTTTATCATAAATAAATTTTTTTCATCTATATTCTTGCCTATGAGCACCAAAAATGAGTCTCCTTCGTAGTCTATAGGTTGAAGCTCCGAATATCCAAAGGTGTAGTTTAGCAGCATAGATTTGTCAGAATCTTTCAATTTTAAAATGCCTTTTATCCTAAAAATGTTTTCTGGAACTTTTTTTAATATGTCATCGAGCTCTTTGTAAGAAATTTCTTTTTTTATAAACATCACATATTTTTTTATATGTTCCAGATGTTCTAAATTAGCAGGAATGTTTGGCAAATTCTTTATAGGATATGTATCTTTGAATATATCTTCGTTTAGCTCTCCGAAGCGAGATTTGTATATTTTATAATGTTTAAAAAGTGGTTTTTGGGTAATCATATCTTTTATGTTGTATTCTTGCTTTATGATGTGTATTTCTTGCTCTACTTTGTCTATGTCATTCGCCAAATCTATTTTGTTTATTATAATTATATTTGAGCTTCCTATTTGATACTTAAAAGTGGGGTTTTCTTTGTAGTTTTTGAAGTTTTTAGCATCCACTATACATATAATCCCTTCTAACAAAACTCCTAAGTTTTGAAGACTTAGCATGATGGGGAAAGGCTCTGAAGTGCCCGATGTCTCGACGAACAAAAATTCAGGATCATATCTTTCTAAAATCTCGTGAACTCCTTTTTCAAACTCCGCTGATAGGCTACAGCATATGCATCCTTCAGATAGCTCTAACACGTTTGAATAGACATTTTTTAGAATTTTACCGTCTACACCTATATCTCCTATTTCGTTTACTATTATGGCTATCTTATTATCTTGAAAATACTTTCTTATAGTGTTTAGCATGAATGTAGTTTTACCAGACCCAAGAAATCCCGTGATTACAAAAGCTGATATCATGGTGTATTTGATGGCTGTGTTTGAGGGAGTGGATTTTGATTTAGGTACTTCTTCAAATCTGGTTGTTGGACTTCGTTTGTGGAGGCATTTATTACACTCCCTGTAATAATATAAGCCATATCGTTTCTTATTCGCATAAAAAACATTTTATTATCTTGGCTTTTTAAAATGACATCACAATATCCAGGAACAGCTTTTGAAGGAATGACATCTACTATCTGGTAAGTAGCCAAGTTCCTTGATATGAGAAAATACTTCAAATTATCTTGGGTGGGGCAAAGAGAGGCTTTTTGATTTTGAGGTGGTATCTGCTGGAGTTGAGAATTTGGAATAGTCGGTGTGGTACTTATAACGGGCTCTTGTGTTATATCTATAGGAGCGCCAAAAGCCAAAAAGTTAAAAACCAAAAATATACCGATAATTTTTTTCATAAAATTAATTATAACTCTATTCTATAATAAATTCATGAAGAATGTGAGACTCACAATAGATACATTGAAATCTATAGATTTAAATACTTTTATGAGGGAAGATGCGATAGATATAACTTTTGTAGAAGACATTGATACATTTGGAGCTATCTATGTTTTGGAGCTTTTAGAAAAATATCCAAATAAGATATTAAAGGCCAAAGAAGAACATATAAAGCTCATAAATAGCATAAAAGAACTAAGCAATTCAAAAGCAAAAAGACAAAATATAAAAAAAGAATTTAAAGTATCTTTTGATTTTTTAGAGTATATTGGTATACTTGTATTGGATTTTTTAAGAAGGTTTAAAGAGATTGAGATAAGCTCTTTTTTTAAAGAAGTTGAGAGTGCTGGGTTTGGCTCTGTCTTTATATTGGGCATGTTATCACTTTTGGTGGGGATGGTGATAGCTTATCAAAGCGCTGCTGAGCTTTCGATGTTCGGAGCAAACATATTTGTGGTTAACTTAATAGGCATATCTTCTTTTAGAGAGCTTGGACCTCTTATAACGGGTATAATACTTGCTGGAAGGGTAAGCAGTGGTTATACCGCTGATATAGGCATAAGAAAAGTCTATGAAGAGCTTGATGCTCTGGAAGTGATGGGATTTTCTTACATGGTGATACTTGGGATACCGAGAATCATAGCACTTGTTTTTATAACTCCTACATTGGTGCTTATATCAAGCAATATAATGGTGCTCGGAGGAGCTATTATAGCGAAGACAGATCTTGGTATACCTTTTGACTTGTTTTACAATAGACTAAAAGATGTGGTAGGCTTTGAACAGGTGTTTGTTGGGCTTATAAAAGCACCCTTTTTTGGTGCCTACATAGGACTTACGGGGACATATTTTGGTTTTTACTCAGGTAAAAAACCAGAGGAGGTAGCTTTTAATGTTATGAAAAGCGTGGTATCTGGAATATCTGGTATAATTTTAATAGATGCTTTATTTTCTGTAATATTTGCAAAATTTGGAATATGATAGAGCTTAAAGACGTGATATCTGGATATGGATCTATTATTGTGCTTAATGGTGTAAGTTTTAAAATAGAAAAATCTCAGATTGTTGCAATAATAGGGGGAAGCGGCTCTGGTAAGACTACACTCTTAAAGCTTATGCTTTTTTTATTAAAACCAAAATCAGGATCTATACTGTTTGACGGAAAGGATACTACGCTGATGGGAGAAAAGGATATTCAAAAGTTAAGAGATAAAATAGGGGTGGTTTTTCAATTTACAGCACTTTTTAACTCCATGAATATATTGGAAAACGTCATGTATCCTGTGTTAAAAAAGGCTTATTTTTCAGAAGACATAGCTTATAAAAATGCATTGGTGAAATTAAACACGGTGGGTATTGATAATGTTTATCTATATCCAGAAGAGCTCTCTGGTGGGATGAAGAAGAAGGTGGCTCTAGCAAGAGCTTTGGCCTTGGAACCTTCAATCCTTGTATTAGATGAGCCCACTTCTGGACTTGATCCTACATCTGCAGACGAGTTTGATGATCTTATGTTACTAACAAGGCGTAGATACAAAACTACCATAGTTATGGTAACTCACGATATAGCGTCTTTAAAGATAGCTGACAAGGTGATAGTGCTGTATGATAAGAAAATCATTTTTGATGGAAAACCAGAAGACTTAAAAATTTCTTCTCATCCTTGGATAAAATCTTTTATGAGTGGTCAAAGGGGGCACTGCTATGATTGACGGGAAACCAAAATATACATTGGTGGGTATTTTTATTGTTCTCAGTATAACAGTTGTATCTTTAACACTTTTATTTTTTACAAGCTTTTTTAAAGAGAGGTCTTTTGAAACTTACTATATTCTCACAAAATATTCAGTGCCCGGATTATCGGTAGGAGCACCTGTTAAATATAAGGGTATCAGTGTAGGCAAAGTTGATGGCTTGAGCGTATCCAAAGACCAAGAGACTGTAAAAATAAAGATGTCCATAAATAAAAATTTAAACTTAAAAAAAGATGTGGTAGCCAATCTTGGGTTTACAGGAATTACAGGATTATCTTATGTGGATTTGGAACATAAAAACGGTGTTCAAGCTCATTTTGATAAAAACTTAGATGCTTATGTAATACTCATGGAACCCTCAGAATTTCAGCGTATATCAAACTACATACCAAAAATATTGGATTCTTCCAGCGAGCTTATAAAAAACCTGGCAGAGCTTACCTCTTCTCCCAACATTAAAAAAATTTATAATCTTATAAACAATATAAACATTACACTAAATAATTTAAACTCTTTAATAGCATCTTCTAAAAAATCTTTATCTTATACAAATGAGGTTTTGTCGGGTTTTAAAGAAAAAATAGACCAAGTAGATATAAAAAATGTAAACAACACTATAGATGATTATGATAAGTTATCTAAAAAGCTCGACGACGAGATAACAGAGCTCCAAAAACTAACTAAGAGCTTGAGCAAAAACTCTGAAGATTTTAATAAGGACATATCCCCTCAAATTGTAGAAACTCTAAAAAACATAAGAGAAACATCTCAAGAATTAAAATCCCTTACCAAAAGCCTAAAAAACCATCCTACGGAATTTATCATGATAAAAAAAGAAAAACCATTCCCCTTGGAGGAGATGAAATGAGAAAAATATTTGTCTTGATGATGTTTTTATTCTCTTCTTGTGCTTTTATCCAAAAGCAAAAAGCTGTTGAACTTATAACGCCGGTACACTATTATAAAAATAATGAGTACATATATTTTGGTGATGTAAAATCGCCCTCTTATCTTGATACGGATGATATGCCATATATTTATAAGCACGAACTTAGATATTTTGCAAAGCATAGATTTGCCTGTAATTTAAATTGTATTGTAAAAGAGTATCTTTTAAAAGCCATGCCTTATCTTGAGCAAAAAGAATTATCTCAGTATAAGCTAAGTGTTTATATTTACGATTTTGAGCCTCACTTTGAATCTATTCATAAAGGTTATATGCTTTTAAGGGCGAGATTTTATTTAAAAGCCAAAAACACCTGCAAGATAAAGGATTTTTATTATAAGAAAGCATTTTATGTGGAAGATTTCAACGCTTTGATGCTACAAGAACAAAAGGCCTTAGACGATATGGCTAAAAGTTTAGATGCTTTTCTAAAAAAGAGTATATAATATTTGTAAGGAGGCGCTAACTATGTATAGTATACCTATAAACGCAAGTAGTGAGGTGGAGTTTTTGGAAAATTACACAAAGGCTACAAAAGGCACAGGTAGCCTCATGCTTTTTGCTGGAGATCAAAAAATAGAGCACCTTAACAAAGATTTTTATGGAGAAGGTATAGCCAAAGACGATGCCAATCCGAGACATCTTTTTGAAATAGCTTCCAAAGGAGAGATAGGGGTTTTTGCCTCGCAACTTGGGCTTATCACAAGATATGCAAGGGAGTATAAAAATATAAACTATCTTGTAAAATTAAACTCCAAGACAAATTTGGTGCCTTTTGACCAAAAAGACCCTATAAGCCTTGCTTTGAATACTTTTGAGCAGATACTCCACGCAAAAGAATCTGGCATAAACATAGTAGGTATTGGTTATACAGTGTATCTCGGAAGCGAATATGAAGCTAAGATGCTAAAAGAAGTTTCAACGCTCGTATATGAAACACACAGAGCCAATATGATAGCGGTGATATGGATGTACCCAAAAGGGAAAGCCATAAAAAATGAACACGACCCGGATTTGATAGCTGGAGCTGCTGGAATAGCAGCGTGTCTTGGAGCTGATTTTACCAAGATAAAAGTACCAAAAAGAGAAGGAATCTCTGCAAAGGAACTTTTAAAAATAGCGGTAGAGGCTGCAGGCAACACGGGGCTTATATGTGAAGGTGGAGCGAAAGAAGATGTCTTGGCGTTTTTAAAAGAGCTATATGAATTTAAACAAGCTGGAGTAAGGGGAAATGGCACGGGAAGAAATATCCACCAAAGACCCTTAAAAGAAGCGATAGCAATGACAAGAGCAATATCGGCCATAACTTTTTACGACAAAACTCCAGAGGAAGCTTATGAGATATTTCAGGGGAATTTATGATATATACGATTACACTAAACCCAGCTCTTGATAGAACTATATGGCTTGAGGATTTGAAGATAGATGATACAAATAGGATATTAAAAGAGGAAAAGTATGCTGGTGGTAAAGGTATAGATGTGTCGAGGGTGTTGGCAAATTTTGGCGTAGCAAATGTGGCTCTTGGATTTGTAGGTGGATTTGCGGGGCTTGAAATAGAGGGACTTCTTATAAACGAAGGTGTAAATTATGATTTTGTAAAAATATCTGAGGAAACCAGAACAAATATAGTGATAAATACAAACACTTACGGCAAACAAATTATCATAAGCGCTAAAGGCCCCACTATTCCAGCTTTTGAGCTTACAAAACTCATAGAAAAGATAAATCATCTTGATAATCCATCTTATGTTGTAATATCAGGATCGCTTCCTGATGGTTTAAAACCGGCTGTTTATGCTAAGATAATAGATACAGCCAAAAGTGTCTCGGCTACAGCAGTGCTTGATACTGATGGAGATGCCTTAAAATTCAATATATCTCATAAGCCAGATATCATAAAGCCAAATCGTCATGAGCTTTCAAGGGTTGTGGGAAGAGAGCTGAAAACTTTAGATGATACCATAATAGCAGCCAAAGAGATAAATCAAAAGGGCGTTAAGATAGTATTGGTATCTATGGGAAAAAATGGTATTTTGTATGTAAGCCAAAGTGCTATAATGCATGCAGTCCCGCCGGAGGTAAAAGTTATAAATACTATAGGAGCTGGAGATTCATCTGTTGCAGGTTTTATATATGCTAAGTTTATGGGCTTTTCAGAAGAAGAGACTCTTAAATACGCAGTAGCAGCAGGTACAGCCACTACATTAAAACCTGGTACGGCTTTAGCTACTTTAGAAGATACTTTGGCTATAAAAGAAAATGTGAGGTTAAGGCATATATCTTAAGGGGTGGCTAAAGTTTTCACACGCTCTTCTTTTTCTATTATCTCGGCTATTCTTATGCCAAAGTTTTCTCCTACCACTACAAGCTCTGCCTTTGCGATGAGTTTCCCATTGGCATAAACTGATACAAAGCTGTTTATAGATTCATCCAAAGCTACTACAGAGCCTGGCCTCAAATTCAAAAGCTCTTTTATGGTGATGGTGGTAGTGCCTATTATTACTGTTATAGAGAGTGGTATATCTAAAATGCGTTCTAAATCCCTGGGAACTTCTATCTCCGATTCTTTTGTTTTTTCGGCTTGTTCCTCGGCTTTCGGCTCTTCCGCTTGGGTTTGAGCTTGCATAGCCTCTTCCCAAAGTTTCATCAAATCTTCGTCGTTTTGGGGATTTTGTTCTTGTTTTTCTTCTTCAGCCTGTTCATTTTCTTGTTTTTCTTCTTCAGCCATATTATTCTCCTTTTCCATTTATTAATTTTAATATTTTAACTGCTTTTTTAGATCCAGAGCGACCCAATATCCCGTACATCTTAAGTACGCCTTCTGAATAAATCAAAACTGGCTTCTTTGTTAACGCTTTTAAACTTATCTCATCTCCTGCTTCCCAATTCAGTATATCCCTTACTAAAAATTCCCCACCCTCTATGGCTACAGCAATATGTACATTTATGCTTTTTGATATTTGTTTTAATAAAGTATCATAATCTACCAATTCTGTCATCTCAGATACATTTCTTAATCTATCTTTCACGGGCTCCAAAGAAGAGTTTTGTATGGCTAAAATTACAGGATATTCTATACCATCTATCTCAATGTTTATGTGAGCTTCAACAAATGTTTCTTTTTTTGAATTCATAGGAGCTATTAATGCCGGGTTTACCTCCGTTTCTAAATATATAACCTCTCCGCTTAATATACTATTCCAACTTTCTTGAAATGCACTTAAAAGCATGTCTACAGCTTTTCTTATTATTTTTAGCTCTAACTTCGTAAATTCTTTTCCCTCTATTCTGTAAGGTTTTGCAGAGCCACCGAATATAACACTTACTATACTATAAACCATTCTTGGGTCTAATATGAGTAAATTAGTACCTTTTAATCCTGTTATGGTAAATAAATTTATGCAAGAAGGAACTGGTAGTTTTGCTATAAGATCTTCAAACTTTATTAAGGTAGTTTCTGTTTTATACACATTGTTTATAGATACTATAAGACTGGATAGTTTTGCCCTGGCGATTCTACTCCATTTTTCCAATATTATTTCAAGTCCTGCTATAGTCCCAAGAGAAATATGTTCTAAGTCATCTATATCAAATTTTTTATAACCGATAGCCTGTTCTTCTTTTGATTCTTCTTCTTTTCCTAAAGATTTTAGGAGTAGGTTTACTTCTTCTTGACCGAGTATTTGTTCTGCCATTTTCTAACTCCTATGATTTTTTGGCACCCAACCAATGTTTTATTATCTTTGCCACTTTATCTGGATTGTCTTTGGTTACTTTAATCATCTTATCAACTGTAACAAGCTCTTTGGCTTTTTCTCTTAGTTCTTCTGTTTCAAGAGATTCCAACGCTTCCATAGCAGCACTCACAGAAGGAAGCTCTTGAACTTCCGGCTTTTTTCTGCTTTTTAGGAATATAAAAGCTAATACAGCTAATAATATTAGAGCCAAAACCCCAGCTATGCCATATCTTACATATATTAGATAAACTGGTGGTTTAGGCACCACAGGTTTATAAAATGGTATAGATATTACAGATACAGTGTCTCCCCTTTTTAAATCTATTCCAGATGCTGCTATTACCAGCTGTCTTATACTGTTTAGATTAATATTTTTTAGATCCGCATTTACGATAACTCCAACACTCATTCTTTTTATGCGGATAGTCTTGTCTACCACATGAGTTTTTTCTACGCTAACATCGTAATTTTTTGTTACCTCTTTTTTGGAACTTTGAAAATTTGCATTTGGCCTAAGTCCAGACATTGGAGGTATGTTTGAGGCAGTGCCCGGGACTCCTGATACGCTTGTGCCTGTAGTGGTTTCTTGCTTTTGTTGTTCACTTACTATTGCTGTGGTATTGGGATTGTAATTTTTTGTTTGAGATTCCATCTGGGCAAAATCCGGTGTTACCTCCACGGCTATTTTAACATTGCTATACCCTAAAGCTTCTCCCAATACTTGTTGAAGATGTCTTGATATTGATTGTTCAAGCTCTGTCTTTACTTTTAACTGTTCATTTGTAAGATGGGCTTCTGGATTGTTTAGTTCCTCTGTTAAATCTACACCGTTGCTATCCACCACCGTGACTTTGTTTGGTGTGAGATCTGGGACACTGGCAGCCACTAAATTTCTTATAGCTATTACTTGCCTTCTCGAGATAGATGCCCCAGGTTTTAATTCTATAAATACTGATGCAGAGGGTTTTTGACTTTCGGTGATAAATATACTTGGTTTTGGAATAGCCAAATTTACCCTGGCTTTTTCTATGTTTTTAAATCCAAGAATGGTGTTGGATAATTCTTCTTCAAGAGCCCTTTGATATTCCACATGTTGCATGAAGTCCGTTATCCCAAGCGGCATTTTATCTAAAAGCTTAAAACCAGGATAGCCTTTTGTGGGAAGTCCTATGGCTGCCAGTTTTAGTCTAAGTTGTTTTGCCTGGTTGTCTGGTACTAAAATAGTCCTTCCATATTGGGTGATTTTGTATCTTACATTATTTTTTTCTAACTGTTCTACGATAGCTGCCATATCTTGGTTATTCAAATCTCCGTAAAGTACAGTATAATGAACCCTCGAGCTTAAAAATATAATAAAAGTTATTAGCATTGCTAACGCTATTGGCACAGACACAACAGCTATTTTCTGAGTTTTATTTAGCGCCTGGAACCGCTCTTTTAAGTTATTTAAAATCTCTTTAAAATCCATATCATACTTGGGTGTTTATAAGTGTTTGATAAGCATCTAAAAGCTTATTTCTCACTTGTACGAGTAAGTTTAGCACAACACCTGCTTTATCAAATTGCACCACAGCATCGTGAAGTGGTATATTTGCTCCTTCTAATATCGCTTTTTTTGTAGCTTCGGCATTTTGTTGAACCTCATTTGTATAGTTTAAAAAGTTTGAAAGCACATCAAAGAAGGACTCTTGGTTGTTTGGTCTTTGGGTTTGCGGCTTTTGAGATGAAGTATTTACAGATAAATCTGGTATGCTCTTTATAATCTTATTCATATCCATATTTAAGTCCAGCTGTTTATGGTAAACTGAGCTATATCTTTTGTCATATTAAAAGCACTCAAGTTCGCTTGATAAGTTTGTGTTGCGGTTATCATATCCACCATCTCTGTGGTGACATTGATATTGGGCTCTTCCACATAGCCTTGAGCATTAGCGTGAGGGTTTGAAGGGTCGTATATCATCTTAAAGCCGTTGGATTGTTTTATCTTATTCACTTTAACAGGTACAAGTCCATCTCCCAACATGCTTTGATTGTAAACTGCTTGAAACACAGGTTCTAACTTTTGATAAGGTGTACCATCTTGTTTGTAAGATTCGTAGTTTGCTAAATTGGAGGCGATGGTATCCATTCTTATTCTCTCAGCATACAGACCAGAAGCCGATACGTCAAAAGCATTAAAAATATCAAGCATACTTTATTCCTCCTATTGTCCTTTTATGGCGGTGTTTAGTTCTGTAATGTTGTCTGATATCATTTTCGTATACACTTCGTAAGCCACTTTGTTAGCGTTCGCTTTTGCCATTTGCTCTTCTATGCTTACATTGTTTCTATCGTTTCCTATGAGACCGCCCTCTTTTTGGACTATATCAAATCTTGGCGCTGGTAATACCGGTTGGATTTGCTTTTCTGGGTCTGTTATTTTTAGCGCAAGCTCATTCTCAAAAGGTACATACCTTACATCCATCTCTTGATAATGAGGAGTATCCGCATTGGCTAAATTGCTAAGTATTACCTTTTGTCTCAACCAAGTATAATCTAAATGAGGTAAAACCTCATCTACACCACTAAAAAGTCCCATAATCATTCACCCCACAATATAATCGCCGCTTTAGCCCACATGTTTTGGCTACCTTTAGCCAACTCTAACATATATTTTAACTCATTTTTATCTTTTAGCAAGTGGCTAATGTAAGCTCCATTGTAAACTGCCCACCAATATTTGTTATCCCTTGTTTTTGAGATTTTCGTATAATCTTCAAAATATATAATTGCATCCTTATAATCTTTTTTGTTTAACTTTATGTATCCATCTTGTAAAAGAGCAAGCTTAGCGTAGTTTCTAAGCCTTTGGGAATTATAAACATCTTTATGAGATAAAAACCTATCAAGCATATTATCGTCCATCCCATAATATCCTAGTATAAACTCAGCCTCTTCTTTATCATCTTTTTTAAGATTATTTAGCACAGATGATATGTCTTTTAACCCACCGGCAATATTTCCTTGCTCTATCTCAAACTCCCCTTGTAAAAATGTTCTTGTGTTTTGGTCTTCTACACCGCTTGCAAATCCTAACCCTCTTGTATCTCCTACATAAGCAAACACTCTTGCTATATTCTCATAGGTGCTTTGGTCTAAAAAGTTTGCAAAAAACTTTGGATTTTCTTGGTATATACTATACAATCTATAAGCAAAACTTGCATTGTATGGATCTTCTCTTGCTATTAAATCCTTAAGATAATTTATGGGCTTTTCGAAAGATATCTCTATATCGTCAAAGTTTAGTAGCTTTTGAGGTAAATCTATAGTTGTGATACCTACGAACATGTCTTGGATTTGAGATGCCCCTAACTTATCTACGAGATAGTATTTTAAAAGCCCAAAACTTGGATATAAAGACAAAACACTTGGATAGTGAAGCCATAAGAGCTTATCAAGTTCTTCTTTGTAAAATGGTAATTTGTATGTTTTTAGATATCCATCGTGCATCCACATGGAAGTGTAAGAGATATAAGCTATGGGATTGTAAAAAAGCCCATTCTTTGCAAGAAACTCCTTTAGTATTTTATGAGCATCCATATAGTCCCTTGTGGTAAGATAGATATCCATAAGCACAAAATTTGCTTTGTTTATATATTTTTCGTATATATCTCTTCTTTTGGCGAGCTCGAGATGAAACATTGCATCCTGCCAATCCTTCAGCTTATAAAAAGTGTATCCATATAAAAACTCGTAATACGGACGATAAGACAAAAAACTATCATAGTTGGACGCCTCATGGAGCATAAAAGATGCTTGTTTGTAATCCCCTGTTAAAAAATAATATATGCCGTAGTCAAAGTAATAAAATGCGGTATCTTCAGAGGTTTTTATATCCTTGTTTTGTATGTTTTTAATATAATCAATACCAGAAAGATTGTGCGTTCTTAAGATGACGTAGGCAAGTTTTATTTTGTATTTTGATTCATTTGGGTATTCAGCAGAAAGTGCCATAAAAACACCACCGGCTTTGCTAAAGTCCCCTATGAGCAGATAAATATCTCCTATGATTTCACGCTGAATGGTTATGTAAGAGGGGACTTTGTAGTAAAAAGGATACATATTCAAAATTCCTATAGCATTTTCTACACCTTTTATATTTCCACTATTGTAGTCTTCATAAGAGTAAGCTTTTGCTATGTATAGATAAGCAAGTTCTCCGTATTTACTCTTTGGAGCCATGGAATAAACATCCATAAGCTGAGATATGGCATCTTGATAGTCTCTAAGATGAATTAGCTCTATTGCATGGTTTAGTTTTCTTTTTAAAAAACTATTTAAGTTTGAACCCACACCAAAGGATTTTATACCGGAGGCGGCTAAAAGCACAAACACAAAAGCAAGCGCTATAAGAATTTTTTTTATGAATGACTTCATGTAATTATTTTAAAACTTTATTAGTTTTTCTGCTTATGATATTTTTAAAACCCATACTTAGATAATCTAAGAAACTGAGCAAGAGGAGTATTATTGCTATATCAAAAATCGTTTCCATAATATGAAAATGTTTGTCTATTATATTTTCAATGAAAAGTCCATAGAATACTATCATCATAAAAAATGTAGTAATTTTACCAATTATTGAGGGTCTCGGTATGATACCAAGATACATTAAAACTATACTTCCAATTATTATAAATATCTCTCTTGCTATGATTAGTTTGAAGAGAATCAACGATACTTTGTATTTTGTCTTCATAAAAGCCAAAGATGAGAATATGATAAGCGATTTATCCGCCAGAGGGTCTATAATCTTGCCTATTAAGCTTATACTGTTTGTAAACCTTGCGATAATTCCATCTATGGCATCAGTTATACTAAGGATTACAAAAACTAAAAAGCAAAGACTTAGATCTATTTTTATTAAAATCAGCATGAAAGGAGATAACACGAGTCTTGAAAAAGAAAGTAGATTTGGTATATTGAAAACCTGGGAATTCAATTTATACCTGACCTCAGGATGTCATGGAGGTGTATGATGCCTATAGGTTTGTTTTGCTCTGTCTCCGTTATTATGAGCACTGTTATCTTGTGGTTTTCCATTATTGATAAAGCTTTCGCTACGATATCTGTTTTTGATACAGTTTTTGGGCTTTTAGTACAGACTTCGTAAACGCTTGTGGTATTTATATCTATTTTTGATTCTAATATTCTTCTTATGTCCCCATCGGTTAAAACCCCTATCAAATATCCTTTTTCATCCACCACGGCGGTAGCACCAAATCCTTTCTGAGTTATTTCGATGATGGCTTCGTATATTTTGGCATCTTTTTTTACGATGGGGGTTTTCTCTCCAAAGTGAGCTATATCTTGAACTTGTTTTAGCTTTTTACCTAAAAATCCTGCTGGATGAAGCATAGCAAAGTCTTCTTCTTTGAAACCGGAAAGCTTCAAAAGACTCATAGCCATGGCATCTCCAAGCACAAGCATTGCGCTAGTGGAAGAAGTAGGGGCAAGATTAAGTGGGCATGCTTCTTTTTCAATATTAAGAGATATATTTATATCGCTTTGTCTGGCTAATGTAGAATCTTTTTTATTTGTAATAGAGATTAAAAAGCAGTTTATGGTTTTTATATAGGGGATCATGTAAAGGATCTCCGCAGACTCACCGCTGTTTGATAGAGCTATAACGATATCTTCTTTGGTGACAATCCCAAGATCCCCATGCAAGGCCTCATTTGGATGCAAGAATACTGCTGGAGTCCCCACGCTTGCCATGGTAGAAGCTATTTTTTTAGCGATATGTCCAGATTTTCCCACTCCTGTTAGTATCACCTTCCCTTTTGAGCCGTATATCCTTTCTATCGCTTTTTCAAAGTTTTCATCTATTAAAAGCTCGAGACGCTTTATCGCCTCTATCTCAGATCTTATGGTGTCTATAGCGATATTTTTTACAAAACTCATTTATGATAACGGTCTATTGCTTTTTTTAACTCCTCTGCTGCTTTTTCTTTGGGTAAGAAATTTTTTAATTTTACCCATTTTCCTTGCTCTAATTCTTTATAGTGTTCAAAGAAATGTTTTATCTTATCTTTTATATGAGAAGGTATATCCTCTATATCTTTTATATATGAAAACTCTGGATCTATTTTTTTATGAGGTACTGCTAAAAGTTTCGTGTCTATACCAGCCTCATCTTCCATCTCAAGCATACCCACCAAAGAACATCTTATTACAGAACCAGGGATTACGGAAAAGTTTGAAATCACCAAAATATCCGCTGGGTCTCCATCTTCGGATAGAGTATTTGGTACGAATCCATAGTTAAAAGGATAATACATTGCTGTAAAAAGCACCCTGTCTACAAATATCGCACTACTTTCCTTGTCTAATTCATACTTGATGCTGCTATCTTTGGGAATTTCGATAAAAGCGTAAATATCCTCTGGCGGGTTTTTGCTAACTATCTTGTCCAAATCCATAAAATTACCTCCTTGTTGGGTTGTACTCATATTATACTAAAATCGAAAAACTTTTATCTTCCAAAGTAAGTGACAGGATCTATGGGGGTTCCATCTTTACTCCGTAGTTCAAAATGAAGCTCGCATTTGGAAGTGCCGGGTTTTTCACCCACAAGCCCTATCGTTTGACCTTTCATCACCGTTTGACCTTTTTTCACAAACAGTTTTTTGTTGTATGCGTAAACCGTGATAATTCCTCCTCCATCCACTATAGCCATATTCCCATAAGCTGCTAAATCATTTCCGCTATAAACCACTATGCCCGAGTTTATCGTCTTTATAGGTTCGCCACAATTAGTGATTATATTTATGCCTCTTTGAGCTCTTTCTATCTGACCTTCTACTGGAAGAGGTATTCTTACTTTAGATGGTTTTGCCTCCTCTTGCGTAAGTTCTTGAAGATTTTCCGGTATTTGCCTTTTTGTAGTCATTGGATGTCGTTGTTCAATTTTTTTTGGTGTTATCCTATGAGTTTTTGCTAGGAGTTTTTTCCTTTTAAACTCCTCTTTTTTACCAAGTTTTACCACCATACCTTTGGTTAGGTTTTTATCCCGTAGCTCCGGATTTAAACGCTCTAACACTCTTAAAGGTATACCAGTGACATCTGATACATCTTTCAGTGTCCCACCGCGCCTTATTACATATATCTTATATTTTCTTTCGTATCTTTTTTTCATATATTCTGAGTTATAAGGAACTTTTATAGTCTCTCCTCTTCTCAAAAAGCTTTTATGAAGATCATTTAACTCTTTTAACTCTCTTATAGATGTACCAAATTTCTCGGCTAATAACGAAAGCGTATCTCCATTCCTTACTTTGTAGCTCATCGTTGGTACTTTTGGTTTTTTTGGCTTATAAGGAATGCAAATTTTTTTACCTATGGATAAGAACTTGTGTTTTCTAAGAGAGGGGTTGGCTTCTTTTATAGACGAAGTATAGACGTGGAATTTAAGAGCGATGCCGTCTATCGTATCTCCTTTTCTGATTTTGTAATAATGGCATTCGTAAGCATTCGCTCCAAATAAAAGCCCTAAACTAGTACAAAATATCAAAGCTTTTTGGATAATCTTCATCTTCAAAAACCTCCATATCATAGTCTATGTTTGACACAAAAGCGTGCTTTGGACCTATCTTTAACTTTTCTAAAAACATCTCCAAGAGTTCTTTTCCTCCTATGGCCTCAAACTCCACAGAACCATCTTTTAAATTTTTTACATATCCTTGTAGACCAAGTTCATTGGCTACATCTCTCACAAAAGCCCTGAAGCCAACACCTTGGACTCTTCCAATTACCCTGCCTTTTAGAATATACTTCATGGAACAAAAATTATAGCATACAAAATTAATTTTCATCAATGATAACAATGTGGATTAATATATATTATGTTTTTGCTATCTGGTGTTTTTCCAAACCACACCAAACTTGCTCATTAGTGCTAAAATATTAATAAGGAGGTGCAATATGAAAAGTGCATTGGATATGATTCAAAGTTTTTCAGAGCAATTTGGGGTTTTAGATATTAAAAATATACTTCCAAGAGATTATTCCATGATAGTATTTAGTGGAATGGGGGGCTCTGGTATCGTGGGAGAGATTATGAAATCTTATCTTATCAAAAATGGATGCAAAAAACCCGTATTTTCTATAAAAGGATACGAGCTTTTACCATTCGTGGATAAAGATGCTTTGGTTATATGCATATCTTATAGCGGAGATACAGAAGAGACTATATCTGTTTTCGAACAAGCCAAGGACTTAGGCACCAACATCATATCCATTAGCTCTGGGGGTAAGTTGGAGAAACTATCAGATGAAGCATCTATGCCTCACATCAAAATCCCAACAGGCTATCCACCTCGCTATGCCCTTGGGTTTATGCTAAACGCTTGTTTATCGCTTTTAGGAAAAGAAGAGGAGATAGTAGATTTAAAAGAGGATCTTTCTAAAAGCGCAAAAACTTATGAAGAGAGTTCAAAAGATATTGCCAAATCCCTTTTTGGATATGTACCTATCATATACGGCACGCCTCTTATGGAAGCCGCTGCTTATAGGTTTAAAACCCAGATAAACGAAAACTCAAAGACTCCCGCTTACAACGCATATATACCAGAGATGCATCACAATGAAGTGGTGGGCTATACAAACCCTGAGATAAACAAATATTTGAGGTTTGTGATAGTAGCGGATAAAAAAGAGCATCCAAGAGTGTCTCTAAGGGTATCCATGACGATAGACATCTTAAAAGACAAGGGTTTCAATCCAATCCTCATATCCGAAGAAGGTAATTCCTACATTTCAAGGCTTTTAAAAAACATATACGTAGGGGATTTTGCCAGCTATCACTTGGCAGAGCTGTATGGCTTTGACCCATTACCGGTGGACATCATAAGCTATGTGAAAAAGAGGTTAGCAGATGGATAGAGTTAGGTTTGCAGAATCACCTTTCGAAGGACATCCGGATAAGCTTGCGGATATTATATCCGATGAAATATTAGACGAGTTTATGAAAAAAGACCCTTTTAGCAGGGTCTCGATAAATGTGTTGCTTAGTTCTGGTATTGTATTTATAGCGGGAGAGGTCTCATCTTCTGCTTATGTGGATTTACAATACATCTCTAAAAAAGCTATAAAAGAAGTAGGTTATACTAAGCCAGATTTTGGTTTTGATGGAGATTTGGTAGGAGTGATGAACTCTATAAACGAACAAAATCCAGAGATAGCCCTTTGCATAGCCTCAGAGGGTGCTGGGGATAGTGCCATAGTGGTGGGTTATGCCACAGATGAAACTGAAAACTTTTTACCAGCTCCTATCTATTATGCTCATAAAATCTCAAAAATCACATCTGATTTTAGAAAAAAAGGTATTATGCCTTTTCTAAGGCCAGACGGTAAAACGATAGTGGGTATAAGATACGAAGAGGATAAGTTTTATATAGATTCTATAAACATGTTTGTTCAGCATGATCCAGATATAAGCTTATCCCATCTTAGAGAGCTCATCTTTGAAGATATCATAAGAAAATACATTCCCTCAGAGCTTTTAAGAAAAGACACCAAGATAAAGATAAATCCAGCAGGTAGGTTTATCATAGGAGGGCCAGTGTCAGATACTGGAATTACCGGAAGAAAAATAATATCAGATGCATACGGAGATATATCGTTTTCAGGCGGAAGTGCATTTTCCGGGAAAGACCCCACAAAAACAGACAGAGCCGCCTCTTACATGGCAAGATATATAGCTAAGCACATAGTGGGAGCAAAGTGGGCTAAAAAAGTGCTTATACAGATAGCCTATGCTTTTGGCGTGAAAGAACCCATAGGCTTTGACATAGAAACTTTTGGCACAGAGACAAAGCCAATAGACGAGATTAAAAAGAGAATCTTAGAGGTGTTTAGCCTATACCCAAAAGATATCATAGATATGCTTGATCTTAGAAAACCCATATACAAAAAAACCGCCTGTTATGGACATTTTGGGAAAGAGGGACTTCCTTGGGAAAATCTCGATAAGTTAGAGTATTTTTCATGAAGGTAAATTTTGTAAATTTGGGATGTCCTAAAAACCTTGTGGATTCAGAAAATCTCATGGGATTTTTTAAAAAAGAAGACATCACTTCATATCATAAGGCGGATGCTGTTGTCATAAACACCTGCTCTTTCATAGAACAAGCCAAAAGAGAATCCATAGACGAGATACTAAAAGCCCTAAACTCAGGCAAGAAAGTGTATGTCACAGGGTGTATGGTTTATAGATATAAAGATATCTTGCAAAAAGAGATACCAGAGGCGGTATTTTTTGAAAACATAAACGAGATAAAAAATTTAACATCGATAGATATTCCAAAAAGAGCTATCACCACAAAACACTATGCATACCTTAAAATTGCCGAAGGATGCAACAGAAAATGCTCTTTTTGTGCCATCCCCTCCATAAGAGGAACTCACCGCTCAAAATTTATCCAAGAGCTAATAGAAGAGGCTAAGTATTTAAAAGACCGAGGGACAAAAGAGCTTATAGTAGTATCCCAAGATACGCTTTACTATAACGAAGACAATACTTTCAAAAGCATAGTAAAACTGTTAGAGGCTCTGGAAAAGCTCGAATTTCCTTGGATAAGGCTTATGTATCTATATCCAAATGCTATCACAGATGAACTTTTGGATTTTATCTCAAACTCAAATTCTGTATTGTCTTATTTTGACATACCCCTTCAACACATATCTAATAGAGTGTTAAGTAGCATGAGAAGAGGGTATAAAAAGGAAGATGTTTTTAGGCTTTTAGAAAAAATAAACACCAAGATTGAAAATCCTATTCTAAGGACTTCTTTTATAGTGGGCTATCCAGAGGAGAGTGAGAGAGATTTTGATGAACTTATGAATTTTGTAAAAGAAGGATTTTTCCAGTTTGTGGGGGTTTTTAAATACTCTCACGAAGAGAGTACTCACGCATATGCTCTTAAAGATTCGCTCGATGAAGAAAAAGAGTTTAGATTTAGAGAGCTATTTAATCTCTCTCAAGATGTCCTTGATATCAAAAACCAGTCTCTTGCGGGAAAAGAGATAGATATACTGATAGAGTCAAAGACTAAAGCCAGGGCTTATTTTCAAGCTCCTGATATAGATGGGATTTGTATGTTGGAGCATCCTTTGAAACCAGGAATCATCAAAAAAGCAAGAGTTATAGGGGCGTTAGGGACAGATTTGGTAGTGGATGTATGATACTTTATATTTTGAATATAGTGTGTTATCTTGGGGCATTTTTTAGTTTTCTGCTTTTTACATTAAAATCCAAAAATACGATAAAGCAAAGCCTTTTACTCATACTTTTTGGTAATATATTTTATCTTGTAAAACTTGTTTTAAATATAAAAGAGGGTGTAATATTTGAAAATATAGACTCTATAATAGGGTTTTCTGGGAATATTATTATGCTTTTTTATGGGATTTTGCTTACAAGGTTTAGAAATTTAGAGAGCATAGGTTTTATCATATCCTTTGTAGGATTCATATTTAGTATGGCAAATCTTAGAAACTTGTTCTTACATCAAAACCATAACCTCTTAAACCCTATATTTTTAATTCACATAATAAGTGCTGGGCTTTCATACTCTTTTATTATGCTTGGGGGTATTTTTTCACTTTTAAAACTTTTATCTGAAAAGCAGATAAAACAAAAACATTTTTCTAAGGCCTATGTACCAATATATACCCTTATTTTTATAGAAAAATTATCTATCAACATGAGTTTTATATTCCTTACTTCTACGCTTTTGTTTGGTGTGCTCTGGTCCTTTTACTATGAGGATAGATTTTATGTAGATCCAAAGATTATAGCTATATCTTTTTTGTGGTTTTATTATGCGATACTTGTACACTTTTACATATTTAGGTCTCTAAAGCCAAGTACGATATCCCTTTTATCCGCAATAGGAAGCACTATTACATTGATATCTGTGATTTTTATAAAACATAACATTGTGATGAGGTAGTTTATGAAAGCATGGAGTGGTAGATTTAAAGAGCCCACATTAAAAGAAGTGGAAGAGTTTACAGAGTCTATATCTTTTGATAAAAACTTAGCTCTTTACGATATCATCCAAGATTTAGCGCATTTGGAAGCCCTTTTAAAAGCAGGAGTTATAGACGAGAAAGCCTATCAAAATATAAAAAATGGGTTAATGAGTATAAAAAAAGAGATAGAGGAAAATAAATTTAACTTTGATATATCAAAAGAAGATGTGCATATGAACATAGAATCAAGACTTTACGAGCTAATAGGCGAGGATGCTAAAAAACTCCACACCGGACGCTCCAGAAACGACCAAGTAAATACGGATTTAAGGCTTTACCTAAAAGATAAAATATTTGAAGTTTATAGGCTTTTAAAAAAATTAAGAAAAATACTTGTACTAAAAGCCAAAGAGTACGAAGATATCATAATACCAGCATATACTCACCTTCAAAGGGCTCAACCTGTATTGGGCTCTCATTATCTTTTGGCTTTCAAAGAAGCACTTTTAAGAGACTCAGAAAGGCTTTTAGATGCTTATAGACGCATAGACTCACTGAGCTTAGGATCTGGGGCATTGGCGGGGTCTGATTTTGCATTGGATAGATTTTTAGAGGCAAGTATTTTAAACTTTTCAAAAGTTTTAAGAAACTCTATGGACGGGGTGGCGGATAGGGATTTTGCGTTAGAGTATTTGTTTGCTCTTAGTAGCATAGCCATGCATCTATCTCGTATGGCGGAAGATTTTATAATATTTAATACAGAGGAGTTTAAATTTATAGAGCTTGCGGATAGCATATGTACTGGAAGCTCTATCATGCCAAACAAGAAAAATCCAGATGTTTTGGAGCTCATAAGAGGAAAAACTGGAAGAGTATATGGAGACCTTTTAAACCTTATGGTAAATCTAAAAGGGCTTCCTATGGCTTATAACCGAGACCTCCAAGAGGACAAAGAACCCATTTTTGATGCTACAAATACTATTATTAAAAGCCTAAAAATGATGACAATAGTAATAGAGAGTTTAAAGTTTAACCCTGATATATATGCGGAAAATCTTTTACTTGCCACAGACCTTGCAAACTTTTTGGTGGAAAATGATGTGCCTTTTAGAGAAGCTCACCATGTAGTAGGAGCCATCGTTTCATATGCGATAGAACACCAAAAGCCCTTGGAGTCTTTATCAAAAGAAGAGCTTCAAAGATTTTCAAAATATTTTGAAACGGATGCAAAGTACATCGTATCAAAAGAAAAATCCATAGCCCGTAAAAAGACTTACGGGAGCACCAACAAGGAGTTTGTAAAAAAACAGCTAAATATCTCAGCTCAGGAAGAGGATATTTAAACTCATTGCTAAAATATGTAAAAGTTTTATATTTATTTTATGACAAAAGCTAATAGAGGGCTTACGCTAACAGAGGTAATGGTAAGTTTAGCACTCTTGGCGATAGGGGTGTTGGTATTTGCCGCTATGCAATCCTTTTTTGCCTCTGACACGCAAAATAGATTTATATATGGATGTCTTACCACATCAGCTTCAAATGCGTTGGCTTTGTGCCTTAGCGGACAACCTGTATCCTCTTCTATACAATGTGGTGGAACCCAAGTTAATATATCTCAGTCTGGAATTTGCCAACCTACTAACTCTTGTAATACAGTGATATTCACAGCATCTTATAGGGGATTTTCATATCAGGAGAGCGATTATGCATGCCCAAACCAATAAATCCAAGGCTTTTACGATAGTAGAGATGCTTGTGGCTATAGCTATGTTTGCACTCTTTGAGCTATACGAATCCACCCAAAGGATATTTTTCAATACAAACTCTATATCTGGGGCTACCGAAGAAGCATACAACGCATATGCAATGATGCAAAAGTTTTTTGACAGATGGGGAGTGGGTGTTCCATCAAATACAAACAGCGCCGGAGGATACTTACCGCCAGCTCCAAATTATATATCTTCATCTTCTGGAAATCCTTGCGATAGCATAAGTTTTTATGGAGATCTTTATGGATTTGGTGTGGTTCAAAGTATTGCAAATGGTGATGCCGATATGATAAGCTGTAGATTGTCAAGTACGGATAACTCTGGAAATACTCAGTATTATTATCTTGTAAGAGGTGGTAATTTTTATTACTCAAATTCATCAAATAGTACACCAGATTTGTTTAGTCTTAGCATAAACCCAGACAATATAAGCTGTATATCCTCTACAACTTCAAACGCTGTTATAAGCGGCGATACTATCCAAGATCTAACAGTCAATAACCCAAGCTTTACAATATCTCCCGGTGATATACTCTATGCGGTGCCTTCTCAAATTACATTCTTTTGTCAGCCAAATCCAAGCGACAACAACAATCTTTGGCTTTATATCCAAACTATAAACGAAGGAACATCTACTACAAATATAGAACCTGTATCTCCGGTCTCATCTGCACATTTTAACACATATCCTTCTGGGTGCACATCTTCTAACTCTTGCAACATGATTGAAGCGGATATAGGGGTAAACTCTCAACAAAAAAACGCCTCTGGAGGGACGTCCTCCATCACATTTAGCTTTGATTTTTATAAGTAGGAGGTGTAGTATGTATATTAAAAGCCAAAAACAATCTGGATATATCCTTATTACCACTATGCTTGTGATGATAATACTTTTTGTAATAGGTATAGCTGGGGCTATGCTTGTATATTATGGCAATATGACATCGGGGGCTATGATAAACTACTCAAAAGCTTACTACAACTCTGATTACGGACTTCAACAAGTAGCTTATAACGCTATGAATGGTATTTGCAATTGTCAAAACAACGGATGCAGTTTTTCTCAAACCCTTCCCACAGGTGGCTCTGTAAATGTTATCACACAAGCAGATACCAACAATATAACCTGTTTTATAGAATCTATAGGTACAGGTCAAAATGGAGGGCAAGTGGCAAAAGCGGTGGCAATATCTGGTGGTTCAAGTTGGGCTGCACTCGGAGTGATAAATGGAAGTCTTGATGTTAAAGGTTCTGGTTCTGTGAGTGGATGTGATAGTATGTGTAATAGTACTGGTATTTTAGAAGGAAACAGTTTAAGTATATATATTCAAAAAGGAGAATATAACGGTTGTACAAATCTGCCACATAATTTGCAAGGTGTATATGGCAATCCAGCGACAAATTCTACGAGCTTATCTGATGTAAGTCAGCTGATTACAAAATCTAGCACATTCTCACAGCTTCAAACTGATATACTAACACAAGCTCAAACCCAAGGTTGTTATTGTTCTGGAGATGCTACTGCAAGTGGCTCAAGTATTACGTGTGGTTCAAGTCCTCTGCCTACTACTTGCCAATATTACTACATAAACGATGATTTAAATGTAAATTCTTCTTACATGCCTAACAATATTCAAACAATATATGCTAATGAATTAGAGATATCGACAAATGGTAATTCTGTCATAGGTTCACAGTCAGTTCCTGTAATATTGATAGCCAATAGTGCAGATATAACTATGGTAGGAACATCTAGTATAAATGGTCTTCTAATATTTAACACCTTAGATGATTTTAGTATAGGCAACAGCTCAATCTATGGTGCTATGTATGTAAATAATGCTGAGAATACAGACTCAGGTAACGCTTCTATTAATTTTAACTACGCCATACTATCACAAATAACCAATGCTTTCCCAAACATCTTTCAACCTATAAACTGTTATTCTCAAGGGACACAAGAATCGCTTTTAAATGCCAGCACTTTATATTAAAAGCATTGAAAATTTTTTAGATAGGATTATATTTGGATAATTATAGTGTATTCGGCACTGGAGGTGAATATATATGTTTAGAGCGATGTGGACATCGGCAGCTGGTATGACAGCCCAACAGCAAAATCTTGATATTATATCTAATAATATGGCTAATGTAAATACGGTAGGCTACAAACAGCTTCAACCGGTGTTTGATGATTTGATATACCAAACGGTAAAAGATCCAGGCATGGAAACCTCACAAAATTCTCAAAACCCTATAGGATATCAGATGGGGCTTGGTACTTACATAGATGGCACTTACGGGATATTTACTCAAGGTAATGTTCAACAAACAGGAAACCCATTAGATGTGGCTATTCAAGGAAATGGCTTTTTTCAAGTTGCTATGCCAGATGGTACCATTGCATATACTAGAAATGGTCAGTTTCAATTGGATGCCAATGGGGACCTTGTTACAGCAGATGGGTATCTTATTCAGCCTCAAATGACAATACCTCCCAACGCCACCTCTGTAAATATAGGTCCAGATGGTACTGTGGCAGTTACCATTCCAGGTCAGACAGGTGTGCAAATAGTAGGTCAGCTTCAGCTTGCAAACTTCGTAAATCCAGCAGGTCTTAAAAGGATGGGAAATAATCTTTATGAGCAAACACAAGCTTCAGGAAACCCAATAATATCAAATCCAGGTACTCAAGGTATTGGCACGCTTTTATCAGGTTATACGGAGGCTTCCAATGTCAATATCGTAAATGAGATGGTAAACCTCATCATAGCAGAAAGAGCATACCAGTTTAACTCAAAAGGAATTTCGGCAGCGGATACTATGATGTCCACAGCGGCAAATCTCTATACTGGTTAATGATTAAATCTTTTTTAGTTTTTTTGCTTTTAGCATTATCAATATCTTCTTTTTCAAAGCAGGTGCTTTTTGACGAAAAGTATGTGAACAATCTTATTAAAAGCCAGATACAAAAAGAATACGGAAAAAATGTAAAAGTGGATTCGGTAAATTGCTTTATATATAAGCCTTTTTGGATAGACTCAAAAGCTATATCGGTAAACCTTAGAGTTCCTCCCCTTAGTCCAAACGCTTATGCCACGATAAACTTAAATTCAAACAATGTGCTCCAAAGAACTTACAATGTGATAGCTTATATAGAGTGGAAAGTGCCTGCGATAGAAGCTACAAAACTCATTCAAAGAGGACAGATTATCACAAAAGAGGATATAAAAAACGCCGTAAAATATATGAGATTTGTACCTCAAAACATGGTGGTATCAGAAAAACAAGTGATTGGAGCTACCGCTCTGACAAATATAGGTATAAATGAGCCCATTAAAGTGTCCATGATAAGCATGATGCCACTTATTAGATACGGTGATATAGTGAGAGTGATATACGACAACGATTATATCAAGATCACCACAAAAGCAAAAGCTGTACAAAATGGATATCTTGGGAAATTTGTAAGGCTTCAACCTTTAGATAATCCAAAAACCTTTATAACAGGTAAAGTGATAGACAAAGATACGGTGCTTATAAGCCCAAATTCATATTAATTTCATGAAAAAATGATAAAATCTAATGATATGACTCCTAATATAAGTAAACTCGATAAAACCTTCTGGAAAGATTTTTTGCATATCACAAAACCATATTGGTTAGAATCTCCCGAGCGTAAAAAAGCTTGGATTTTGTTTGTGGTAATCGTATTTTTGAATCTTTTTCAGGTGTTTTTAAATGTGCTTTTTACAAAGTGGTATAAAGTTTTTTACGATGCACTCCAGCATTTTGACGAAAAAGGTTTTTGGAAAGCCCTTATAGAGTTTAGTATATTAGCCACTCTTTTTATAATCACGGCGGTTTATGCTACGTACCTTCAGCAGATGCTCCAGATAAAATGGAGAGCTTGGCTCACCTCACACTACATATCCAAATGGGTCTCTGAGAAAAAGTTTTACTATATGCAAGTATTTGATAAAAATACTGATAACCCAGACCAACGTATCGCCGATGACATAAATGCTTTTGTCTCTCAAAGTCTTGGACTATTTTTGGGGCTTATGAGCTCTGTAGTAACATTTTTCTCATTCATTGGTATGCTTTGGGTGATATCGGGTCCTATCGGTTTTGAGGCTTTTCATATGAAAATTACAATACCGGCTTACATGGTATGGGCAGCGATTATATACTCTATACTTGGCACATATCTCACTGCCAAGATAGGTAAACCGCTTGTAAAGCTAAACTTTGACCAGCAGATGTTCGAAGCAAATTTTAGATTTGCATTGGTAAGAATAAGAGAAAACTCTGAGTCTGTAGCCCTCATCGGAGCTGAGGATAAAGAGCATAAATCTTTGATGGATACATTTAGATATGTGTTTCAAAATTATTGGCAGATCATGATAAGACAAAAAATGCTTGGATGGTTCACCTCCGGATACAACCAAATAGCCATCATATTTCCTATTTTGGTGGCAGCCCCAAGATTTTTCGCTAAAAAAATTCAGCTTGGGGATGTAATGCAAATAGCCAGTGCCTTTGGTCAGGTGCAATCCTCACTTTCTTTTATCGTAAACTCTTATACTTCTATAGCCACTTGGTATTCGGTGGTGGATAGGTTAAGAACTTTTGAGAAAAACATCAAAAATATAGAAGTTTCAAAACATCAAAGTAAAATTACTATAATACCTTCTGTTGATAAGCTCGTGATAGAAAATCTCACTATAAAAGCCCCTTATTCTGATAGACTTATCGTCAAAGATTTAAATTTAAGCATAAACAAATACGAGCATACCATAATTATGGGACCTTCTGGCATAGGAAAATCCACTCTTATAAGGGCTATAGCTGGTATATGGCCTTTTGGAGAGGGTGTTATAAAACTTCCGCCAAACCATATGTTTTTACCCCAAAAACCATACCTTCCTTATGGGAGTTTAAGGGATATTCTTTTATATCCATCCACTGACGGCAAAGCTATATCGGATGAGTATTTAAAAGAATTGTTGGAACTGGTGGGGTTAGATAAAATTGTAAAAGACTTAAATACAAAAAATCTTTGGTCTCAGGTACTATCTCCAGGCGAACAGCAAGCACTAAATATAGCCCGCGTCATACTCCATAATCCTAAATGGCTTTTTATGGATGAATCTACTTCTGCTGTAAGTGAAGAAAAAGAGTTGCTTTTATATAATCTAATACTTGAAAAAATCCCAGATATTACTATTATAAGTGTGGGACATAAGAAATCTTTGGAAAAGTTCCATGTGAAAAAGCTCCTTCTAAAAGAAAACATTCAATATGAATATATGGCTCAAGAGCTCACCTCTTTGTAGTGAATTTCAATCCCTTTTCATAAGTTCTGTTGTTGCTGTTTACTGTAATGTACAAATATGATAGCATATATGGACATAGAGCCTTTTTAAGATAAATTTTTTAGCAAAAGGAGGCGTTATGCTTAGTAGAGAGCTTATAGATTTGATGAGAGATCTTTATGTGTTTCCAGTGGTGATAAACACTGTGTCTTTGGAGATGAAGCCTAACAGTGCTTTAATAAGCTGGATTTATCCAGTATCTGAAAATAGGCTAAATATTGCTCTTAGTGCAAAATCCAAAAGTGCTCAAAATACGATAGCAAACCCAAAAGTATGTGTTAGTTTGTTTGCTCAAGATACTGCTATCACGATTAATGGAAACGCTAAACTTGTAAAAGAAAAACTTGAAAACATACCTTTTGATGTATCGGCTTTTGCTATAGATATAGAGTCTGTAGAAAATAATTTATTCCCTGGCGCTACCGTACTTGGGCCCATAGCTTTTGCTCATACAGGCAATGTTGAAAAAGTTGTAAACTTGGATAAAATTGTCATAGAACAGTTAAAATCCCTTTGATTTTAAAAATAGCTACAGAATCAAGGAAGCTTCAAGAGGTTAGCACTCAAGACAAGGATCCCCCTCCGTTGGGGGCTCGTGTGTTTTTTTTAGCGAAATCTGGTGTAAAATCAGGCATTCTGTGGGCTTATGATACTAAAAGCCCAAAAATCATGGAAGATAAGAGAGAGATTTTATACATAGACAAAGTACCTATTGTAAATGGAAGCTTTTATGAAGCTTCAAAAGATGCTGGAGATTATTATGTCTATTCCCCTTGGGCTTTGATGGTAAAGCTTATCCCTACTATCATGTTTAAAACTATAAGCGGAATCCTAATGCCCAAAGTCCAAGATACGGATTTTACCGACAAAACCTACAAAAAAGTTTTGAGGCTTTTAAAAAAAAGAGAATTAACGTTAGAAGAAGCTTACAAAAAATACGGAAAAGACAACATAAATTTTTATGTAAAAAAAGGATTTTTGGAGATAAACAAATCTGTAGAACCCTTTGTAAAAACAGATTTTTTAACTCATAATCCTACCAAAACCCAAGGAGACCTTCTAAAAAAGATAGATATAAACATAGTAAGTGGGGATTACAAAAAATTTTTGAAAGATTTAAAAGATGATGTTCAGACTTTTATACTAATACCTTCTAAATATGTATTTGAGGATTTAAAGGAAGTGTTCCCAGAGACTTTTTATTTTACAAGCCCAAAAACTGCTCAAGAGGCAAGGGAGCACTACGAAAAGGCTATGAGTAGAAATGGTATTTTTGTAAGTACTTTTGTTGGTATGGCTTTGCCTTTTTTTAATCTTCAAAATATAATTGTTTTGGATGATATGTATGGAGATATCTATAAGTTAAAAAAAGAGCCATTTTTGGATTTTAGGAGAATGGCTTATTATATGGCAAAGCATTATGGTGCCAAATTATATTATGTTTCAAATACCATGAGTATAAACGGGTATTTCTTATACAAAGAAAATAGGGCTAAACACAATTACATAGACTTAAAACTTCCACACATCCAAATTGTTCACAAAGAAGATAGATCTTTTTTGATATCAAATAAAACCTTAGAGCTTATAAAGCAGAACGTGGACAAGAAGATTTTATTTTATGTAAATAAATCCGGATATAGCTATGTTTATTGCCCTATATGTCAAGCTATTGATACATGTCCTTTCTGTGAACACTATACTACTTATTTTAAAAGCCTAAATACTATAAAATGTACAAAGTGCGGCAAAGTAAACCAAGACAATATCTGTTCAAGATGTGGCGGTACGCTCCAAACCCAAGGAGCTGGAGTAGAGCAATACCAAGAGTACATCACGAGTTATTTTGGTATTAGGGATAATTTTTACTTTGAGGCTAAAAACGATAATTTTGATGTTGTATTTATATTTTTGCTTGAAAATTTGTTGTTTGCTCCAGAGCTAAGCGCAAGAGAGATTTACCACAACAAACTTTGGAAACTTTGCCTAAAAGCCAAAGAAC
>CAZDZN010000003.1:0-32918 GCA_964509905.1 uncultured Aquificaceae bacterium
TATGATGGGCTTTTAGAATTAAAAGATAAAATAGACGCCACTTTCGTGATAATACCTCGGTATGAAGCGGAACCTCTAAAAGAGATTTTTGATTTTGCCATAATCCTTGAAAAAAAATACGTAATCCAGCATCTTTTGGCCTTTGCATCGCTTTTCATAGGGGGTGGAGGCACTATAAACTTAGAGGCCACATACTTTGGAACTCCTGTGATATCCACCAGAAGCTTTATAAGTCATTACGACAAGTATGTGGTGGATGTGGGACTTATGAAGTGGGTAAGCGACAAGGATACTCTTGTAAACACAGCTATGTCTCTCGTAGGTAGGCGTTTTGACGAGCTATCTAAAAATGTTTGGGGATCTATGAAAGTGGATATGAACCTTTTTACAGATACCATCCAAAAAGCCAAAGAGTTTAAGAAATAGCATGTGTGGGATTCTTGGGGCTTTTGGAGATGTAGATAAAATAGATAGTATTTTTCTAAAAGCCCTAAACAAACTATCCCATAGAGGACCTGATGCAAAAGATATATATAGAACCAACGATATAATTTTAGGACACGCAAGACTTTCCATTATAGACTTATCAGATGGTGCAAATCAACCTATGATAGACGAGAGCACTAAAAATATAATTGTATTTAATGGAGAAATATACAACTTCCAAGAGATAAGAGATTTTCTTTTGTCAAAAGGCATAAAGTTTAAAACAAAATCAGATACCGAAGTGCTTTTAAAAGGATATGCTTATTTTGGAATAGACATACTTCACAAGCTAAGGGGGATGTTTGCTTTTTGTATATACGACAATGCTAAAAAATCGTTATTTTTTGCCAGAGACAGGTTTGGTAAAAAGCCCTTTTACTATACTTTTTATAAAAATGTATTTATATTTGGCTCTGAAATAAAAGCTCTACTCACATTTTTTGACAAAACACCAAATCCTGACAAAGATGCCATCCCAGATTATTTTAGATATTTAGCCCCTTCTTTTGATAAAACCATTTATGAAGGGATTAAAAAACTTCCCGCCTCTTGTTTTGGGCTTTTAGACAGGATAGGGCTTAACATAAAACGCTACTACAACCCGTTGGATTATATTAGTAAAAGCTATGAAAACGAAAATAGTATTTTAAAAGATGTGGAAGAAAGGCTGACAGAGTCTATAAGGCTTAGGCTTGTATCGGATGTGGAAGTGGCTTCGCTTTTATCCGGAGGTCTTGATTCGTCTTTTGTAAGTGCGGTTTATTCTAAAATCTCAAAAAACCCTATAAATACATTTTCCATAGGATACGACGAACATGAGGTTTACGATGAACTCTCTTGGGCTGAAAAAGTGGCTTATCACATAAACTCAAAACACCATCCTATCGTGATAAACTCAAAAGACTTTATGAATAGTTTGAATGATGTGGTATATCATCTGGATGAACCTATAAACGACCCAGCTACAGTGCCTACCTACATATTATCTTCTTACATTCACAAATCTGGTATAAAAGTAGCTTTGTCTGGGGAAGGGTCGGATGAGCTTTTCTTTGGATACGATCTTTATTATAAGTATTTAGCTTTTGAAGATATTAAAAGCCTAAAACCAGGCACAAAAGAACATATGCTAAACTTCCTAAACACTGTTCAAAACTCAAAAGACAAAGAGCTTATAAGAAGGGCTTTAAAAGATGACATCGTATTTAGAACTATTGGGGAGTGTTTTAACGATGGTGAGCTTAAAAACTTTCTTAATTTTGAATATAACTCCAACCCTATTTATAAATTCTGGGAAAGTTTTGAGGACTTTAAACATCATCATGTATCCATATGGTATTATTATCTTGATATGTACATGTGGCTCTCCGAGGTGCTTATGATGAAAATAGACAAAATGTCTATGGCACACTCCTTGGAGTTAAGAGCCCCTATGTTAGATCATACACTACATGAGCTTGTTTTAAACATATCTCCTCATGTAAGAATATCAGACCAAAACAAACATATTTTAAAGAAAATCGCAGTAAAGTATTTACCCCAAGAGATAGTGTATAGAAGAAAAAAAGGATTTTCATACCCATTTATAGAATGGCTTTACAAAGAGAATAAAGATATGCTAAACACTTGGCTTGATATGAATTATCAACACGGATTTTTCAAAGAGGAGTTTTTGAGATTTTTATATGAAAGAGGAAACTCAAAAGCTTACAAGCATCATGTATGGGCGGTGGAAATATTTAACAGATGGTTTAAGAATACTTATTTTTAGCCAATTGAGTCATCTATCCATTTTAAATAAGACTCTATACCAGATTCTATATTTAGGGAGATAATCTCAGGGACAGAATAAGGGTGTATCTCTTTTACCTTTTCTATGAGGAGCACTATGTTTTGTTTTATGGTTTTTACGATAAGAAGGGATTCTTCGGACTCTTCTATCTTACCTTGCCACCAGTAAATAGAGTCCACATCTTTTACGATGTTTACGCAAGCCCCTAATTTTTGCTCTACTATAAACTTTGCAATATCCTTAGCCCTGTCTTTCGGACTTGTGATTAAAACTATTGCATAGTTTGTTTCCATAATTAATATTATACCACATGGGAATATTTGCAGAGGATTTGATAAATTTTGGCAATCTCATGGAAGCTACTATTGATTTTACGCTATCAAAAGAAGACTTAAAAGGTATTGTAAATACAGATGTGGAATTTGAACCTCATATGATAAGCGTAGTGATACCTAAAAAAGTGCTTGTTTTTACCAAGCCTCACAAGATAAAGCTAAAAGAGGCAAAATATATAAAAAACGAAAAACACAACAGATTTATAGGATTTGATATGCTTTTAGAAAACGAAATAAGCATGCTTCCAAGCACATTCCAAATAATAGAAAACAAACCCTACCTTGATTTTTGGCCACACATAAAATTATCGAGCTTATATCCAAAAGTCCCAAACCAGTTTAGAGATAGGATTATCGTTAAAGATTACATCGTAAAATCAGATGGACTTGTGTTAAAGCTTGGGGTGAGAAAATGAAGGGACTTGTGCATATATGTTGTGCCCCAGATAGTATTTTATTTTTAGAAAAGCTTAAAAACGATTTTAAAGATTACCAGTGGATAGGGTATTTTTACGACCCAAACATACACCCAAGGTCTGAGTATGAGCTTAGATTTATCGAGACAAAACGAGTATGTGATAGACTCGGTATCCCTCTCATAGAAGGTCCTTACGATGACGATATTTGGCTTTCTTATGTGCATGGTCTTGAAAAAGAACCGGAAAAAGGGAAAAGATGTGAAGTGTGTTTTGACATAAGGCTAAAAAATACATTTGAGTTTGCAAAAGAGATAAACGCCAATATTATCACCACCACGCTCCTCATGAGTCCTAAAAAAAGCATGAACCAAATAAACTTAGTGGCCTCTTCAATGTCCAAAGAGTACGGAATTGATTTTTTACCAGTGGATTATAGAAAAGGTGGTGGAGTACAAAAAATGCACGAGATGGTTAAAGAGTACGAGATTTATTCTCAGGATTATTGCGGATGTATTTACGGGCTTTTCAACCAAAAACCAGATATAGAGATGTACATGTGGAGCAAGGTTACTCCTGGATCTGTTGAAGAGTTGTTGTTTATAAAAAGAATGAGACTTTTGGGAGAATCTATGGGGCTTATCGCCAAAGAGATAAACTTTGATTTTATAGGTTGGGATTTATTGCAAGGGTATATTTATACAGATGACGAACCAATTCCCTCTTATATAAGATATTATTCAAAATCCACAAACGGTATAGCTAAGACAAAAATAGATTTTGAAAAAGACAACACACTCTATCTTACAAAACAAAACATAAAGGTAGTATTTTCTTTTGACATACCGCCTTATCCTGACCCAAGCACTTGTTTTATAGTAGATGACATTTACAAAGAAAAGCTCATAAACGACTCTAAGATAAAAGCATATGTAAAATCAAGTATATCTTACAAATCTTCAAGTATTTTGCTTTTATCAAG
This sequence comes from uncultured Aquificaceae bacterium, assembly GCA_964509905.1. GTDB lineage: Bacteria > Aquificota > Aquificia > Aquificales > Aquificaceae > Hydrogenobaculum. The sequence goes on from CAZDZN010000003.1 coordinate 4,012, forward strand.
AAAACCTTTAAAAGATGTATCTTGCATAAAAGCCTACAAAACCTACAAAGATTATTTTGAACCCATAAACTTTGATATAATAGATTTTGATATAGATGAAGATAAGGCTATCGCCATAGTGGGAGCTTATGATATGGGAGGATATCACAAACTTTTGGAGCATACGAATGGAAAAGAAATTTTTGATAATAGCGGGTCCTTGTGTAATAGAATCTTATGATGTATGTATAGAAGTAGCATCCTATCTAAAAGAGCTCTCTTTAAAATACAGTGATTTTGAGTTTGTGTTTAAGTCCTCTTTTGATAAGGCAAATAGAACTTCCATAGACTCTTACAGAGGTCCCGGGTTTGATAAAGGTATTGAGATTTTAAAAAAAATAAAAGATGAGACAAAATTAAAAATCACCACCGATGTGCACGAAATCTATCAGGTAAAACCAGTGTCAGAGGTGGTGGATATCATCCAAATACCAGCGTTTTTATGCAGACAAACAGACCTTCTTGTGGAATCCGCTAAAACCGGAAAAGTTGTAAACGTAAAAAAAGGCCAGTTTTTAGCTCCGTGGGACACAAAGCATATCATAGGTAAGCTAAAAGCTGCAAATCCAAACGGAGAGTTTTATCTTACAGAGCGGGGATCTTCTTTTGGGTACAACAACCTCGTAGTGGACATGAGGTCTTTGGTAATAATGAGGGAGTATGCTCCGGTGATATTTGATGCCACCCACAGCGTCCAGCTTCCGGGAGGTCAAGGCAAGTCCTCTTCGGGTCAGCGGGAATTTGTGCCTTATCTCGTAAGGGCAGCGGTGGCAGTGGGCGTAGACGGAGTATTTATGGAAACCCATCCAAATCCAGATGTAGCTCTTTCCGATGGTCCAAACTCTATACCTTTAAAAGAGCTTGAACTCATATTGTCTCAGATAAAAGCCCTAAAACAAACGATAGACAATATCTGATGGAAAAGTTTGAGGATTTTAACGTAATAAAAGATTATTTTTTAGATTTAAAGCAAAGTACATTTTACTTATCTTATGCGGAAGAGCTTTATCTAAATTACATACTTGATAAAAAGGTGCCCGTAGATATTTTGCTTGCTGGTATTCAAAAGTGTATGCATAGGTTTCCTATTTTTAAAAGACGGAAAGTGCAACTTTTTATGTGCCATAAAGATATAGAAGCTTACATCACAGATTTTTTAAAAAAGATGTGGTCTGATTCAAACGAGCATTGGTATATGGCCAGATACAACCTTCACATAGAGCGCATAAAAAATCTTGGGCTTGACAAAGAATACCACCTTGATTTAGAAAACACAGTACCCCCAAACACTGAGGAAGAAGCCTCTTATATATTAAATAATATAAAGAAAAAAATCTTTGAAAAAGAGTGGGAACGTCTAAGCGAACCTCAAAAAAAAGAAATCCTTTCAAAATTTGAAAAATTTAAAGATATAAAAGAGCTTTACGAAAAAATCATAATGGACCATCTTTTGCATAAGTTAAACCTTCATTGGATAGATCTATATAGTTTGTAAGCCTTTAATAAAATATATATCAACTATAAAATTCATGCTATAATAATAAAGAATGGAGGATTTATGAGTATAGGTGTTATACCAAATGAGACGCTTTTTGTAGAGATTGTGTTGTTTTTGATTTTTGTATTCGTGATAAATAAAGTACTTTTAAAGCCATATCTCGGTATAGCCAAAGAAAGGGAGGAGCAGGCCAACAAGACACTTCAAGAAGCAGAGAGTTTAGCTAAAGAACACAAAAAACTTTTAAAAGAGGCAGAGGAAATCTTGGAAAACGCCAAAAGAGAGGCTCAGAAGATATTGGACGAAGCCATCCAAAAAGCTAACGAGGAAAAACAAAGAATTATAAAAGAAGCAGAGGAAAAAGCAGAGCTTGAATACCGCACCCAAATAGAAAAGATAAAACAAGAATTAGAAAACCAGAAAAAAACACTGGAGTCCTCTTTAGATTCCTTTGTAGAAGAGTTAATTCAAAAACTTATAAAGGAGTGAGTGTATGTCAAATTATACGATAGAAAATATTTGGAAAGCTGTAAATGTAATACTGTTTTTTGTACTAGTATACAAATTTACTGGCAATCAAATAAAAGATATGTTTGAAAAAGCTTATAAATCTTTTGTATCTCATATAGAATTGCCGTTATCAAAGCTTTTATCCAATAGAGAAGCTCTTTCCATGGCAAAAAAAGAGGTAGAGGAAGCTAATAAAAAATATCAAAAAACTATAGAGAATCAAAGGATATTTGCCAAGGAGCAGTATGATGAGATTATCTCCCACGCTAAGCTCGTAGCCAAAAATGTAGAAAAAAGAGGTAAGGAGATGGTAGAGGTGGAAGCCAATAGGTTAAAATCAGAGCTTATATCGGGGCTTAGTAATTCTTTAATATCAAAAGCCGAAAACAAACTAAAAGTCATATTTCAAGATGAGCAAATGGATATAGCCTATATAAAAGCGAAGCTAAAGAGGTTAGAACAATGAAAATAAATAAAGAACTTGCCAGAAAATTAGCAAAAAAAATGGTATCCGCCGTGCCAAAAGACAAAGAATCCTTAAATGCTGTATCGGAGTTTTTAGGACTTTTAGGAACACTTTATAAAAAAGAACCGCGTTTTAGAGATTTTATATTATCGCCTTTCGTATCAAGCAACACCAAGAAAATACTCGTAAAAAATATGGTGCTAAAAGGCTCTATCCCAAAAGAAATAGAGTTTTTTGTGGATGAAATCGTGGATCTAAACCTACTAAGAATCATATTTGAGATAAAAAGATTGTTTGATTATGAAGCTGAAAAAATATTGTCTATCTATAAAGGTAAGCTTATATTTGCCAAAAAACCATCTGATGAGGTTGTAAACGAAGTTTTGTCAAAATTAGAAAAAACTCTAAACAGAAAGATAGAGCCAGAGATAAAAATAGACGAATCTCTCATAGGTGGTTTTGAATTAAGATTGACTGGGCTTGTAGTAGATAGCTCAGTAAAAACCGTTTTGCAAAATTTATCCAATAGGTTTAAAAGCTTATAAAATATATGAGGACAAAAGCCGCCAGCTGGGAAAAAGTCCTCATATTTATACAAGGCGGGATAAAAATACCCAGCATCAAGGGATACCTTGATTAAAAGGGTGTGAGATATGACACTGGCTTACGATGACGCTTTGGAGATACTAAAATCACAGCTTCAAAGTTTTGAAACTGACATAAAAATGGAAGAAATGGGTGTAGTTTATGCCGTGGGTGATGGTGTGGCAAGGGCTTACGGGCTTGATAACGTTATGGCTAATGAGCTTTTGGAGTTTGATAGCGGTGAAGCAGGTCTTGCCTTTAACTTGGAAGAAGACAATATAGGCATCATCATCCTTGGTTCTGAATCCGGCATAAAAGAAGGCAGCATTGTAAAACGTACAGGTAGAATCTTGGATGCTCCGGTGGGCGAAGAACTTGTAGGAAGAGTGATAGATCCCATTGGCAATCCTTTGGATGGTAAAGGACCTATAAACTTTAAACGCAGAAGCCCCATAGAGAAGATAGCCCCTGGCATCGTTAAAAGAAAATCTGTGCATGAACCTTTACAAACCGGTATAAAAGCCATTGACGCCATGATACCTATAGGAAGAGGTCAAAGAGAGCTTATAATAGGAGATAGAGCCACAGGTAAAACAACAGTTGCTATAGATACCATACTGAACCAAAGAGACACAGATGTATTTTGCATATATGTAGCTATAGGCCAAAAAAAATCTACTACCGCTCGTATTATTGAGCTTTTAGAAAGAGAAGGAGCAATGAAATATACTACAGTAGTAGTAGCCTCCGCTACAGACCCAGCACCACTTCAATACTTAGCTCCTTTTACTGGATGCACCATAGGAGAGTATTTTAGAGACAACGGCAAACATGCTCTTATCGTATATGATGATCTATCAAAACACGCTGAAGCCTATAGACAGCTGTCTCTTCTTGTGAGACGCCCACCAGGTAGAGAAGCTTACCCCGGTGATGTGTTTTATCTGCACTCAAGACTTTTAGAAAGGGCAGCAAAATTATACGATGAGCTTGGAGCTGGCTCTTTAACGGCACTTCCTATCATAGAGACAAAAGCCGGGGATGTTTCTGCTTACATCCCTACCAATGTTATATCTATCACAGATGGGCAAATATACTTAGAACCGGATTTATTTAACAAAGGTATAAGGCCTGCTATAAACGTAGGCCTATCGGTATCAAGGGTAGGTGGTAGCGCTCAGATAAAAGCCATGAAACAAGTAGCGGGTACTCTAAGGCTTGATTTAGCTCAGTTTAGAGAATTGGAGGCTTTTATGCAATTTGCTTCTGACCTTGACAAAGCTACTCAAGATACTATAAACAGAGGTTTAAGACTTGTAGAGCTTCTTAAACAAGGTCCATACAGTCCGATACCAGTAGAAAAACAAGTAATAGCCATATATGCTGGTACAAACGGATATTTAGACGACATGCCTGTATCTTCTGTAAGAAGGTTTGAGACTGAGCTTTATGGATTTTTAGATGCTAATTACAAAGATCTTTTAGAAGAGCTAAAAACCAAAAAAGCCATAGATGACAGCGTAAAAGCCAAACTAAAAGAAGCTTTGGATAAGTTTAAATCAGTTTTTGTAGCCTAAAAATCTCCCCCATTCTGTGGGGTGGGTTTATAATATTATATGGAAAAAATAGTAATCACCGGCAGAGCAAATGTAGGAAAATCTACGCTTTTTAACAAAATATCCAAAAGAAGATTATCCATAGTAGAAAATATTCCAGGCATCACAAGAGATGCTATAGAATCAAAGGCAGGCTTTCAAGACAAGGTATTCAAGATAGTGGATACCGGCGGTCTTACAGATTTAAAAGAGGAGTTATCAAAAGCCATAAAACAAAAAGTATTAAATTTGTACAAAGAAGCCCACAAAATCATCTTTGTGGTGGATGGTAAATCAGGCCTTATGCCAGAAGATAAAGATATAGCAAAACTTCTATATCCATACAAAAACAAGGTTTATGTGGCGGTGAATAAAACCGACAGTAAGAAATCTTCTGCTTCTGAGTTCTACGAGCTTGGGTTTGAAAATGTGTTTGGGATATCCGCTACCCACGGCACAGGAGTTTTTGAGCTTTTAGAAGAAATAACAAAAGACATATCACCCATCCAAGAGGAAATCCAAAAAGATTACATAAGACTAAGTCTCGTGGGAAAACCCAACAGTGGTAAATCATCTTTATTAAATGCCATTTTAAACCAAGATCGGGTAATAGTTTCAAACATAGCAGGGACTACCAGAGATGCAGTGGATGTGGAGTTTAATTATGAGGGTCAAGACTTTATACTGGTGGATACCGCAGGCATAAGAAGAGCTTCAAACATAGAATACGGTATTGAGTTTTTCGCGGTGAATAGAAGTTTAGAAGCGATAGAAAATTCAAATATATGCGCATTGGTGATAGATGCCACCGAAGGGATTTCAAGACAAGATATGAGGCTCGCAAGCCTTGTAAACAGAAAATCTAAAGGTCTTATTATAGTTCTAAACAAAATAGATCTCGTAAAAGATTTGGAAGCTTTAAAAAAGCATGTAGATAAAAAATTAGAATTTGTGTATTTCGCCCCAAGAGTTTATGTGTCAGCCAAAGAAAGGACAAATATATTTTCTATATTGCAAAAAGCCCAAGACATATACAAAGAATATACTAAAAACATAAAAACTTCGTTTGTAAATAGAATAGTGGAGAAAATATTACAAGAACATCCTCAAAACTCCCCAAAACTCATAAAAGTTTATTATGGTGTATACAATTCAAAACCGCCTACTTTGATACTTCATACGAACAATAAAGATTTTTGGCGAGAAGAATACCTTAGATTTTTTGAGAAAAAACTCCGAGAAAACTTTGATATAAAATACGCCCCTTTAAATATAATCTTAAAAGAGCATGAGAAAAAAGAGGTATAATATACTTATGAAAAACATTTTAATGGGCGTGGCGAAAGCTGGTATAAAAGAATCGGGCAAAGAAGACATTCTGGTAATAAAACTTCCATTTTCTTGCAATGCACATTTTGTATTTACTAACAATCATTTTGCAGCAGCCCCTGTATTGTATTCTAAAAATATGCTTAACTTATCTAATTCAAGGGTGAGCGCTTTAGTGATAAATAGCGGTAATGCCAATTGTGGCACTGGAATTACAGGTTATGAACATACTAAAATGATGGGAGAAAAAGTAGCGGAGCTTTTTGATATACCAAAAGAAGAAGTGTTGGTGTTTTCAACAGGCATCATAGGAAAACCTTTGCCCATTATAAATGTGTTGGAAGGAATAGAGTACGCCATTAATCATCTTGAAGTCTTGGATTTAGAAACAGCGGCAACCGTCATATCCACTACCGATAGATTTCCAAAATATGCATTTTGTAAAAAAGAAGGTTACGAGGCATATTGCTTTGGAAAAGGAGCTGGAATGATCCATCCAAGCATGGCAACGATGCTCGCTTTTTGCTTTAGTAACGCCAAACTTATGCCTAAAAAAGACTTTGATAATCTATTGGAAAAGACTTTTAACTCTATAGATGTGGATGGATGTCAAAGCACAAACGACTCTTTTGGATTAATATCTATAAACAATTTAGATTATAATACCGATATTTATGATTGTATATACAATGTTTGTAAGGGGCTGTCCGATATGATTGTAAAAGACGGAGAGGGGGCCACAAAGATAATAACCATTGAAGTAAAGCACGTTAGCATAAAAACTAAAGCCAAAGTTATAGCTCAAGCAATTGCCACATCAAACCTTGTTAAAACCGCTATGTTCGGAGCGGACCCAAACTGGGGTAGAATATTGGCTGCCGCTGGGTCTACGGCTTTCCCTATAAACCCTATCAACCTAAACCTTCACATTATGGGTGTTAAAGTATATGACAATGAGCCAATCTATTTTAACAAAGAACATCTTAGTCAAAAAATGAGAAAATCCGAAGAAATCAGTATAATACTGGATTTAAAAGAAGGAAAAGAAAATTTTAGCTACAGATTTTCAGATTTGGGATATGAATATATAAAGATAAATGCCGAGTACACCACCTAAGATTTTCTTTTGAAAAGATTGTCCAGAGAAGTGAGTCTGTCTAAAAATAGTACGCCATTGAGATGATCTATCTCATGCTGAAGTAGTACTGCCTCAGGTCCTTCAAAATCCAAGATAAGCTCTTTTTGATTTTCATCAAAAGCCCTAACATTTACAAACTTATACCTTTGGATGTTGGCGGTGTATTCTGGTATACTAAGGCATCCTTCTCTAAATACGATGGTTTCTTCAGCTTTTAATATAACAGGATTTATGAGAGTCAAAAGCCCATGATGAGTCTTGGGAGGTTTTCTAAATCTCGAAGCATCCATTACGATGATGTTTTGAATTACCCCAACCTGAGAAGAGGCTATACCTGTGCAGAAGTCCATGTTATACATCGTCTCTTTTAAATTGTTTATATGATTCATAATACTGCCATCAATATGCTCTACATCCTTTGATTTTTTTTTCAAAAGTGGATGAGGATAAACCAATATATTGTATATCAAAGGACTTCTTTGCAAACCTCCTGCAAAGATATATCTACTTTTATCTCTTGGGACAATTCTTTTAGGGCTTTTTCCAAAGAGGCTAAGTTGGTATTTTCAAGCTCCACCTCTATAAGCATCACATAAAGGTCTTTTATTTTGTGTGTTCTTAGATCCGTGATATTTACATTTTTTGATGCTAAAAGCTCAGACACTTTGTAAACTATACCAGTTTTATCAGCCCCGTAAATAGATATCAATGCACTGCAATTAGGCTGGGTTTTTACATCCTCTTCTTCTATTTGCTTTATATCCACAAAAATATCTTTTAGACTAAAATCCTGAGCCGATACATGCTCATTTGAGCTAAACACAAGCATTATCACAAACTGGTCTGATAATCTGCTCATAGAGGAGTCTTCTATGTTTGCGTTTTTATTATAAAGCACTTCTGTGATAGCTTTTACAATGCCTGGTCTATCTTTCCCAAAAGCCGTAAGTATATATTTTTTCATAAATAATCTCATGGAGCGAATGACGGGACTCGAACCCGCAACAACCACGTTGGCAACGTGGTGCTCTACCATTGAGCTACATTCGCTTATAGGCTTTTAATTATAACATCTATTGCAGTATTTGGCAAGATGAGATATATCATATACAGTAAATGAATTTTTGAAATATTGCAAGTTTATAAATAAGTTACAATTATTTTAGGAGGTGAATTATGATAGGTAAATTTTTTGATTTCGGATTTAAGCACTATATTACACCAGTGGTGGTTGGTGTCCTTCAGTATATTCTCTATGCATTGATTATCTTGTTTGCGCTTGGTTTTTTGTTTTCTTCTTTTGAAATATATAAGCTTATTGTGGTTTTGATATCTGTGCCAATCAGCATGATAGGAGTTAGGATATGGCTTGAATTTATAGTAGCTATATTAAAAATTGCTGAAAACTCAGAAGAGATTAAGGACTTACTAAAATCAAATAAACCCGAAATTTAGCTAAATACCATTTCTTAGTTTTTTGGCTTTTGGTATATAATATATTTTATTTTTAAAAGGAGATGGGTTATGGAATACAGGATTGAAAAAGACACGATGGGTGATATAAAAGTCCCAGCCGATAAGTACTGGGGAGCTCAAACTCAGCGTTCGCTAACTTATTTTAACATCTCAGAAGACATCATGCCTATGGAAGTGATAAAGGCGTTAGCTCTTATCAAGAAAGCAGCAGCCATAGTAAATCATAAGCTTGGAAAACTCGACGAACAGCGCAAAAACCTCATAGTCCAAGTGGCGGATGAGGTATTGGAAGGAAAACTCGATGAGCATTTTCCTTTGAGAGTATGGCAAACTGGCTCTGGTACCCAGTCCAACATGAATGTAAACGAGGTAATAGCAAATCGAGCCTCCGAGATAGCGAGAAAGCCTCTTGGCTCAAAAGACCCCATACATCCAAACGACCATGTAAACATGTCTCAGTCCTCCAACGACACATTCCCCACCGCCATGCACATATCGGCGGTGCAAATTCTACAAGATAAACTCATCCCTTCCATAAAATATCTAAAAGATGTTTTGGAGGAAAAAGCCAAAGAGTTTAAAGACATAGTAAAAATAGGGCGTACTCACCTTCAAGATGCAGTGCCCATGACCTTGGGACAAGAGTTTGGAGGATATGTTTATCAGCTTGAATGCGCTTTACAAAGGATAGAATCGGTGTTGCCGGAGTTAAAAGAGCTTGGCATAGGAGCCACCGCTGTAGGTACAGGTCTAAACGCACCGAAAGGTTTTGATGAGGAGATGGTGAAGGTCTTATCAGAACTCACCAGTATTGATTTTAGGGTATCAAAAAACAAGTTTGCGTTTTTGAGCTCTCACGATCCTTTTGTGATGGCAAGCGGGGCTATGAAATCTTTGGCCGCAGCTCTCATGAAGATAGCCAACGATATAAGATGGCTTGGCTCTGGTCCAAGAACAGGCATAGGAGAGCTCATATTACCAGCCAACGAGCCCGGCTCTTCTATAATGCCCGGCAAAGTAAACCCCACCCAATCAGAAGCTCTTACCATGATAGCGGTGCAGGTGATGGGAAACGACACCGCCATAGGATTTGCAGATTCTCAGGGAAACTTTGAGCTAAACGTATTTAACCCAGTTATCATATTTAACTTTTTAAACTCCGCTAAGCTTCTTTCCGATGGCATGAGATCTTTTGCAGACCACATGGTAAAGGGTATAAAGCCAAACCTCAAAAAGATAAAATCTTATGTGGAAGAGTCCTTGATGTTAGTGACCGCTCTAAACCCATACATCGGATACGACAACGCCGCCAAAATCGCCAAGACTGCCTACGAAAAAGATATATCTTTAAAACAAGCGGCTATCGAGCTTGGTATTCTCACCGAAAAAGAGTTTGATAAGTATGTAAAGCCGGAGAAGATGGCAAAACCCCATGAAGATTGAGTATTTGATGTTTTTAGAATCCATAGACAGGACTTACTTTTGGCATCCTTTTACCCAGATGAAAGTTTATGAAGAAGAAGGAGGGATTATATTTGAACGAGGAGAGGGTGTATATCTATACGATATATACGGCAACGAGTACATAGACGCCGTCTCCTCTTTGTGGTGCAATATACACGGCCACAACCATCCTAAGCTAAACCAAGCCCTCATAAACCAACTTCAAAAAGTAGCTCACACCACCACCTTAGGAAATTCAAACGATGCAGTGATAAAACTCACAAAAAAACTCGTAGACATCACGCCTTCTTGCCTTGAACGGATATTTTATTCCGAAGACGGTGCGGAGGCGATGGAGATAGCCATAAAGCTTAGTTATCATTATTTCAAAAACCAAGGACAAGATAGACCTTATTTTATAAGCTTTGAGGGGGCATACCATGGAGATACAATAGGAAGTGTGAGCGTGGGAAGCGTGAGTTTATTTCACGATACATATAAGCCTCTTTTGTTTAAAACCTACAAACTTCCATCTCCTTATCACTTTCTTAAAAGCCACAAAACCCAAGAACTCTTAGATATGCTTGAAGACCTTTTAAAAGACCTAAAAGATAAAGCCTCTGCGGTGGTGATGGAATCTGGTATGCAAGCGGCGTCTGGGTTTTTACCTTATCCAAAAGGATTTATGAAAAGCGTTTATGATATAGCAAAGCACTACGGGGTGCTTTTTATAGCGGATGAGGTAGCCACTGGTTTTGGTAGGACAGGTAGTATGTTTTATGTAGAGCAAGAAGGCATATGTCCAGATTTTATGGCTCTTGGAAAAGGCATCACCGGTGGATACCTTCCTCTGGCAGCCACTCTTACCACCAAAGAAATCTACAAAGGATTTTTAGGAGAGTACGAAGAGTTTAAACACTTTTTTCACGGACATACTTATACTGGCAACAACTTAGCCTCCGCGGTGGCTCTAAAAAACATTGAGATTTTTGAAGAAGAAAAAGTTTTAGAGCTTTTAAAAGAAAAGATAGATTATTTTCAAAAAAGATTAAAAGAGTTTGAAAATCTAACGCATGTGAAAGAAACAAGAAGTTTAGGGTTTATGGGTGCCATAGAGCTGGCGAAAGACAAAACAATCCCCTACGAACCCAAAGAGCGAATAGGGTTTAAAGTGGCGGATTATGTGAAGAAAAAGGGGGTGTTTTTGAGACCTCTTGGAAACAACATGGTGTTAGTGATGCCTTTGGTGATTACAAAAGAGCAGATGGATGTCGTGTTTGACGCTCTTTACGAAGGTATAAAAACAATTACGGAGAGTCTATGAAGTATTTTCTTTTAAAAACAGAGCCAAGCTCTTATTCGTATGATATGCTCGAAAAAGAGGGAAAAACCATCTGGGACGGGGTAAAAAATTCACTGGCTCAAAAGTTTATGTCCCAAGCTAAACCAGAGGATTTGGCGTATATATATCATACTGGCAACGAAAAAGCCATCGTGGGTTTGTCTAAAATCGCATCAGAACCCTACAAAGATAGCTCCGGGCTTTTCGTATTTGACATAGTGCCCGTTAGAAGGTTAAAAAGAGTCATCAGCCTAAGTGAGTTAAAATCCATCGACGCTTTTAAAGATTTTTATCTTGTGAAAATCCCAAGACTATCGGTGATGGAGATCCCACAAAATCTGGTAAAAATCATCCAAGAGCTTGAAAATGGATAGGATAAAGAAAAACGGCATCATAGGAGGCATACTTCTTACCACATCCATCGTGCCTTTTTTAGGTATGATTGGATTTTTTACAGGGCTTATTTTTATAGCCAAAGCCATTGCAGAGCTAAGCAAAAATTTAAACGATCCTCTTATCTACAAAAAGTTTATGGCGGGGTTTATGCCAAACATCATTCTTGCCATTGGGCTTTTGATATTTGAGATATTTTTTGGGGTGGGATATCTGATAGCTTTGAGCTTAAAAGCCCACGGAAACCCTGAGGCGTTTTTTTCTTTTATATCCATCATGGTATTTATACTGGGCTATGTGCTTGGTATCGTTGTGGCTTATCACTACAAACTGGCGTTTAGAAGAATCTCCGATGCCACCGGCGAGCCTTATTTTAAGCAAGCGGGAGATCTCATGTTTTTAGGCTCTGTTCTGGTGATATTTTTAATAGGCATTGTGCTTGTGTATATTTCTTATATCCTTATTTTAAAAGCTTTTATAAAACTACCAAAAGAGATGAAAATAAATACTGTATAATTATATCTATGTATGGACTTGAAAGAAAAAACGGTAAAATCCTCTTAGTAGGAGAGAAAGAAATTGTGGAATTTAGACCTACCAAGGTAGTGGCGGTGGGATTAAATTACAAAGCACATGCCAAAGAGCTTGGCATGAATATCCCAGATGAACCACTGCTATTTTTAAAACCTACATCAAGTATTATATTGTCAGGAGAACCTATAATCTATCCAAAAGCTTCAAAACGAGTGGACTATGAGGGAGAACTATCGATATTTATATCAAAACCCACCAAAAAAGTCTCTTACAACCAAGCCAAAGACCATATACTAGGGTATGGCATAGCAAACGATGTAACCGCCAGAGACCTTCAAAAAAAAGACATCCAGTTTACCCGCTCTAAGTCTTTTGACACATTTTGTCCTATATCAAATGTTATCAGAAAAGACATAGACATTAAAAATATTACCATAAAAACGCGTCTAAACAATGAGCTAAAACAAGAAGGATCCATTCAGGACATGATATTTGATGTATATGAGCTTGTTAGCTTTATCTCTCATGTAATGACCCTAAATCCCCACGATATCATAATCACCGGCACACCCCCGGGAGTAGGACCTATGAATGTAGGAGACATAGTAAAGATAGAGATAAATGAGATAGGCACTCTTTCAAACAAAGTAATAGAGGATGTGGAAACTTAAGTTTTCCATATCTATTATAATATTTTTTATAATACTTGCCGTATTTGCATCTTTCTTTGCCCCTTATTCATACAAGCATCAATTTAGAAATCATGTATTAGCACCACCCACACATATTCATATATCCTCAAAAGGTATTTTTATATACAAACTCATACCATTAAAATCCATAAACAGAGCCTATAAAGAAGATAAAAATAATATATGCTATATACACATTTTTACACATACAGAATATGGCTTTAAGGCTTTTAATACAAAAAAAGAATGCCCAATATTTTTGCTAGGCACCGACTCTCTTGGAAGGGATATATTTTCAAGGTTATTGTATGCTCTAAGAGTATCTTTAAGTGTATCTATAATAGGAGCGCTTAGCACCATTGTTATAGGGGTTTTTGTGGGAAGTGTTTCCGGATACATTGGGGGTATATTTGACAACATCGTGATGAGATTAGTAGAAATTCTTATGGCGATGCCTACATTTTACTTAATGCTATCACTGAGAGCTCTTTTCCCACTGGATGTATCTGGGGTGTATGTATTTAGCATGATAATATTTATCTTATCTTTTTTTGGATTTGCCCCCTTTTCAAGGGTCATAAGGGGAATGGTGTTGTCTATAAAACAAAAAGAATACATCACTTTGGCAAAGTTTTATGGAGCAAATCCTTTTTATATAGTACTAAGGCACATTTTGCCAAACATAAAAAGGTATGTCTTGATAAGCGCTGTGCTCTCGATTCCAGGATACATAGTAGCAGAGGGGGCTCTTAGTTTTTTGGGTCTTGGTATTCAAGAGCCATACCCATCTCTTGGCAACATGCTTCCAAAAAGTGTTTATACCATCATACTATACCCTTGGACATTTGCTTCTGGTATAATGATTTTTATAATAATAGTGGCGTTAAACTTATTAGGAGAAGGCCTATCAGAGAGAGAATAAGCGTAAAGATCACAGCCCTTGGTAGCTTTTACATTATAATTATGCTTTTATTTGGCTTTGCGGCTATAAACACCTCCAATAACCTTTTATACCTCATCACCTCTTTTATGATGGGGTTTATGATAATAAGTGGGGTTATCTCATATTACAATATCAAATACTTAGATATCTCTTTTCTAAAAGCCCAAGACTTCTTTGCTTCAGAAAAAAATACTACCACATTTTTATTAAAATCCAAAAAACCATTTCCTTCTTTTTTGATAAATATATTTAGTGCAACATTTACCGAGAAAAATAGCCTCTGGGATAAACTGTTTATGAACTCCGATGTTTTAGAGATTTTATCTATCAAAAGTATTTTTATGTTAAAAGCTTATGAAGAAAAATCTATTGAGCTTGAACTTACTTTTGAAAAAAGAGGACATCATAAAGAGGTTTATATTTATATATCTTCTGATTTTCCCTTTGGATTTGCCTACCGGGAGATAAAATACAAAATCCCTTGCTATATATATGTATATCCAAATCCAAAATATTGCAAAAACACTTCTCTTATACAGAAGTCTGAAAGAGGATTTGTAAAGATTCAAGAGGGCTCAGAACTTTATCAGATAAAAAATTATCAAAACGAAAGCCCAAAATATATAAACTGGAAAGCCTCCGCCAAGCGCCAAAAAATCATGGTAAATGAGTTTTCAGATTTTATCAGCAAAGAGATTATATTAAGACCTCAAGATTTTGATATGGAGTTAGAGCAAAAATTATCCTGCATGAGTTATATAGTGTTAGAAGCTATGAAAAAAAATGAAAAAGTAGGGCTCGACTGGGATGGATATTATATACCACCGGAAAATACGCCGTTTCACCACATAAAAATACTTAGATTCTTAGCTACCGTTTGAAAGCTTGTAAAGTATCGGATAATACACTATGTTTTTTAAAAAAGTAAATATGTCTTTTACAGCTGTGATTCTTCCTATATCAAACCTATCTTGATTAGGATATACGGGTTTTTTCTTGGTGCTAAATCCCATATCAAAGATTTTTGAAGCTTCTTCTTTGAGTATATCAGACATATCTCCAAAAGGATAGGCTATGGATATGACTTTTATACCTAAGTTTTTTTCAAGGCCTTCTTTCGAGGATTTTAGTTCTTTTATTACTCTATCTTTATACTCTTTTTGGGATTCTGTGTTTAGTTTTAGGCTTTTAGTATAAACTTCTAAGAGTTGGTCTTTGGGATATTTTTCTAAAAGCTCATAGACGTAAGAAGGCACGAAAGACTTTGGTGCGGATAAATCACTCTTCGAAGGGTATATGGGAAGCCCCTCTTTTAGATCTTTGTAAATCTCAGATAAAGAATAGTGATAGTTTTTGCCGTTGTAAATATCGATGGGTTTGCCCCCTATAAAGCTCTTAGAATGGGTTAGCCCGTGTGAGCCCACATCAAACACATCCAGCATTGAGCGAAGCTCTTCAAAGCTAAGGAAATCATAGGATATACCTTTTTCAAAAAACTCTCTATTTGCCTCACCAGCTCCCAATGGTTTATAAAGCTCATTTTTAGAAATCTTCCCTTCCCAATAATCTATCAGGGTTTTTCTTTTGATGTCTTCTTTTAAAATCCTTGAATATATAGGGAATATAACAGCTCTTTTTTTAAATTTTTTAAGAATGGGATAAGCGTATATAAAATTATCCACATAACCATCGTCAAATGTAAGCAAAACCCCTGGTTTTTTGGGTTTGTAAAGCCCATCTATATAAGCTTTCAACTCTTCTAAGGAAAGCACTTCATAAAACATATCAAGTATTTTTATATGCTTATAAAATAACGACACATCGACATCATAAGAGCGTTTTGGGAATATCTTATGATAGCAAAATACCATCACTCCCATTTATCAAAATACTCCTTTATTGTATAAAAATCCAAATCGCTTTTAAACCCTTCAGGGCTAAAATGAGTGGGATATGCTTTTAAATCCTCAAATATCTTTTGAAGTTTTGGCAACTTTGGCTTTCCAAATATGTTTGCTTTGTAAAACCAAGGGTTTTTCACAGTAGATTCTTCTGATATGGTTTTTAAAAGCCTGATACTTTTTTCTGATATACTACCTTGTATTTGGCTTTTAATAGCATCTAAAAACTCCATATCCCACAATGGACCAAGGTAAAGCATCCCCGCATAGTCAAAAAACTCCCCACACACCGGACAAAACTTGGGAAGGTCTAAAATACATATATAGCTTGCTCTAAACCTACAACTATGGCAATATCCTATGTACCCAAGATTTTGAGAGAGATTTATAGATTTTGAAACACCTTTTTCTTTTATAAAAAATGCCCTCAAAAAATGCCTATAACTAAAACCAAACACAGGTCTTAATACAAAGTCAAGCCTAAATCCTGTCTCTATAACAGATTTAATAAGAATCCTCAAAGCTACCTCATGGTAAAACTCAGATTCTAATGGCTTTGACCCATAACGCCTAAAAGCTTTAAACGAATAAGCCCCTGAAATAGAAGCTGTATCTGTGGCGGTGACCCCTATGAGCCCACCTGTTTTTAAGGCTAAAATCCCACTTTCCAAAAATCCCACTGGGCTTCCATACGGGTCTATATCTATATAATCAAAACCCCTTTCTTTTAGTAAGAATACCTTTGCATCTTCTTGTGAAAAATACACATTTTTATAATCTTTTAAATTCTCCTTTGCTAAATTTAGGGCTTCAATATCTATATCATTTAAAAAAGCACTATCTATGCTTTCTGTTTCTTTTAAAAGCCTTAAAACCCTTACCCCCGATGCACACATTGGGTCTGCTATCTTTAGTTTTTTAGCTTTTAAGCGAGAAAAAGCACTCAGCATAAGCACTGTAAAATCTCTATTTACCACCATGTGGGGATTGTAAAACACGGGCATATCTTTTGAAGGGATGTCTGGTAAATTAGGTATTTTAAACTCCGCTAAGCCTTCTTTTAATATCATAATAGGTTTCTTTGGTTTAAGTAATCCGTTATATTTTTAATTGCATTTTCTATTGTTGGGATCTTCGATATCGCGATGTTAATCTCTGATTTTATATTGTAAAGCTCGTTTGAGTATTCATATGTCATAAGATTTCTCATTTCAAGCCATTCATCGGTGGAGTTTATGATGTTTAATTTTTCAAGCTTATCCAAAATGTCTATAAAACTCATATTATCTTTATATTCTCCTATTTTATCAAGGAAAGCTTTAAAAAGTTTCTGACCCATGTGGTCTTGGAGTTTTGTAAACCTCAACACAAAAGCGTCTATAGTCTTTGTAGCTTCGTAATTCTCAGTTTCTAAACTTTCAATCATATTAAGTTCTTCTATCTCTTTTGAAAAGGCTTTTAACTTAATAGTGTGTTTTATTGCTATGTCAATATCTTCTTGAAGCCTCAGAGTAATACTCCTTTTTCTTTGGCTTCTTTAAATATATCTCTGTATTTAGCGTTAGGGGTTTTTATCACAAGGTCTACTTTGCGCTCTATGCCTCGTTTTTCTAAAAGCGCCAAAAATTTAAACTCCTTTGATATGTCTACATCTACATTAGATTCTATGAATATATCTATATCTCCACCTTTTTTTGACAAATCAGCTCTACTTCCAAATATATATACTTTTGAGTTCTCTCCAAAAACTTCTAAAGCACTACTTTTTATAATCTCTATATCTTTTTGCGATAATCTAACTTTCATACATAATATTTTAACCTATTCATTGCAATTTCATATAAAATTACTATATTTATTTACATGGAAAGGTTTAATAGTGTAACGACGAGGGATTATGGGCTTCTTAGTAAAGTGTATGGGTTGCTGGCTTTTTCAATAGCCTCGGCCGTCGTAGGAAGTGTAGTAGGCTTAGCTCATGTGGCTATGGTAGCACAGCATTTCCTTCTGTTTGCCATAATAGAGCTTGCACTAGTCTTTGTCACATCTATAGTAGGTCAAAACAAAGATATGGTTCTACCTGGGTTTATACTCCTTAATGTATTTACTTTTATCACAGGTTTTACACTATCTCCTATATTAGCTTTTGCGTTGGCTGTAAATCCCGCTGCAATAGTGTATGCTCTTGTAACCACCGCTGCTACGTTTGTAGGTATGAGTTTGGTACCCATCGTATTTAGAGTAAATGTGCTTGGTATGGGTGGATTCCTGTTTGCAGGACTCATAGCGATAGTGGTGGCGAGCTTACTCAATTTGTTTTTTCATTCTGGGGTAGTGGCTTTGGTGGTATCCGTGGTAGCTACAGTACTTTTTAGCTTGTATGTGAGTTACGACACCGCTCGCATATTGAGCATGGAGCCAGATGCTCCAGCAATAGCTTTGGCTTTGGCCTTATATCTTGATGTTCTTAATCTCTTTGTAAACTTATTATATCTATTCTTAGAGTTTTCTGGCAATAGAAGAAATTAATATTTTTGCTCCCTTTTTATGGGAGCTCTATATACGCTTAGCCCCATATCTCCCATGCTTTTAAATCTCTTTTTAAAATCATTAAAACTCATAAATCTATCTTTTTTATATCCATCGTTCATAAAAAATCCTTTTTGGTTGTATCCAGTGATTACCACATAATGAGGCACGGAGAATAAAAAATTTCCCATATCAATGAGAGCTATAACGGGTCTGCATTTCTTAATCTGGTGTTTTATGGCTTTTAAACTCCTAACATACTTTACTTTAAAACCTTCTTTTAAAATATAATCTTGAATATCTGTTATAATGCTCATTTTAATAGAAGGGGTATATACTTCTTTTACCACCTCATCGAAGGGTTTTTTATCTTTATAAAAGCCCAAAACCTCCTCCACCGCCACAGGACCACATAGACTGGGTGATTGTTTTATAAATGGTACGTCAAGGCGAGAGCAAACACTATCACCATAAATTATAAAGGGTATTAAAACCAGCAAAAACGCCTTTTTTATCTTATAATCACCTCTTTACCAGTAAGCCTTAGTATCACAATCACCAAGAATACTATAACAAGAGCTGCTATCGCAAGCCCTAACGCATCTCCGCCAGCATTTAGTTTTTTAGAGGAGTTTGCTAAAAGTCTCAACTGTTCGTCATTCATCGTTTGAAGCTTTTGCTTTACCTCTTGGGGATTCATGCCATATTCTTTTAGCTTATCAGCTACTATCTTGTTTTCAAGAGTTTTTTGAATTTCTTTTATATACTCTGATTTTTTTGAGATCTGTATTGGAGCTTTTGAACTCACAAAAGAAGCCATAGCCGGTGCGCTATTATAAAATATAGTCCAAAAAGCCAACACAATAGCTAACTTTTTCATAAAACCTCCTTTCTATTTATTATATCAAAAACTCAAAAACTCTTGTATAAAATGAGGATCTACTGTTCTGATACCAACTTTATTTGCCCAAAAATTAATACCTTCGTCCGCCGATAGTATCGCAGCATTTAATTCTAAAGCTAAAAGCACTATATCCACATCTTCCTTACTATCCAGCGTACCTCGTCTTAAAGCTTCTTTATATTTTTCCCTTAACTTTGATATAACAACTTGGATATCTTGGGTTTTATCTCTTGCAAATTCTTCAGCAATTCTAAGTCCTTTGTTAATACGAATACGCATGTCTTCCACAAATTCAAACAATATAGAGGCGTTTATTTGAATATTACACCTATTTGGCGATTTTATGATAACAATAGATTCAAATTTTTCTTTTAATATTTCTAAATCCAAAACTTTACACAATTCTATATAAACACTTCGTGGCATATATATTTTTTTAGGGCTTTTGTGAGCTATACTTATAAAAGCCTCCACTGCATCAATAGGTTGACCTAAAGATATACCTTTATACACATCTGGATTGGTGAATATACTGGTATCTATTATTACGTTTTGCACTTAATAGTATATGCCCCTCAAGGGGGCATTTATAGAATTACTGACCGTTTCCAGATGGAGCTGGGGATGGGGTTGCCGCACCAGAGTTTGAAGAACTAGATGGTGCTCCACCGTTTGAGCTGCCACTTTGGCTGGAACCAGCTGAACCGGATGGGGATGGGGTTGTGGCTGATGAACCAGATGGAGAGCTTGGAGATGAACTAGCTGGTGGAGTGGCTGGTGTTGGTGGCGGTGGAGCTGCATTTTGGGTAGCTGCTGGTGCATTTTCGCTACCACTAGGTTGTTCTGCTGGTTGTTGCTTTGAACAAGCAACAAGGGCTAAGCCTGCTACTGCTATAGCGAGTAACTTTCTCATCTTACTCCTCCTTTAAAAAAGTTAATTATATTATATAATGATTTTATAAAATTTTCAAGATTTTATTTTATAATATTTCCTTTAAAAACGCTTTTAATCTTATCCCATACAGTATCTTCTTTTGGTTTTAATAAAAACTTATCTAAGTAATCATCCAAATACAAAAATTTATCACATATACGTCTTAGAGAATAGGATGAGGTTTTTTTAAATACCGCGTTTTCTACCCTTTTTCCGAGAGATTGAACCTCTTCCACTGTGTAAGAAAAATCACTATCTCCACTTACCAAAATACAAGAGTCGTATGCGTTTTTATAAGCCAAAGAAAGCATATCCGTGGCAAGCATAATATCCACCTCTTTTTCTAAAAAGCTACCATCTGGAAGTTTTCTAAGTTTTGCTAACTTCACCTTTATACCCATAAAAGATATATCTTCCAAAAACTTCTTTTGGCGAGAGAATTGTTCTCTTGAATCTTTGTTTATGTCTTTATCGGCTGGCAACGCCGAATAAAAATAAGCTCTTACCAGATATCTATTGCCAGTTAAAAACTCTATAAGCTTAAGATAATCCAATTTAAAGTTTCATTTCTTAGTCCATGAAACACATTAGACCCATCTATGAATACTACAACCTTTTCTTTCTCCATCGTTTAGAATAAAAGTCTTTGAGCTTTTGACAATAAATTATTTAAAAAGTCTTTGGAAGTGCTTTCAGCATAAACTCTTATAAGTGGTTCCGTACCAGAGGCTCTAAATAAAACCCAGGAATCATCTTCAAAGATAAGTTTAAGCCCATCTTTTGTATTTATGCTTTTTATAGGCATATCATCTAATTTAGAAGGTGGGTTTTTTATAAGTTCTTTTAGTCTTTGTTTTATATGTTCTTCTACTTTTAAGTCTACTCTATTGTAGTAAGCCTCACCATATTTTTTAAATATATCTTGTATAATAGAAGATATAGGCTTATTTTCTAAGAGCATCATTTCTATTATGAAAAGCCCAGACAAAAATCCATCTCTTTCGGGTAGATAAAACGGAAATCCGTACCCACCGGACTCTTCACCTCCAAATATTACATCTTTTTTAACCACTATCTCGTTTATGTACTTAAAGCCCACTGGGGTTTCTTCTACCTCTATACCAAAATCTTTGCATATCCTATCCACCAAAAAGCTTGTGGATACGGTTTTTACCACCGCTCCATCTTCTATGCCTTTGTTTTTGATAACATGAAGCATTAAAAGCACATAAACAAGCTGAGAGTTTATAAACTCTCCTTTTTCATCCACAAGGGCAATTCTATCTCCATCTCCATCGTTTGCAATCCCAAGATCTGAGAAAGTGGATTTTACCTTATCTTTTAAAAGATGTAGATTTTTTTCTACAGGTTCTGGGGCACCTTCTCCAAAAAGTGCGTCTTTGTGATGCCTTATGGGTAAAATGTTTGTCTTGGCGCTTTTAAAAGCTTCAAGATAGTATTTAAAAGAAGGTCCGTACATAGAATCGTGAACTATATTTAGCTCTTTTTCTCTTATAAGTGAAGGATTTATATTTTTAAAGGTTTTATCTATGTACTCTGAGATAATATCCATTCGGTTTATGTTATACTCTTTATAAGATAAATCGGGTATATTTGGAATCTCTTCTTCCACTTGATCTATAAACTCTTGAGTTGCCGCCCCTCCAAAAGATTCTTTTATCTTGTATCCAGTGTAATAATAAGGGTTGTGAGAGGCGGTTATCATCACCCCTTGGTCGTACCCCATGTATTTTACTGCGTAAGAGATATTGGGTGTGCTCACAGCCTCTTTTGATACATCAGCTTCAATGCCTTCATATTTCATAACATTTGCCACTAAAAGAGCAAACTTTTCTCCTAAAAACCTATGGTCGTAGCCTATTATAATCTTTTTTAAGTTTTTGGATTTTAAAACATTAGCATGAGCTTTAGCAACTCTTATAAGGTTATCTTGGTTAAAGTCAAAACCGATAACTGCTCTCCACCCATCAGTACCAAACTTTATCATATTTAGCTCCTCTGAAGCTTCTTTTTTCTCTCTTGCATTCTATCTTTCAATGTTCTAAACTTTGGCTTTTTCTCTTGAAACTCTCTGGCAATATTTTCAATAGCTTCATGCATCATCATGCTTTTATTGAGTGTATCGATCTCTAAGTTAAACATATTTTGCTCTTCTTGCTGAAGCTCTTCTTGTGTGACTTGAGCATTTAATATAGATTGAATGGCTGAAATTTTAAAGTTTAGCATCAGCTCTTCAAAGAGCCTAAAGGCATCTTTTTTAAACTCCACGAGAGGATCTCTTTGAGCGTAGCTTCTTAGATATATTCCTTCCCTTAGCTTATCTATTGTATGAAGTTGCTCTCGCCAAAGGTTGTCGAGAATATTGAGGGTAAATACCCTTTCTATATCCCTCATCGTTTGCTCTCCAAGTTCTTGCTCTTTTTGATGGTATTTATCCGAAATTATTATGTATATCTCTTGCTCTAACTCTTCTCTGTCCTTGGCTTGAAAAGTCTCAGGTAGATCCAAGTCTATCCACTCTTTGAAAAACGCTTTCAAGGGTTCTAATTCCCATAGTTCTGGCTCGTCTTCTGCTAAAAGCGTAAAAACTTGATAATGGATTACATCTTTTATAAACTCTTTTATCTCTTCTTTTATATCGTCGTTAAAAAGTATAGAACGTCTTATATCGTATACCACAGAACGCTGGATATTTATCACTTCATCATATTCTAAAAGTCTTTTACGGGACTGGAAGTTTTGAAGCTCTACTCTTTCTTGCGCCCCTTCTAAAGATTTAGATACCATAGAGCTCTCTATAGGCTCTCCTTCGGGGATTTTCATAAACTCCATAAGTTTTTTAACCCTGTCTCCACCGAATATTCTAAGAAGATCATCTTCTAAAGATAATATAAACCTTGATTCTCCTGGTTCTCCTTGTCTTCCAGCACGGCCTCTTAGCTGATTGTCTACTCTGCGGGATTCGTGCCTTTCGGTACCTATAACCAAAAGCCCTCCTGCTTTTATCACCTCTTGTTTTTCAGCTTGAGTAATCTTTGTAACCTCTTCGTAGACTTGTTTCCATTGTTCTTCTGTGGCTACTTGCTCGTCTATACCTTTTTCTTTCAGAATCTCTCTTGCCAAAAACTCCGGGTTTCCTCCAAGAAGTATATCTGTACCTCTACCAGCCATGTTTGTAGCTATGGTCACCGCTCCTTTTCTACCAGCTTGGGCTATTACCCATGCTTCTTTTTCATGCTGTTTGGCATTTAAAACGTTGTGTTTTATGTTTTTCTTGTTTAAAAGCTCAGACAAGGTCTCGGAGTCCTCTATGGATACGGTACCTACCAATATGGGTCTTCCTTTTGCGTGATTTTCCTCTATTATCTTTGCTATATATTCCCATTTTTCTTTTTTGGTTTTAAATATAGAATCTGATAGATCTTTTCTGATGTTTGGCTTGTTGGTGGGTATCACCACTACATCTAAGCTATATATTTCCTTGAACTCCAGGGCTTCCGTTTCTGCGGTACCTGTCATACCTGCAAGTTTTTTATAAAGTTTAAAATAATTTTGAAAAGCGGTGGTAGCCAAAGTTTGATTTTCTTCTTGAATGGGCACTCCTTCTTTTGCTTCTATTGCTTGGTGAAGTCCTTCACTCCAACGCCTTCCGGGTAAAGCTCTTCCGGTGAACTCATCCACTATGAGTATTTCACTATCTTTTACCATGTAATGCACATCTTTTTTGTAAAGATTGTGAGCTAAAAGGGCTTTGTTTATAGCATGCACTAAATCTATGTTTCTTATATCATATAGATTGTGTATATTAAAATACTTTTCTGCTTTTTCTATTCCCTCTTCAGTGAGCATGGCGCTTCTATTTTTCTCATCCACCGTAAAATCTTTCTCTATTTCAAGGATTTTAACAAATTCATTGGCTTTTAGCACTACACCATGGTCTAAGTTTGAAGGCCCTGCTATGATAAGAGGAGTTCTGGCTTCATCTATAAGGATACTATCTATTTCGTCCACTATGGCATATCCATGACCTTTTACTTGGACTATCTCATCCTTTGACACTGCTAAGTTGTCCCTTAAATAGTCAAAACCAAATTCATTATTGGTACCATAGGTTACATGAGCTTCATAGGCTTTTCGTCTTTCTATAAGTGTTGCTTTTGTAAAGTAAGAAGTCTTAGCATGCACATCTATTTTTGAATAATCTATGGCATCGCCGATCATACCCTTTGGCCATACCCTTATGTCTCTTTCTATGGCTTCCATAGCCTTCTCTGAATCTTGCCAGTCCACAAGATAACTTGTATTGTCTGAGTTTATAATTCCCACTTCAAGTCCTAAAAATCTATATATAGGGCCTATCCATGTGGCATCTCTTTTAGCAAGGTAGTCGTTAACTGTAACTATATGAACTCCTATATCCGTAAGAGCTGTGAGAAAAGCCGGGGCTGCTGCTACGAGGGTTTTACCTTCGCCAGTTTTCATCTCAGCTATTCTACCTTGATAAAGCACAATACCACCTATTAGTTGCACATCAAACTGCCTAAGCCCCATCGTACGCTTGGAAGCTTCTCTTGCTAAGGCAAAGGCTTCCGTCAGCTCAGGCACCATCTGCCCCTCTGTAATGGCTTCTTTCAAAGCGTTGTCCTGGTTTATCTTAAAATATAAGTCTTGGGCTTTTAATACGATATATTTGTTTGATAATTTATCAAAAGATTCTTCTAATAAACTTATTTGACTTACCCACTTCCTTATTTTCTTTACTTCTCTTTCGTTTTTAGTACCAATGATTTTTTTTAAAACATATTCTATCATAGATATCCAGCCTCTACTCCTATGCAAGCTTCATAGACAAATTTAATCTTATCCTTGTATTTATCTATGACTTCGTAATTTTCAGCTCCCGGTTGAAGCCACACCACCTTTGCGCCTAATTTTATAGCTTCTTGTACGATAGGCTCTACATGAGCTGGATTCCTAAAGACATTTACTATATCTATATGCTCTGGCACTTCTTCTAAAGATCCATACACTTCAAGACCTATTATCTTTTGACCCTTTAATTTAGGATTTATAGGATAAATCTTGTGAAAACCCTTTTTTAAAACCCTTTCAGTAACATAGTAAGAAGGTCTTTCTGGATTATCAGAAAAACCCACCACAGTTATTACTTTGGCGTTTTTTAATACCTCATACGCATTGTCTTTGTGCTCTGCCATAAATTACTCCTTTTAAAAGCTTAAAAACTAAAATAATATTATATCATTTATTTCACTGCATTCTTAGGCTGATTTTTAATAAAAGACCCTATGTTGTCCAAAGTAGTATCTAAAATTCTTTTTAGCCCTTCTTCTGTGTTGTAAGCGTTATGAGGTGTGATGATCACATTTGGATGCTTCAAAAGATATGTGATTTCCAGAGCTTTTCGTAGGGTTTCTGCTGATATATCGTTATTCCATAGAAGATGCTCTTCCATCACCACTTCTTCCGATTCAAAAGTGTCTATGGCAGCTCCTGAGAGTATGTGCTGTTTTAATCCATATATAATAGCCTCGGTTTCCACTACTTTTCCTCTGGAAGTATTTATCAGATAGCTTCCTTTTTTAAAAGCTTTTATGTTGTCCATATTTATAAGGTGATGTGTAGAAGGTAAATACGGTACATGAAGACTAACAAATAAAGAGTTTGATAAGAGCTCTTCCAAAGATACATATCTAATACCCATATCTATGAGGCTTTGATTTGATCTTGCATCATAACAAATCACATCCATCCCAAAGCACCTTGCCAAAGTAGCAGTTCTTGATCCTATTCTACCTGTGCCTATCACACCTAATGTTTTTCCTGCAAGCTCTACACCTCTTAGATTCAAAGTCTTATATACGCCTTTTTCCACATTGTCTATAGTCTCTCTTAACTTCCTTGCTAAAGAAAGCATAAGCATAACAGCGTATTCAGAAACCCCTTCTTCTCCGTAAGAAGGCACATTGCATACCAAAATACCCTTTGATTTTGCATGCTCTACATCTATATGATCAAATCCAGTAGAACGTGTAGCTATAAGTTTTAAATCTGGAAAAGAATCTATCACCTCTTTCGTGACCTTAGAATAGATAAACACACTAAGGATCTCTATATCCTCAGGTATCCTAACTTCTTGCACAGACTCACTGGAAAAATGGGTTAGCTCAAGCTCATTCTCTTGCACAAACTTCTCAATATAGGGCATCTCCCACCCTTCTAATTCACAAAAAGCTATCTTCATACCTACCTCCTTTGTATCATAATAGCACAGCTTTTTTAAGCTTTTATTAAGATTTTATATATCAAAACTTTTTAAAATTTCTTCCAACTTACCCTCTTTGTATAATAATAAATACTCTATAGCTTCCCGCAAAGCCCCATCTCCACCAGATCGTTTGGTCACATGTTTGCAAAAATCTTTTACATAAGGATGGGCGTTTGAAGGAGCAAAAGAAAATCCAACTCTCTTTAGCACTGATATATCCACAAGGTCATCTCCCATATAGCTTATATCTTCATCCTCTAAGGATAAATCCCTTTTTATATCATTATAGATGTCAAGTTTATTGTGATTGCCTGTATAAATAATATCTATTTTTAGCTCTTTTAGGCGGTTTATAAGAGCTTCAGAGTGTCTTCCAGATATCACACCAAACTTTATACCAGCGCTTTGAAGGAGTTTTATGCCAAGCCCATCCATCACATTAAAGGCTTTTATCTCTTCACCGTTTTTGGTATAGTATAGCTTACCGTCCGTTAAAACCCCGTCTATGTCTGATAAAAATAGTTTTATGCTTTTCATATTAAAAGCCTAAAAAAGACCGGCCACTTTCTTGAGTTCATTTATCTCATCCCGTAGCTTGGCAGCTTTTTCGAACTCCCACTTTTTGGAGGCTTCCCACATCATCTTTTCTAATTTGTTCAATCTCTCCACGAGGTCTTTTTCGCTCTTTATACCTTTTGGAATAGACTCTGGGATTTGTATGTAATCAAGATCTTCTAAGCTCAATAGATCTTTTACGGGCTTTATGATAGATTTTGGTGTTATACCATGCTCCTCATTGTATCGCGTTTGGATTTCTCTTCTTCTGTTTGTTTCATCTATAGCTCTTTTTATAGATTCCGTGATGCGATCTGCGTACAATATCGCTTTTCCGTTTATATTTCTTGCCACCCTACCTATAGTTTGAATAAGAGATGTGGTACTTCTCAAAAATCCTTCCTTATCAGCTTCTAATATTGCCACCAAAGACACTTCCGGCATATCTATGCCCTCTCTTAGAAGGTTTACCCCCACTATAACATCGATAGAGCCCTCTCTTAGTTCTTTTATGGCTTTTGCTCGCTCTATGGCATCAAGATCTGAGTGTAGGTATCTGGATTTTATTCGACGCTCTGTAATATAATCCGCTACATCCTCAGAAAGTCTCTTGGTAGTGGTAAGCACTATTGCTCTTTCGTTTCTGGCTTTTACTTTTAAAATCTCCTTTATCAAATCCTCAAGCTGATTTTGAGTGGGCCTTATCTCAATTTGGGGGTCTAAAAGTCCTGTGGGCCTTACGATCTGCTCTACTATCACACCTTTTGAATATTCCAATTCCCACTCCCCGGGTGTGGCTGATACAAAAATAATTTTATTTATTTTTCTTAAAAACTCATCAAACTTCAAAGGTCTATTGTCTAATGCTGCTGGGAGTCTCCAGCCATAATCCACAAGTTTTTGCTTTCTTGAAATATCTCCGTTATACATACCCCGCACTTGGGGAATGGTCACGTGAGACTCATCCACTATAAGAAGGAAATCCTGTGGCATATAATCAAACAATGTAAAAGGAGGTTCTCCTTCTTTCCGCCCGTCAAAATACCTTGAGTAGTTTTCTATGCCTTTGCAGTGCCCAAGCTCTTTTATCATCTCTATATCGTAAAGAGTTCGCTGGGTAAGTCTTTGGGCTTCTATCTCTTTGCCTTGGGATTTTAAATACTCTACTCTTTCTTTAAGATCCTTTTCTATCTTTTCCACGGCTTCCATAAGGGCTGGTTTTGGAGCTACATAGTGAGTGGCCGGGAATAGCACCGTATGATCTGCCTCTCTCAAAACGCTTCTATTTAAAAGGTCAAGCTCTTTTATAGAGTCTATCTCATTGTCCCAAAACTCTATCCTTATTACTATATCATCCGCATGAGATGGTACTATTTCAATGGAGTCTCCTCCTCTTACAGAAAACGTACCCCTTTTGAAAGAAAAGTCATTTCGCTCGTATCCGATTTCCACAAGCATCCGAGAGAGTTTTAATGGGTTTAAGTTTTGTCCTTTTAAAAGCTGGATACGCATATTTACATAATGCTCTGGTGAACCAAGACCGTATATACAAGAAACCGAGGCCACCACTATCGTATCTGCTCTTTCAATTACTGACTTTGTAGCACTATGACGATACTTATCCAATATGTCATTTATGGAGGAGTCTTTTTCAATATAGAGGTCTTTTTCTGGAATATAAGCTTCTGGTTGGTAATAATCATAATAGGATATAAAATACTCCACCGCATTGTTTGGGAAAAGCTCTTTGAATTCTCTATAAAGCTGGGCCGCCAAGGTTTTGTTGTGAGCTAA
>CAZDZN010000003.1:32950-42891 GCA_964509905.1 uncultured Aquificaceae bacterium
CACAAGTGTAGGTTTTTTGTATTTGGCAATGATGTTAGCTATGGTAAAAGTCTTTCCCGTCCCTGTGGCTCCGAGAAGCACCTGCCCTTTTGCTCCAGCCTCAAAGTTTGATAGAAGCTCATCTATAGCTTTAGGCTGGTCTCCGGATGGTTTTAAATTGGTTTTTAATTGGAAAAAACTCATAAATCAAAATATATATTATATACAAAAATCTATCAATGAGTGATATAATAAAAACATGGACAATACCGATAAAATAGTACAAAATTTTGGTAAAAACGCAAAAAACTATAAATTTGCAAAAGTGTTTTCTCAAAAAGATTATCTGGATAGTATGGTAAATCTTATTAATCCTAAAAAGCACGAAATTGCTTTGGATGTAGCCACCGGGGCAGGACATACAGCCTTTGAGTTGGCAAAATATGTGGACATGGTGATAGCCATAGATATTACACAAGATATGCTTCTTCAAGCACAAAGTATATTAAAAGAGCGAAAGTTTTCTAATGTGGAGCTCAAAAACATGGATGCAAGTCATCTGGATTTTCCAGATGAGTATTTTGATATAATCACTTGTAGGTTTGCGTTTCATCACTTTAACAATTTAGATGTTGCTATAAAAGAAATATATAGAGTACTAAAACCCGGAGGAAGATTTTATATATTAGATTGTTCGGTGATAGATGATGAGGCTGTGAGTATTATAAATGAAATGGAGATGCTTAGAGATGACTCTCATGTACATTCTTATTCTCCTAAACAATGGCAAAACATCTTAAACAAATATACTTTTAGCATAGTTCAATTAAAGCTTTTAAAATCCAGATACCACATTCCAGATTGGTTTGATAGGATGGGTACTCCTATAAAAAATAGAGAAAAAGTTTTTGGGCTTTTAGAAAAATTACCAGTGCATTTAAAAGATTATTACACATTTGATAAAAAGCACATAGACACATATTTTGTAGAGATATTGGCTGAGAAAATATAAAATCATAAAAAATTGGCAAGCAAGCATAAAGCCCGCCTCATATGCTATAATATAGCTAATGAATTATTTAAAGCATGTGTTTGGTAGCGATTTTATACTGATAGCAGGTGTATTTGGGTTGGTGTTTTATGCTCTATATGATGCCATCAAGAAAAAAAGATGGAAGTGGGCGGTATTTTTGGCTATCTTGCCTCTTGGATTTATAAGCGTGCCTTTATATCTTTTGTTTGGATTCGGGCCTGGAGAAAAACATGAAAATACAGACGATACCGCCCAAGCCGATTGATGAAAATTGCACTATTATAAAAAACGAAGATACCAAGCAAGCGATATTGATAGACCCTGGGTCTGATGCGGATAAGATATTAGAGCACTTAGAAGACTATAAGATAGTGGGTATTTTAGCAACCCACGGACATTTTGACCACGTGGGGCAAGTGGCTACTTTTAAAGAGCTCTCTGGTGCACCTTTTTACATGCATAAAGCGGACGAATACCTACTAAAAGATGAGCTTTTCCCGGGCTTTTCTACATACGTAAATGCAAAAACTCCCCCAAATCCAGATGTATACTTAAAAGACGGAGATAAACTGAGCATTGCAGGCATTGATATAGAAGTTATTCATACTCCTGGTCATACTCCTGGTGGATGTTGTTTTTATATAAAATCCCAAAACACTCTTATAGCTGGGGATACGCTTTTTAGAGGAGGGGTGGGACGCACTGATTTACCCGGTGGGTCTTGGGAAGAGCTTGCTAAATCTCTAAGAAAAATATTTAGCATATTTCACAAAGATACCAGAGTGATATGTGGACATTATCAAGATACCACATTAGAATACGAGGCAAAGTTTAATCCGTTTTTAAGAGGAATATGAGTAAGCTACTTATAAGCTTATACACCGGTGAGATTTTTGCCATACTTTTTATAGTATCACCTATTGTTTTTAAAGCTTTTGAGAAAAAAAACGTCGCTGGGCGTATATACGGACAAATTCTGTGGAGATTTTACAAAATAGCTTTTATTGAGCTTGGTTTGGTATTTCTACTAAATATCAGTTTTTATACATTTTTACTGCTTACTGGGCTTCTTTTAAATGTGTATTTGTCTTATTATATGAAAAGCTTAAAACAAAGCATAGGGGATATAGACAATATGGATTTTAACCATCCTTTGAGGGTAAAATTTAGGATGTTATTCAAGATATCCTCTGGGGTTTTGGTAATCAATATGCTTTTAGCAACATTTTTCTTGATATGATAGGTGAGTTTGAGCTAATAAAACGACTAAAAGATATATTAAACGAAGATACTATTGGAGATGACACCGCTTATATCAAAATAGGAGATGAGGGTCTAAATCTCACCTGCGATAGCTTGATAGAAGATGTACATTTTTTGATAAAATACCCTCCTGAGAGCATAGGCTTTAAAGCTATATCTGTAAATGTATCGGATGTCGTGGCAAACGGAGGGGCCCCTCTATACGGGCTCGTATCTTTGATGATACCATCTTATATAGATAGTAGGTTTATAGAAAGAGTCTATCAGGGTATAAAATCCGCTTGCGAGTTTTACAAATTAAAAATTGTGGGGGGTAATATATCAAAAGCTCAAAAACTTGGCATAGATGTATTTTTAATAGGTAAAGTGGATAGGTTTGTAGGGCGTGCGGGGGCTAATATAGGAGATGACATAGTGGTGTCTGGGACTCTTGGGGATTCTTACGCTGGTTTTTGGCTTTTAACAAACAAAGAATCATACGAAAATTTTGAGCTAAGGCTTATAGAGAGGCATTTAAGACCCAGCGCCCGGATAGATTACATAAACCATATAAAAAAATACGCAAACGCTTCTATGGATGTATCAGATGGACTTTCATCGGATATTTGGCACATGGCAAAGCGTTCAAATGTTTTAATAGAACTATACAAAGAAAAAATACCTATATCCGATGAGCTTAAAATGTTTTGTGAGAAATACGGCTTTGACCCATACGATATAGCTCTAAAAGGAGGAGAGGATTATCAGATTTTATTTTCTCAAAATCCCAAGCACTTTAACCCGTTTTTAGATAGCACAGTTATAGGAAAAGTAATAGAAAAAGGAAAATCTATGGTGATAATGGATGGAAAAGAGCTTGAAAGAAGAGGTTTTGACCACTTTAATAACCCATAAACACTTTAAGGAACTTCCACAACATTATCAGGCTAAGCTTATAAAAGAAATATCAAATATATACAAGCATCACGAAGGGAAAGCCTTACCAGACAACCTATACGATGATTATTATCAAGAGTATTATCATAGCACAAGCATAGGACCTATCCAAGAGGCTTATCATAAGTTTGTAAATCCTGTTTTGGGGCTTTTAAAAGAAAAAGAGGAAGTATACATATTGGATATTGGGGCGGGAATGTTTGTAAATTCTGGCATATTGGCTTACGAACTATCCAAACTCAACATAAAAACAAATATAATAAGTGTAGACAAGAAGACTACGTCTTTTATAAGTTTAAACCATCCTTCAGATGAGTTTAGAAAATCTTTTTATAAAAACAATTTTTCCATAAAATCTAAAAATTTAAATTGGCAGCTTATTTTGATAGATGCAAGAAAGATAAGATTTGAAAGTATTTTTGATGGGATTTTGCACGATGGGTTTTCTCCTTATAGAAATCCTTCTCTTTGGAGTCTTGATTTTTTAAATATCCTTTATAAAAGCTTAAAACTTGGGGGTGCGTGGGTAAGCTACAGCTCTAACAAGAGTCTTCAAGGATCTTTGGAATTCCTTGGCTTTGATATAGAGTTTATCCCGTCCATTGGCCGTAAAAGACCATCTATCAGAGCTATTAAAACCCTAAATCCAAAACCACTACCTTCAAAAGACCCTTACAAAATCCCGATGAGAGATATAAACCTAAACTCAAAAGAATCATATATAATAGTAGATTATTTTTTGCGGGTGTATAGTCTTATTCTCCTTCAAAAGATTGAAGTTCTTCCATGAGGGATTTTACCTGATGCATGATAGCTCCCATAAGAGCTTCGACGCTGGAATTCCAATAAGATTCTCCAAATACAAGTTTTTTAGAGGGACCATCTTCGTCATCTCCAAGATAAGAAATTATAACATAGGGATATTCTTCTTCTGATTCTTCGCATTCTGCTTTTTCTACACCAGGAAAGCAGACGATTATATCTATCTCAGGGCTTACAGCCATTGACTTAATTTTCTTTGCTAATTTTTCAAATTTATCTTTTGGGTATTCCATGCCAAAAAAAATATATACTTTGGTAAAACCTTTTCTATAGTAAACTACATAAATATGCTAAAATATAAATATGGATTGCATTTTTTGTAAAATAGCGGCAAAGGAAATAGCATCAAGCGTGGTATATGAAGATGGAGAGATTATGGCTTTTAAAGATATAAAACCTGTGGCGCCGGTGCATGTGCTGATGATATCCAAAAAACACATTGAGGGGATACAGGCTTTAAAATATGAAGACCAAGCACTCATGGGCAAAATCATGATAAAAGCTAAAGATATAGCAAACAAGCTTGGATTAAAAGACGGGTATAGACTTGTATTTAACATAGGGGAGTATGGCGGGCAAACGGTAAACCATCTTCATCTTCATATCATAGGTGGGGGGCCTATGATGTGGCCCCCTGGCTAATACCTGCTAATGCCTGAGTACTTTATAGGTGAAGGCACACTCATAAACGCTATACTCGTATTTTTTGGTGGGGCTTTAGGAGCTTTTTTTAAAAACCACATACCAGATTCTATAAAAGAAAGCACATTAAAAGCATTTGGACTTTTTTCGTTGGGGATGACCTTTCATCTGTTTGAAGAGGGCAAGAACGCAAACCTTATAGTAGTTCTTACCTGTCTTCTAATAGGTGGCAGCATTGGATATGTATTTGATTTTGAATCGAACCTTGATAAGATATTTTTAAAAGCTTTAAAAAATATAGACTCACCAGAAGGTTTTAACACAGCTACCATCATGTTTTGTGTAGGACCTATTACGATATTAGGGTGCATACTGGAAGGTACTAAAGGAGACAATAGTATAATATTATCAAAAGCTTTTATGGACGGAATTAGCTCTATACTCTTAGGCTCTTCGTTGGGATATTCGGTGAGCTTTTCCGCTTTTTCTATACTTGTATATCAAGGAACTCTTACTTATGGAGCTTTCTTTTTCAAAAGCCAAATACACGAAAGTTCTTTAAACACAGTGGCTTTTGTGGGGGCTACGCTCATTGCAGGACTTAGCTTTAAGCTTTTAGGATTAACAAATGATATAAAACTTTTAAACTTCCTATTAGCCCCTATTTTGGGATTATTTATAAAATCTTAATACAAAATTCATAAATATATCTTATAATAAAAGTATGGATACAAAGATTGGTATCAACGGATTCGGACGCATCGGTAGGGCTTTTTTTAAAATAGCTTTTGAAAGAGGACTAGATATTGTAGCTATAAACGACCTCACGGATACAAAAACGCTCGCTCACTTACTAAAATACGATTCTGTTCATAGAATATGGCACAAAAATGTGTCTTATACAGAAGATTCTATCGTAGTAGAAGGTAAAAGTATAAAAATTTTTGCAAAGAGAGACCCAGCAGAAATCCCTTGGAAAGATTTAGGAGTAGATGTAGTGATTGAGTCTACTGGGCTTTTTAGAGACAGAGAAGGAGCTTTAAAGCATATTCACGGTGGCGCCAAAAAAGTACTTATTTCAGCTCCGGGCAAAAACCCAGATATCACGATAGTTCTTGGAGTAAATCAAGATAATTATAAAAAGGAAGAGCATAATATCATATCAAATGCTTCTTGTACCACAAACTGCACGGCTCCTACTTGCTATGCGCTTGACAAAGAGTTCGGTATAGAAAATGGATACATGGTCACAGTACACTCATATACTAATGATCAAAGGATATTGGATTTGCCTCACAAAGACTTAAGAAGAGCAAGAGCAGCTGCAGTAAATATCATACCTACCACCACAGGGGCTGCTAAAGCCGTGACAGAAGTATTACCACATCTAAAAGGTAAACTTGGAAGCACATCTAGAAGAGTCCCCACAGCGGATGGGTCTATCATAGAACTAACAGCTGTATTGAAAAATCCGCCAAAGGATGTATCAGAATTAAATCAGGCCTTCAAGAAAGCCTCGGAGACTTATCTAAAAGGTATATTAGAATACTCAGAAGAGCCCTTGGTATCTATGGATATAGTTGGGAATCCTCGCTCGGCGATATTTGACGCGGAGCTCTCTTATGTAAATGGAAGCCTCGTGCATGTCGTGGCATGGTATGACAACGAATGGGGATATTCCAATAGACTTGTGGATTTGGCGGAGTTTGTAATACAAAAAGGTGTATAAGCATAGATTGAACTTTATAGATACGGCACAGATAAAACTAAAAGCCGGAGATGGTGGAAACGGCGGGGTTTATTTTTTAAGAGAGAAATATAGACCACACGGAGGGCCTGCTGGTGGAGATGGAGGCAAAGGTGGATCTATTATATTAAAAGCAGACAACTCAAAAACATCATTTTTAGATTTTAAATACAGAAGGCACTTCGTAGCTAAAAACGGAGAGCACGGCAAACCCAAAGATCAGCACGGCAAAGATGCAAAAGATATCATCGTCAAAGTCCCAGTGGGTACTATAGCCATAGACAAAAACACAAACGATATACTCTGCGATCTTACAAAACATGGGCAGGAATGCATAGTGGCAAAAGGCGGGGAAGGAGGCCTTGGAAATGCTCATTTTGCAAGCTCTATAAACCAA
Organism: uncultured Aquificaceae bacterium; assembly: GCA_964509905.1. GTDB lineage: Bacteria > Aquificota > Aquificia > Aquificales > Aquificaceae > Hydrogenobaculum. Next base: position 39,770 of record CAZDZN010000003.1, read on the forward strand.
GCTCCCAGAAAATTCACCTATGGCAAAAAGGGTGAAGAAAGAGAATTACTTCTTATCCTAAAAACGATAGCTGATTTTGGTATAGTGGGGCTTCCGAATGTGGGTAAATCCACACTATTATCTACCCTTACAAACGCAAATCCTAAAATAGGAGACTATCCTTTTACTACGCTTTATCCAGAACTGGGAGCTTTGAAAACTGACGATAAAAATTATATATTGGCGGATATCCCAGGGATTATCAAAGGAGCTCACGAAGGAGCTGGGCTTGGACTCGATTTTTTAAAACACATAGAAAGAGCAAAGTATATATTAATAGCTGTAGATTTAAGTTCTAATGATCCGGTGCAAGATTTTTATACAGTGAAATCTGAATTAGAACTTTACGATAAAAGCCTAATACAAAAGATAAAAGGGATAATAGGAACAAAATTAGACAAAGCAAATCAGGATAGTATGAGACTGTTACAAGATTTGGCCAATAAAGAGTATATAGATTTTATAGGAGTCTCTTCTATCACAGGAGAAAATGTAAAAAGATTAAGAGATTATATTTTTGAGCTATTAAAATAATAGCAATAACAATTACTTACATTATTCTACAATCTATATCAATGTTTTTACCTTAAGCAAAAGTTATTATTTGCTATATAAAGAAAGCCCCCTCAAAGATGAGGGGTAAAAGAAGGATAGGAATGGTTGCATTAATAAATTAATAATAGCTCTTTTCTCCACTTACTTTACCACCAAACACTTTATAAGCGTATCTGGTATATAAAAGCACGATAGGCATGAAAATAACGGTCACTATCAACATCACTATGAGAGTAAGATTGGAAGAAGAGGCATTAAATATCGTTAAGCTGTACTTTGGATTGATGGTAGAGCGCATCAACACTGGAAAGGAAGCACAAGCTACATTTAACACGGTAAAAGCATTGATAAGTCCAGAAGCATAAACCATATTATCGTAATTTCCAGATTTTAACCAGAATATATATAATGCAATACCCACAAGCATTATAAGAGGTATTACAAAAAGTACAGGATAGGCAAAGTAATTTTTATATAGATAAGGCGCTTGAAGTATAGCTAAAGTGTTTGTTAAAAGAATAGACAATACATATCCAGCTACACTTATCTTAGCATACTTTTTAGCTATTTCAAACACAGATCCTTCGGTTTTCAAAAGAAGATAAGCAGCTCCATGCATCGCAAACATAAAAAGAGATACCAAACCCATGGCAATAGGTACCGGTCTTAGAAGCGTGAAAAATGTCCCGTGATATACACCGTCTTGATCTATGGGCACACCCACTACAGCATTACCAACAGCAACCCCAAAAAGTATAGCAGGTAATGCATTTCCAAGCCAATAGATAAAATCAAAAGTATGGTACCAAGCCATAGATTCTCTTTTGTTTCTGTATTCAAAAGCTCTTCCTATCAAAGCCCACAAAACCAATAGAATAGCGAGATAAAACCCAGAGAAAGAAGCAGCATAAACTGTGGGGAAAGCAGCGAATAACAAACCGCCACCGGCAATTAGCCAAACTTCATTGCCATCCCACACTGGAGCTACAGAGTTGTAGAGCACTGTCCTATCGTACTCATTCTTCATAAATATCATAGGGAGGGCGCTCCCCAAGTCGAACCCATCTGTTATAGAATAACCAATCAAGAAAACCCCAGCTATCAAAAACCAGAGCCCTTGAAGAGTAAATAATGCATCAGGCAATATACCCATAAATAGCCTCCTTAAGATATCCTGTTGATCGTGATAGACTTGTTGTTGTCATCATTTAAATCAGTTTTGGTAGCGTTCAATCCTAGAGTTGGTGCAGTACCAACGCCAGCAGATGAAGTTTCCACATCTTCTTGATATTCTTTCACCTTCTTCACCATGGTTGTCACATATATATAGAATAGTAATAAGTAAATAGTTATAAATGTGATAACTGAAAATAGCACATTTGAAGTAGCGTTAAAAGATACAGCATCAGCCGTTTTTAATACCCCATCTACTATCCAAGGTTGACGTCCTACTTCTGCAGTCATCCAACCAAGTTCAGAAGCTATAAAAGGAAATGGTATTGACCAAAGTACGGTCTTCAAGAAAGCTTTATTGGTATAAATAGTACCATTATTATATAGGTACAATCCCCATAGAGTCACAAAAGCAAAGAAGAATCCTAAACCTACCATTATATGGAATGGCATAAATACTAAATTGATTGGTGGTAGATCGTTAAGAGATATATTATAAGCTTTCGCATAAGCCTTATCAGTAGCTATCTTTTCTTGCAAGGCTGGACTTGGATTTGTAGTGTACTCTGCTTCCAAAGCCTTTGCTTCGCTAGCATAGTCTTGAGACATCTTTTGGTATTTAGCCACCAAATCATCCACACCATATACTTTTGCATTGAAGTTATGATAAGCCAAAAATGAGAGTAAAGCTGGTATTTGAATCGGTGAATAGGTTTTTTGAGCACTTTGGTCTACATAACCAAAAATATCTAAAGAAGCTGGTTGCTCACTTTTCCATTTACCTTCGGCCATAGCAAGTTTTAAAGGTTGATATTCTGCTACCAAATGTCCTGCAATATCACCTATTACGATTTCAGAAACCGATACTATTACAGTAAATATAAGAGCCACTTTCATACCAGCTTTTGCTATTTCCACATTTTTATTCCTTAACAAGAAGTAAGCCATCACACCCATTACGAAAAATCCAGCAGTTATTTGGCCGGCAGTTACTGTATGTAAAAATCTTATGACGGTAGTATGGTTTATTGCAGCTACCCAAAAGTTTGTAAGCTCAGCTCTTATGCCCTGATCTGTCATAACTATCTTATATCCAGCCGGAGTTTGCATCCAAGAGTTTGCTATTAAAATCCAAAGAGCAGAGAGATTGCTTCCGAGAGCCACCATCCAGGCTGAAAAAGTGTGCATACCATTAGAAAGTCTATCTTTTCCAAATAAGAAAAGCCCAATAAAAGTAGATTCCAAGAAAAATGCCATCAAACCTTCTATGGCAAGCGGTGCACCAAAGATATCACCTACGAACTTTGAGTAGGTAAACCAGTTTGTACCAAACTCAAACTCCATCGTAAGACCAG
>CAZDZN010000004.1:0-9641 GCA_964509905.1 uncultured Aquificaceae bacterium
GCTCCATATACTCAAAAGGATTTAAAGCCCCATGTCCGATGGGCTCTATCTCCATCACAAAAGCACGGGCATCATCTACGATATCCCAATCCACATTAAAATGGTTTTTTATCTCCTCCAACACACTTTGGGATATAAACCCGTTGGAGTCCAAAGAATACACAATTTCCTTGGCTATGTCTTTTTCAGCGCCATCCAGCTCTTCATTTATGGCTTTTATAAGATGCTCCTTGTAAGAATATTCGTAAGCGAGGTTTTGAGTGTAATCTTCTTTGTTTACAAAAAACTTTTTTGGAGCTTTTAATAGCTTCAAATTTAAAAATGGATTTAATTTGGATTCTACCTCAAGTTCTTGTTCTAAGGAGCAAGAGCCCTCCTGTAAGAGTTCTACGCTTTGATTTAAAACCAAAAATAAGTTTAAACCGAGCTTATTTTCAAGACGCTGATTTAACACATTCATCTGTATCCTGCAATCTTACGCAAGCCTCAATCGGCATTATCTTCTTAAAAGCCTCAAAATCCCCTTCCAAAACCCTTTTAGCCAATGGGCTATCGGTATATTTTATGTGGATGCTGAGCACATTTTTTATAAACTCTATGTCCTCATCTTCTAATAGCTGCAATAGCACATAAGAGTGGTTTAGACATTCTTCCAGTTTATCTTCTTTGTCGTAAAAATAAGCTACTCCACCAGTCATACCAGCTCCTACATTGTATCCAAAATCTCCTATGTTTACCACAGCCCCACCAGTCATATATTCTAAGGCGTGATGTCCCACTCCTTCCACCACCGCCTTCGCCCCAGAATTTCTCACACCAAAACGCTCACCGACTCTGCCAGCGATATAAAGCTCTCCTCCAGTAGCCCCGTATAGTATTGTATTTCCAGCCAAAGTGTAGGTTTTTTCATCTTTAAATGGTTTTATCGCTATAACTCCACCATACATGCCTTTCCCCACATAATCGTTTGCCAAACCTTTTAAAAATAGATTTATACCCTTGTGGTTAAAGGCTCCAAAACTCTGGCCAGCTACACCTTCAAAGTATAAATTTATCGTATTATCTGGAAGTCCTTTATCCTTGTAATGCATAGCCACATGATAGCTTAGCGTTGCCCCTACGGATCTATCTATATTTCTAATCTTATAATGTTTTTCAACAGGTTTTCGGCTTTTAACGTAATCTAAAAGCTCCTCTGCTATAAAATCGTTTAGTGTTTTTTCAGGATTATCGTTTCTTTCTATAAGTCTATAGCGTGGTGCTTTTTCTTTGTAGCCTTTCATAAGAGATTCTAACTTTATTCTCGTCTCTTTTCTCTCTAAAAGCTCAAGATGTCCTATTATATCTTTTAAGCTTTTATAACCCATTTCAGCAAGGATTTCCCTTACTTCTCTCGCTAAAGCTCTAAAGTAAGCCGCTACTCCTTCTTTAGTGCCAGAAAATTTTGCCCTAAGTTTTGGATCTTGAGAAGTAACACCCACAGGACATGTATTCAGATGACACTGTCTCGCCATAACACATCCTTCGGCTATCATAGCCGCTGTGCCAAACCCAAACTCTTCAGCTCCCAAAAGCGCCCCTATTATTACATCTTTTGCCGTTCTAAACCCCCCATCTACTCTTACGGTAACCTTATCTCTTAAGCCATTCTCCATAAGCGTTTTTACAGTCTCATGAAGCCCTATCTCCCAATAATTTCCAGCATTCTTTATAGAGCTAAGAGGAGATGCTCCAGTACCACCTTCGGTCCCACTAACTTGTATGATATCAGCGTAAGCTTTTGCCACACCTGAGGCTATGGTGCCTATCCCAGATTCACTCACAAGCTTTACTGATATAAGGGCATTTGGGTTTGCCTTTTTAAGATCGTTTATAAGCTGTGCCAAATCTTCTATAGAGTATATGTCGTGATGAGGAGGTGGAGATATGAGAGTCACCCCTTCTTGAGCGTGCCTTATCTTGGCTATATAAGAGTTTACTTTTTTACCTGGAAGCTGACCTCCTTCACCGGGTTTTGCCCCTTGGGCAATCTTAATCTCTATGTTTGAAGCGGAAGCAAGGTAAGCGGGAGTTACGCCAAACCTCCCAGAGGCTACTTGTTTTATGGCACTGTTTTTTTCAGTGAAATAACGTCCTGGGTCTTCTCCGCCTTCACCGCTGTTGGATTTCATACCAAGCATATTAGTAGCCATAGCCAATACTTCGTGAGCTTCAGGAGAGAGCGCCCCCAAAGACATAGCACCTGTCACAAAGCGTTTTAATATCTCTTCCTCTGGTTCTACTTCCTCTATAGGTATTGGGCTTTTAGATTTTCTATAGTCTAAGAGATGATGTATAAAAGTAGGATGCTCTCCATTGGCAATCCTTGAAAATTCTTTGTAATCGTTGTAATCAAGGGTCTCTAAATACTTGTGCAAAGCCCTCACTAACGTAGGAGACCACGCGTGATAGACCCCGCCTTTTCTAAATTTCAAATTCCCGCCATAATCAAGAGTTGGTTTATCAGAGTTATAAGCAAAAAGATGCCTTTCTAAAATAGATCCTTCTATCTGTCCCACACCGTCCGCTTCCAAAGTCACCGGAGTGCCCGTAAAATACTCTTCTACCACATCTTTATTTAAACATACTGCATCAAATATCTCAGCCCCTTGATAGGAGTTAAGCGTAGCTATACCCATCTTAGCCATTATCTTCAAGAGCCCATCTTCCAAGGCTTTTTTATAGTTTAAAACTGCAGTTTCATATATATCTGGATATGTATGGTATAAAGTCTCATACAACAGATACGGATGAACCGCAGAAGCTCCGTATCCTATGAGACAAGCCAAAGAATGAGTGTCTCTTGCTTCAGCAGTCTCTACTATAAAGCTTACCTTTTGAGATAGGCCTAATTTAGCTAAGTGTCTCACACAAGCGCTAAGTCCTAAAAGACTTGGTATGGCAAGTGTTTTCTCGTCAACCCCTTTATCTGATAGTATTATGATATCAGCCCCTTCTTTTACAGCTTTCTCCACCAAGTGAGTTAACACCTCGATGCCTATTTTCAAATCCACTATGGGTATTCCTTCATAAACTGCATCCATCAAAATATCAGACACCCTTTCAAAACCTTTTAGATTTTGTAAAGTTTCTATATTGTCGCTTCTATGCTGTGGATAGCATAAAGATATACGTTTTACCTTAAAATATTCTTGATTTTCTATAGCCCGTATCTGGTAAGTTAGCAACACCGGAGATTCTATTTGAAAACGTTTTGCATGAGTGGGGGTTTCTTCTAAGAAGTTTCTCTTGTGACCTAAATTCATTCTAAGGCTCATCACGAAACGCTCCCTTATAGAGTCAATGGGTGGGTTTGTCACTTGGGCAAATCGCTGCTTGAAGTATCTAAACAAAAGCACGGGTTTTTCGTTCAAAGGTGGAAGAGGGGTATCGTCTCCCATAGAAAATATGTATTCTTTTCCTTCTCTCGCCATGTAATCTATAGGATTTTTGAGTTCTTCGGTGGTATATCCAAAAAAAGCTTGAAGTCTTGTGAGAGCATCTTTGTCAACATGCTCATCTTCTAAAGATTTATCTTTTATAAGGTTTTCAAGCTTTACAAGATTTTCATCGAGCCAGGCTTTGTATGGTTTTTCTTTTGATATCTCTTTTAAAATCTCATCTGTAGTTTTTAAGCTTTTAGTACGAGTATCTATTAAAAGTGTGTCTCCCGGAGAAAGCCTTTGACTTTCCTTGATATCGGCAAAACCTGTATCCACCATCCCCACTTCTGAGCCCAATATCACGATATCATCTTTTGTGATGATATATCGGGATGGTCTAAGGCCATTTCTATCAAGATGCGCTCCTACTTTTACCCCATCGGTAAACACTATTGCCGCTGGTCCATCCCAAGGTTTCATAAGAAGGGATTTATATTCAAAAAATGCCTTTATCTCTTCGCTTAAGTGCTTGTCGTTTTCCCAAGCCGGGGGAATGAGCATATTTATAGCATGCTCTGGGGAGTATTCGGTTAATACTAAAAGCTCAAAAACCTTGTCCAAAGAAGCAGAGTCACTTTCATCGTAATCCACTATGGGTCTTATTAGTTTTATGTTATCTTGTAAGAGTTTGTGATGAAGCTCTGATTGAATAGCCATCATCCAGTTTCTATTTCCACTTATGGTGTTTATCTCTCCGTTGTGAGCTAAGTATCTAAATGGTTGAGCTAAGCTCCAATTTGGAAATGTGTTTGTAGAATATCTTTGATGAAACAAGCATATAGAAGATTCCACGCCTTCATTTGTGAGGTCCTGATAAAAGTGATCTATCTGATAAGCCACAAACATTCCCTTATAAACTATAGTTTTTGAAGACAAAGATGGTATATATATATTTAGTTCTTTTTTTAAGCTTTTACGAAGAAAATAAAGAGAGACTTCTTTGTGCTCTATATCAGATAAGTCTAAAAACATGTGTTTTATAACAGGCGTCGTATCAAGTGCGCTTTTGCCAAGAGCGGACTTATCTATGGGCACATCTCTAAAACCTATCAGTTTGAATCCCATTTTTTTGACTATTTCTTCTACTTTTGACATATTTGGATCTTTTAAAAATAACACGCCTACCCCAAGATTTTCTATAGAAGATATTTTCATATTTAGTTTGTCCAGCTCTTTTCTAAAAAACTTGTGAGGTATTTGTATTAATATTCCAGCCCCGTCTCCAGTTTTTCCATCAGCCCCAATTGCTCCTCTATGAGTTAGATTCTTGACAGCCTCTATGCCGTATTTTACAATCTTATTGGATTTTTTTCCGTTTATATCGCAAATAAAACCAACACCGCAAGAGTCTTTTTCTTGCATTTTAAAACCTCCAAAACATAGTAGACTAAATATTATAACTCCATTTATTGTTTTCGTGCTAAAGAAAATCACAAAAAGCACCCATAAATATATTTTATTTTATATTATTAATCATAGTATTTGGCTTTTAATGGGATTATGATACATTGGATGGATGATGTTAAGATTGAAAAAGAACTGGATATCACCGGTGAGATATGCCCGTTTACTTTTGTGAAGAGCAAGCTCGTGCTTGAGACGATGGAAAAAGGACAGGTGCTTAGGGTGATAGTAGATTACGAGCCTTCGGCGGTGAGTGTACCAAAAAGCATGAGAGATGAAGGTCAAGAGGTATTGGCTACAAACAAAATAGATGATCACAAATGGGAGATAATCGTTAGGAAATCAAGATGAATATTTTGTTTGTCATTACATCAAATCCTTTCTCCAAAGATTTTGATAGCGTATATAAGCTATGCAGAGTCCTCAAGAACCATGCAAACATCGCGATATTTTTAAGCGGAAATGGCACTTATTGGCTTGGTTATGATATGAGTAAGAAATTTTTAGATCTTGGGATAAAAATCATTTACTGTGCTCATTCGGCTCGCCAAAGGGGTATAGAAGAGTGCATAAAATCTGAGAAGTTTATATCGAGTTCCTCTTACGATATGTTTAGACAGATATCAGACTTTGACAAGGTGATAAACTTTAACTAATATGATAAGTTTTATCATAAAATCAGAGCCTTTTTCTTGGAAAGCCCACGAAGGATTGAGACTTGCTGCGGCCAGTGGCATCACCAACGACACCAATGTGATATTTACCGCGGATGGGATATACGCTATCACCAAGTGGCAACCGGAAGCTATAGGTGTGGGAAACTTTGAAAAGATGATAGAGCAAATGAGTATGCTAAATATAACATTTTATGCGGAGGGCTCTTGTGTGGAATCAAGAGGATTAAAAGCGTTTGATTTTCTCGTAGAACCAAAAATCATCACAAACGAAGAGTTAAAAATGATTATATCAAGATCAAAGGCGGTATTGGTATGGTAGAGCATCCAAACACCATTTGGCTTGTGAGAAAGTTTGGGGATTTTAAAAGCAGCATCGTATCAGAAAATGATGTGGTGGTGCTAATCCAGGATGCAGTTTTAAGAGCTCCCAATAAAAACTGGTATGTGTGCAAAGAAGACGCCCTTGCTCGGGGGATAAAAATCCAAGAAGAGTTCAATATATCTTACGAAGAGATAGCAAGACTTATACTAAAAGCCAAAAACGTGGTGGTGTGGTGAATGTGGTGCATATCAAAAGTATTTAGATTTGAAGCGGGGCATAGAGTGTGGAAGCAAAACCTATCTATTTCAAGAGGTACAGAGCTTGGAACTGATTGTGTAGAGAATAAATGTATAAATTTACATGGACATAGCTATGAAATAGAGGTTGAACTCTGCTCAGATACTTTGGATAATCAAGATATGGTGATGGATTTTCATCATCTTAAAAGCGCATTAAACCCGCTTATAGACCAGTTTGATCATAGCTTTATCATAGACAAAAACGACCCCCTCTTTGGGGCTTTTAAAAAATTAAACGAAGATTTTGGACTAAAGCTCACGATAGTGGATTTTTGTCCTACCGCAGAAGCACTGGCAAAATACATATACGATTATACTGTGGATAAGTTCAACCAGGCTGGTATTTTAAAAGATGTATATATAAAGGGTGTGGTAGTGTGGGAGACAAAAACTTCAAAAGCCAAATACGAAGGAGATAGGCTATGAGCGTAAGGCACAAAGTAAAAGAGTTTATCGATAAAAAATATGAGGAGCTTGAGCACATAGATGCAAACCCTCTAAAGGTATTTGTGGTGTTTAGCCCAAAGGATAATATAGAGAACTTTGACCCAGAGTTGGCAGAGGTGCTGGAGTTTGAACTGGATAAAACAAACGAAGAGTCCAAGAAAAAGTTTTTGGATAGGCTTTTGAGAGAGGTATTGGAATCAGAAGTTAAAAACATGCTTTGGTGTGGATTTGTGGTGGATATTAAAGACAAACTCGTCCCTATCATAGAACATATACCAGAGGATGAGATAGTGGAGTTTATAAGCCTCAAAAAAGAAGATTAACAGCATAATGACAACACTTATTATTTTAGCTGCAGGGCTTGGCAAAAGAGCTGGTATAAAAAAGCAGTTTATAAAGTTTAGAGATATACCCTTGTATGCATTTTCTCTAAGAAAAGCGGCAGATCTTTTTAAGCAAATTATAATGGCGGTACCTCAAGATATAGATGCGGACATCTTATACGATGCTTACGCTTTAGGGGCAAAGTTTGTCTATGGAGGAGCTGAGCGTCAAGATTCTGTAAGAAATGCGTTAGAATTAGTAGAAGAAGATATTGTGGTAATTCACGACGGCGCGAGGGCATTAGCTTCAAGAGAGCTTTTCAGGAGAGTGATGGAATTAGAAGATTACGACGGGAAAATTGCAGCAGCAAAAACAAGAGATACCATCAAAAAATTTGAAAACGGAGAACTAAAAACCATCCAACGAGAAAACGTATGGCTTGCCCAAACCCCTCAGTGCTTTAAAACAGATATTATAAAATCTTGTCACGAAAGGGCAACAGACGATGGTATATCTGCCACAGATGACGCATATCTATTGGAATATTATGGATACAAAGTGGGTATAGTGGAATCTTCTTACTGGAACATCAAACTCACATACCCAGAAGACATACCATATTTTGAAAAACTACTATCAAATATGTAAAAAGCCTTGACAAATACAGTAAATAGTTTTAAGATTTTAAAATCCTTAAAGGAGGTTTATAATGGAGCAAAAAGCACCAGATTTGGTAATCATCTTGCTTACGGGTCCAGAAAATCCCGCAAGGCTTCCCTCAGCTTTTTTCTTGGCTTCCACAGCCGCCGCAGAGGACATGAATGTGGTTATGTATTTTACCGGTCCTTCCACTCAGCTTCTTAAAAAGGGTGTAGCAGATAGTACCTATCCGATGCAAGGAGGTCAGTCCATCTCTTATTTTATGAACTTAGCTCGTCAAAACGGTGTACAGATGATAGGTTGTAAACAGTCCCTTGATTTAAACGGCATGAAAGAAGAGGATTTAGAATACGAAATCCCACTTCTTACTCCTACTGCAGCTCTTCCAAGCCTTGGTATGGCAGGGAAAGTCCTAACTTGGTAAAAAAATACAAGGGCTCTTCTACGGGCCTTTTTAACAAATGAATATTAGAAAACATTTTAGGTTTTACACAAATATAGAAACTTCGCTCGGAACCATAAAAAACATATCCAATGAGGGTGCTCTTTTAAAAGCAAAAGACATAGAAACATACAAAGATATACTAAAAGGAGAAGTCTTCGAAATAGATATATTTGGTGAAAAAGCAAAAACAAAAGCTTTATTGGACAATATAAAAGAAAATCTTGTGGGAGTCTTGATATTTGAAAATCCCATATCAAAAGATATCCTCAAGAAAGCCATAGAACTTTACCCAAAACCAAAACATGTCGGAGTTGGAAGTTTATCAAAAGAACCAAAATTTAAGATAGAATCAACTCATTTAGAGGAATTTGAAGCTCATGATTTTGTAAAATCCGTAATGCCTCTTATTTTAGAGCTCATGGATGAAAACACAAATGTGGATAAGATATACGCGCTTCTTAAGAACAACTATACCATAGAACAAGACATACTCGCTATGGCAAATAGTGCTTATGCCAACAAAGGTATAGAGATAAAAGATGTAAAATCCGCCATCATAAGGCTTGGTCTGTCAAGAATAAGAGATTATACTTTAAGAGCCATATCAAAAGAGGCACTTTTAGATTATAAAGATGAACTTCAAGAGCTACTTGAGTTTGAAACGATACTCATCCTTCAAACCGCTATTTTTGATGAAATATGCTCTTTAACTTGCACAGAAAAAAGCAGATTTTACGATTTCATGATATTGTCCATGATGGATGGAATCCTTATAATCCTTCATCAGCTTTCAAAAGCCCAAGACAAAGACCAAGCGAGAGGCTTAGAACAACGCATAAAAAACATAATAAAAAGTCCCACGAAAGTATACTCTTATATATCAAGAATATTTGAGAAAGATACATTTGGTAAAGACATTATAAGCTTAGACAGAGAATATTTTGAGAAGATATTTTACGGATTTACAGATATTATAAACGCCATAATAATAGGTTATAATACATACCTACCTTTGTATAGATTTAACACCCTAAAAAAAATAGAGCTATCAAAACAAGATGTTTTAAGTTCTTTTCCTATATATCTTTCCATACTTGGAGCAAAAGCCATCTTAGAAAACGACAAAAAATCTCTTTTTATACTATCCAATAGATTATCTCGGTTTGGCGTAAAAAGTGTAAGCTCATTTTTAAATACTTGTATATCAAAAGCCAACGAAACCTTGAGAGACTTAGGGATAAAAAAAGAAATATACAAACTATCTGGGTCTTCGGATTTTAAAATAAACATAGAAGGTGAAGAATTAAAAGATAAAACAGAGAATAAGGTGGGAAGTCTATCAGATTTTTATATGATGTTTATAGATATAATCACTAAACAAAAAAGAGTCTGTGTAAGATATGAAGACGAATACTATACGATGAGCAAAATAGATAATCTTTTAAACTATATAAAAGATATTCAAAAAGGAGTTCTCGGGGTGATAGATTTAAAAACCTTTGAGATGCCCACTTACGAAGATTTGAGCTTTTATGATAATATTGTCATAAAAAACATCCAAGAGCTAAAGGATACATCGAA
>CAZDZN010000004.1:9685-32148 GCA_964509905.1 uncultured Aquificaceae bacterium
CATAGCCACTCTAAAACAATTTGAAGGATACATCATCCTTACACTTAAAAATGATGTAGATTTAGAATCCAAAACCCCTGAGCTATTTAAAGAAATTCTGGAGTTTACCCTAGACTTTCCCTCTTACATGGAAGACGATGAGTTATATAAAGATGTTATTAAAAGCGCAAAAACACTTCTTAAAAAAGATTTTAATACGGATAAAGACGCGCCCATCCAAGACAAATACGACCTAAAATCTCTTTTAAGGCTTATGATGGAACAAGACTTTCCGAGTTAAAAGTCCACCCAGTTTTCAATTTTAAGATTTTGAATCCTATTAAATTCTTTTACATTGTTAGTCACTAAAATAGCATTTAAAGAAATAGCATGCGCTGCTATTTGAAGATCGTAAGCTCCTATTATAATTCCTTTATTCTCAAGCTCTGTTCTGAGTTTTCCATACCAAATTGCTGATTTTACATCGTAATTATAGATTTTGAAATTATCAATAAAGGTTTTTATTAACTTTATAAGTGCATCACTACCTTTCTTATAAGCTCCGTAAAAAAGCTCAGATACTACCACAGAAGATAAACCTATGATATTTTCCTTTTCTACATCTTCAAGTCTTTTCTTTATAGACTCCGGTTTATTCCTTATTATATAGCTACATATATTGGTATCTAGCATATAAATCATTTATAAAACATCTCTTTCTTGAGGTTGAGGTTGATGTCTTTCTAGTAGAAAATCTGATGTTTCTTTAACTTTCTCAAGCTCATCATATAATCTTTCCCATTTAAGTTTATTTGGTATTATCAATATACCATTATCTTGTCTTATGGCATAAACTTCCCCTTCTTCAAGTTTCCAATCCTTTGGAATCCTTATAGCCAACGAGTTGCCACTCTTAAAAACCTTTAAAGTTTTCATACTTACCTACGTATATACGTAATGTATATACTAATATAAAAATGTCTATGACAAACCCTATAATTTCAACGAGAAGTTAGCCCATGATTCCACTCTAAAAAGCTGTGCCCTACACAAATAAGAATTTAACTGCTAACTAACCACCCTTTGGATTAAAAGAATTGTCAAATTTCAAAAGGTCTCCACAGAGAAGAGCCAATTAAAAATAAAAAAGGAGGACAAAGCCTCCCAAGAAGGATAGGAATGGATAAAAGCTTAAAAACTATAAGTGATGTTTGTATAAAAGGTTCTGCCGGGTTCTGGGAGTTTTATCCCTTGGTTGAAGGGGTTTGAGTAATAATCGTTGTAAGAGTAATACTCTTGATTTAGGGCGTTGTCTATGCCTGCTGTGAATGTAAAGCGCTTGTAGTTAAAACCTGTTTTTAGGTTTAGTAGGGCGTACCCTGGGACTTTTTGCTCTTTTAAATCTGAATTTACGTTGTTTTGAGTGGATGCGAGAATGGTCTGGACTTCTCCAAAATAAACATGGTTATCATATCTTAAAGAAAGCACCTCTCTTAAAGGTGGGATATCTGGGAGGTTTGGACTGGTTATGTGTTTTGAGGTGTTTGTAATTTGATAGCCCCTTGTGTAGGAGGTTTTAGAGTCAAGACTTAGGGTGTTTGTGATAAAGTAGGTGGCTCCTATGTTTATGCCGTTCATAAAAGCGGTGGTGTTCCAGTATTCGTTTATCACATAGGGGTTGTTCATAACCTTGGCGTTAAACTGGGTAATGGTGATATAATCTGTAATATATCTATAAAAAGCATCGAGACTAAACTTAAACTTATCGTAGTTTGAATTTAGTCCTACATCAAACTCGTTGTTTTGAGCGGGTTTTAAATCAGGGTTTCCTATCCAAAGCTTACCCATATTTACAAAATATATATACCTTTCTTCTGGGTCTGGGACTCTTACCACATGACCAAAACCTACATAAGCGGTGTTGTTTTGATTTAGGTCTTTTTCGAGTTTTACATACCCGCTTAGATATGTATCGGCTTTATCCGATGGGCTTATACCGTAATACTGTCTATAATAATTACTACCCATAATGTCTTTAGCTATCAAAGAGTTGTCTGGGGAGGATTTGGTGTTGTCAATTCTTAATCCTGTTTTTAGTTTTAGGCTTTTAGTAATATAAAAATCTCTTTTTGTATAAGCTCCTATGTTTGTGATAAACACATCCGGAATCATATAAGGAGACATACTTGAGGTTTGATTAGCCGCATACCAATCTCTTCTGTAAAAATCTATCCCAAACGTAGTGCCGAATATATCTGAGGCGATAGAGCTTCCGTAGGCTTTGGTTCTGGCGTATGTAGCCATGTACATAGAAGATTGCCTAAACTGGTTTGTCATAAGATGGTACACATCCGAATAATACGCTCTAAATCTTAGGTTTTTAATATCCTGTGAAATATCACCCTTATCTATGTGAAAATTAACAATATTTGACCTATCGTATATGGCGTCCATACTAAGGAATGGATACAAGACATTGTTGGCGGATTGTTTTATATAAGATATGCCTATGTCTGTATCAGAAGTGGGGGTAAAACCAAACTTTGCAAAATAAGAGTTTATGTTAAAATCATGGGTAGGGGTGGATTTGTACTCGTTTTTTATATAATCTGTGATTTTGACTCCATGGGCGTCTTTGTAGGGCTCTGCGGTTTTAAAAGAGTACCCACCCACAAAGTAAAATTTGCCGTTGTTAAAAGAAAACTCCGCATTTGGATTTAAAAATCCATATGAATTTGCGTTAAAAGAAACATCACCATGAACCCCGAGCTTAGGATATATGGTTTTTACATCCACAAGCCCGCCCATAGACCCCTGATGGGACACATCATAAGGTCCATATACAATTTTTACCCCTTGGATAAAGTTGAGTGGTATGTGAAAAGCTGGCACGTCCATTCTTGAAGGACAAGCCCCGTAAATCCTCGCCCCATCTATAAGTATGTTTATATTGTCCCTGTTTAACCCATTTAACACGATGTCGTTTGCTATAACACCCTTTGAGTAGTTAAAAATACCAAGCTGGTTGTTTAAACTTTGCGCCAAATCCACAGCGTCGTTTCTTGTGAGCGTTTTTTTGCTTTTAAAAGCCTCAAAACCTTTAGGATGACCAAACACTATCAGAGGCTTCAATATAAACACCTGGGAAAGATCTTGAGCGTAAGCGCTGGAGAATATAGCTAAACCGAGTAGTAGCTTTTTCATAATTCTTACCTCCTTTTATTATGATTTTAACATACAATTTTCAAAAAGTCAAGTGAAATTAGAATATAAATTTTTCACCAAATAAACATAAGCGTTTAATCTTATAATAGATATATGAGACCTAAGTACATTTTTTTGGCTTTTATAATGGTTGGTTTATGCTCCTGTGCTCAAAACACAAAGACTATACAAGAGCTTTCTAACAAAAATCCAGAGTATTATTACAATTTAGGGATGGCTGGACTTTCCTCTCAAAACTACGCCAAAGCAATAGCAAACTTCAAAAAAGCGATATTAAAAGACCAAAACTACTACAAAGCTTACGATAAGTTGGCTATCTCTTATATAAATGTAGGAGATTATAAAAAAGCGATAGAAAATATAGATAAAGCGATAAATATAAAACCAGACTACTATCAAGGGATTTTAGACAAAGCTCTCATTTTAGAGCAAAAAAATAAAAACAAAGCGATAGAAACCCTTTATACATGCATAAATAACGATTTCTGTGATTTGAAACCAGAAGCTTATTATCAGTTAGCAAATATATACAAAAGCAATCCAAAAAATTACATAAAAAATTTAGAGTTAGCAATATTGTACAATAGAAACTTCCAAAGGGCAAAATATGATTTAGCAACAGCATACACTAAAAACAATATGTGCCAAAATAAAAATATAGAAAAAAAAGTAGAATATCTTTTACAAGATTCAAAGCACCCAAAATATGAGCTTATAAAAGCTAAGTGTTATATTGAAAATAAAGATTACAAAAAAGCATCAAAGATTATAAATAAACTTCTTTCTAATGATAACTTGGAGCAAAAATACAAGCAAAAAGCCATAAAATTTTTAAAAGTTATTATCTTAAATCAAGTAAATTCTTCATCCCATCCGATACCAAAATAGGTTTTTTGCCTTTGTTTAGGTTTATAAACTCGTTTGCTATGGTGTTTTTTTCTCTTAAAAGCCTTAAAACCACATCTTTTTTTGAAGAGGATACAAAAAATATGAGCTGACATACTTTTGATATGGCGTGTTCGTTTAAAGATATCCTACAAAGCCCTAATGGTGATACGCTTACAAGAGCATTCTCACATATATATGTTATATTTTTATCTGGGAAAATAGAAGCAGAATGTCCGTCTTCACCTACACCAAGAAGGGCTATGTGTATTGGATTTTTTGATATAAAGTTTGAAAACACCTCGCAATCTTTTTTTATATCCCCTGATTTGTAAATGGGTTCTACATTTAGATATCTTGAGATGTTGTGATAGTTGCTATTTTTGTCATCGTTTGGGACATAGCGCTCATCTGTAAGAAAAAATTTAAAATTATCAAAGTTATATTTTGACATAAGACTATACAAATGAAGCGGTGTATTACCCCCCGCCAAGGCTATGTTTAGTTTTAGTTTTTTGGCTTTTAAGAAAAATCTAAGCAAAAACTTTGAAGAGCTCTCAAAAGACTCAAAATCAAAAACCCTCAATCTATCTAAAAAATAAACCACGAGCGCCCGTCTTTTTTTATAAACTCATCCGCCGATTTTGGCCCGTAAGAACCAACTTCGTACAAATCCACCTCTTTTTTTTCTTTAAAAACATCTAAAAGCGGTTGATACAAAGCCCATGCAAGCTCCACCTCATCATCTCTTAGAAAAAGTGTTTGGTTTGAGTTTATGATATCAAGGAGCAGTGTCTCGTAGGCTTCGGAAGCTATATGGTTTTTCTCCATACTCATAGATACTTCCAGTGGGCACGATAGAAAATCCGCATTTGGGGCTCTTATATCCACTCTTAGCTCAATATCTGTGAAAGGAGATATTTTTACAACAATTTTGTTTTCTTTTGGTTCGCAACCCACAAGTTTTGCAAAGGATGTGGGCATTTTCTTAAACACAATCACAATCTGGGTAGACTTTGTTTTTAGTTTTTTACCAGTCCTAAGATAAAAAGGCACTCCATGCCATCTTAAATTTTCTATGTGAAGTTTAACTGCCGCATAGGTATCGGTTTTTAGCTCTGGGTTTACTCCTTTTTCTAAAGTGTATCCTTCATATCTTCCAAGCACCACATCTTCTATAGAAGGTGGTTTTATTGACTTCAAGACTTTCACCTTTTCATTCCTTATATCCTCAGGGTCTATACAACATGGGGGCTCCATAGCTATAAATGTAGCCATCTGGGTGAGGTGATTTTGTATCATATCTTTAAAAGCCCCAAACTTATCATAATAAGCAGTTCTTCCTTCAATACCTATATCTTCCAAAGCTGATATCTGGACATGGTCTATGAAGTTTTTATTCCAAATCCCTTCAAATATGTAGTTTGCAAACCTAAAACTAAATATGTTTTGCACCGCATCTTTTCCCAAAAAATGGTCTATCCTATAAATCTCCTGCTCCAAGAAAAATGTATGAAGTAAATCATTTAGTTTTTTAGCAGATTCAAGGTCATATCCAAATGGCTTTTCTACAACTACTTTCCGCTTATTAGTCATATCCATAAGAGTATGCCCTACATTCTTTATAGCACTCTCGAAAAGATTCGGAGGAATCGCAAGATAAAATATAAGCTCATCTTTTCCAAGGTCTTTTATAAAGTTAAAATCTTTTGGGTTTATCACATCCACATTTATATAATCACAAATTTTAGCATAATCTTCTCCTATAACTTTTTCCATCCTTGAGATAAAATCTTGTCTATTTGATTCTCTGGAACAAGATATTATCTTTTTAGGAGAGATTTTGCCCTCACGATATAACTTAGCCAAGCTTGGATGTATTTTTTTCCAAGCCAAATCCCCGTTTCCACCGAATAGTATAAAACTAAAATTACTCATCTTTCTTTATAGGATGTTGTCCAAATTCATATCTTAAAGCTGCTAAAAGCCTATCCCTAAAACTCTCCTCTTCTCTTGAGCGAAACCTCATAAAAAGAGATTCTGTGATTGCTGGCATAGATACTCCCTCGTTTATTGCCTCCATCACACTCCAACGACCTTCCCCAGTGTCTTGCACATAGGGTTTTATCTCTTCTAAAAGCCCAAAATCCTTTAAAGCCTTATAAGCAAGTTCCACAAGCCAAGAAGCCACTACGCTACCTTTTGTCCACACTCTCAAAGCTTCTTTTAAATCTACATCTGGCTTTGAGCGATGTATAAGGTCCATCCCTTCTGCAATGCTCTCCATCATCCCATATTCTATAGCGTTATGCACCATCTTAACAAAATGCCCCATACCAACACTTCCCATATATCCAAACCCATCTTCTTCATAGGCCAAATCCTTTAGTATTGGGCTTATAAAATCAAAATCCTCTTTGTCTCCACCCACCATCAGTGAAAACCCTCTCTCATAACCCCATACGCCCCCAGAAGTCCCAACATCTAAAAATTTTATACCCTTTTGTTTTAACTCGTTGTAGCGTCTTATAGAGTCTTTATAGTAAGAGTTCCCACCATCTATTATCAAATCGTTTTCTTTTAGATGTGGTATAGCCTCTTTTATCACATCATCCACAGCCTTTTGGGGTACCATAATCCAAAGTACCCTTCTTCCACCAAAAACTTCAAACATCTCTTTATAAGTGCCAAAACATTTTACACCATAAGAAGAGGCTTCTTTAGTGCAGTGAAGGTTTCTATCAAATCCAAACACCTCGTGGCCTCGCTCTACTAACCTTTTTGATAACCCAAGCCCCATACGTCCAAGCCCAGAAAACGATATTTGCATGATTACCCTCCTATAATATACTTTTTAAGATATTCCTTAACTCAAACTCTTTTATGTTTTTCCTTATACTTTTCACAATCTCTTTGGCCTCTTGTTTATTTTCTTTGAAGTAGTTTGCTTTTTCTACAATGTCTTCTATGGAAAATCCAGATATATACTCAGCGTATTTACCAAGGATATCCTCTAAAATAGGTTTATAATCTGTTATAAAAAGTGTATTTTTATTAAAAGCCTCAAACAATCTATGATTTATAGTTTGTGAGATGATATCTGAAAGGCTTATGATGATGTTTTTGGGATTAAAGAATTTTGTTATGTCTTTTTTAAATATGTATTCTGGGAAATCCCTCGTCTTTGTGATGGTAGAGTATGCCACTCTAAACACCATCTCATCATCAAAATCGATATTACCTATATGCCTTATGGATTTATCGTTGTGTTTGCAAGCGTAAGCCCCCATAAAAAGATAATCGTAAAAATACTCCCTTACATCCTCTAAATCTATGTCCTCTTTTAAGGCTTTTAAAGAAGTCCTAAAATTTGAAAGCTTTTTTATAAAAAACTCCGTGATGGAGTTATCCGCATAGGTTTTATGGATAGAGCTCTCAGATAAATAATAAACACCAGATTTTACATCAAAACTCTCAAAGCCTTTATCAAAATAATACCCGTAAAAATACCTTGCATCCAAATCAAGGTCTTTTAAAAATTCCACCACCCTTTTATCTGTGGAAAAATATATACTTTTGTTTGGGGAAAACTTTGAAAATATATCTTTTAGTTTGTTTAAAACATCTTCTTTTATATCTTTCTTATCTTTAAACTGATTTATGAGGTCTTCATATGTGGATTCTCTATCTATAAAGATTATCTTAGAAGAGATGTAGTTTAGATATGTCTTTTGTTTTAGGTTTTTAAAATCAGAAAAAACTATATCAATATCAATATTTGAAAGAGTTTGCATCAAAACCTCTTTTTTTGAATCGTATTCGGATTTTGGTATAAAAGCTGTATATATATCGTGATTTAAATCTTTTAAAGCGTGGTAAAAATCGTAAAGGTTTTCTCTTTCAAAAGCCAAAAAACTTTTATATCTTGGTTTGTCTGTTTTACTTAGCTCTACTATATCAAACTCTTCTATGGTTTTTGGGTTTTTGGTAAAAAATGATATATCTTGATATCTATAAGAGGTGAGGTACTCATACTGCATCACACTAAATGTATCAAGAGGGTCTTTTAAATTTATCTCATCGTTTATAATAGCTATTAAAAAAGCCCCTTGAAGGGAATGTATAGAGCTTTTCAAAAAGCTATTGTGGGCTAAGTGGTCTTCCAATACAATAGATTTTCCAAAGACTTTTTCATACTCATAGTAATTTGAAGGACTTTCAAAAACCCTAAACTTATTAAAATACTTTGATAACTCATTTTCAAGCTCATGTTTTGTGTATTCTCTTATAGGTGCTCTTACAACCCCAAAATCAAACACATCAAGTCCTTTTTTGGCAAAATTATAAACTCTATTTTTGTTGGCAAATATAACAACGGCTTTTTTGTTTTTTAGGCTTTTAAAATCTATATTGTAAAATCCGTCTGTGATAATAATGTTATTTGAGTTTTCATCAAAAGTGGCATAGTCTTTAAGTATCTCCTCATAAAGGATTTTATCAAAACCATCTATCTTGATAGTTTTATTTTTTATAGCAAACTCCCGTATAAAATAAAATACACTATGCCTATACTTATAAAAATACCAGTAAGCCCTTCCTATGTAATCTTCTATAAGCTTGTTTTTATAATAGTATGAGTAAGAGCTTTCAAAATCACTTGGCAAAGTATCTATATTATCAAATTTTAATTCTTCCAAAGACTTAAAAGTTTCTAAAAGCTCAATCTTGTCTATAAACTTAAAACAAGGTGAATAATCCCCCTCTTTTAGATATCTTGCCTCAGGGCATGGAGTGGATAATGAGTGTATCCTACATGGACTTGTACATTTTAGCCCCACATAACGAGCGTTCACCCCTTTTATATATGGGACTTTATAATCATAAACATCAGAAAAAGAAGAAGCACCCAAAACCACAAGAGTAGGCACCCCAAGAGCCACACCTATATGTCCTACCGATGTCTCAGCACTTATTAGTATATCTAAAATTCCCACATAATTTATAAGATGCTCCACATCCTTCACATAAGAAGATACATCTATTATAAAAGGATATTTTTCAAAGTACTCTTTAGCAAGGTCTTTACCATTTTCCGTATAAGCACACACTATACTATACTTATCCTTTGCATAGTTTAGCACTATATCCAAAACCTCAGGGGGTATCCTCCTATGGATTGAGCTTGCTTCAAAATGAACACCTAAGAGTGGTTTACCATCAGCTATATCTTTTATCTTGTCTATATTTTCTAAAACCTCTGGCTTTTGCGATAAGTTTATATCTGGTTTTTTATCTTTTTCGTAAAAGCCAAATACCTTTTCATCAAAAAGCGATGCCAAATAATCTGGTACAAATTTATTATCAAAACTTGGAGTACCAACATGAGCGGTGAGGTCAAACACAAAGTCAAACTCATCTATCTTAGATAACTCAACAGGTGTAGGCACAAGCTCATCTATATGAGGACAAAGTTCTAAAATCTTATTGTCTTTTTTATGCTCTATACCTATATATACCACTTTATAGGCCCTTTTTATAGCTTTTAATACCGGTAAAAGATGAATAGTATCTCCTAATGCAAACGCTGTAATAATAAGTAGTTTTTTACCTGTCAAATCTACACCCTTTTTATATATCTTATGCGGGGGTATTTGATAGTTTATGTGGACGATATTTTGAGTATCAGTCCCAAGCCAAGAGATGTAGGGTTTATTTCTATTTAAAAGTCTTTCGGTATCATATTTTAGTTTTTGTTTTACTAATGATTTTGATATATACATTTATATATTATATAAAACTCCCCCCTTGGAGGGAGAGTAAAAAGTATTAGGAAGTTGCGTAGCAAGTAGCACCAGCACTACCAGAAGAACATATACCAGTACCTGTGGCTATACCTTTTTGTACGATACAAGTACATGCAGTAGATGATATGGTAGGACAAGCAGCTGATATTGCAGCGTCTATGGTAGCAGTTTGACCTAATGCAGAAGCAGCAGTGTTTTGAGAAGTTAATTCATCAAGACATTGTCTTGCATCTGCAAGAGCTGCACCTTGGGCTGCATTACCCATATAATTGATATACTGAGGAATGGCTATTGCCGCCAAGATAGCGATGATGGCTATAACCACCAATAGCTCAATAAGGGTAAAACCCTTGGTTAGGCCTCTTTTCTTCGAGAGCTCATCTCTCAAAACTACTACGTCCTTCATGAAGCACCTCCTTAAAGTTGATAACTTTATTATAGGTTATTATCAAGTAAAAATGTTAAAATATGATTTAAATTGTATTACAAATGTAATACATCAAATATCATAAAAAATATAAAATATAATACAATTATAGTATAATAAGCTTATGAAAAGCCTATGTATCTTAGAAGCAAGATATTATCATAACGAACATAAGGTAATGGATGGGCACGCTAAAATGGTTTACAAGTTTTGTGAGCTTTTCAAAAAAGATTATAAAATAACACTTATTACCACATTTAAACCCCTTTACAAAGAACTTAAAAACATAAAAGATGTAGAGAGTGTTATTGTTGATTTAAAAGATGTTGAAGAGTTTAAAGAAATTATATTAGAGCATGATATATTCTTACTTACAAAACCAGATTATATGTTTTATCATCCAAACACTTACATGTGGATACATGCAGATTATGCATCTATAGAGCAAAACCAAGAACCTCTTAAAAGGTGGTCTGAAAAATACTTTACACATCCATATGTAAAAAAGATAATCTTCGTATCCCCTGTGATAGAAAACTCGTTTGTGTCAAAAGGCTTCGTGCCAAAAGAAAAAGCCATTACAATCCCAAACTGGATAGAAGATATCGCCAAAAGCCCAAAAACCTACGAAGACCTAAAAGATTTTAAAGTAGCTTGGTTATCAAGATTTATACCAGAAAAAGGCTGGATGGACTTAGTAGAAGCTATAAAATATACCGATATAAAAGCAGATTTTTTAGGCACCGGTGATGATTTAGAAAAGGGTATAAAGTTAAAAGAAGAAGAGCACTTAGAAAATCTAAACTTCTTAGGGTTTGTAAATAACCCAGTGGAATATCTTAAAAATAGTGCACATATATATGTATTTACATCAAAAGCAAATTATGAAGCTATGCCAACATCGCTACTTGAAGCTATATCAGTAGGCATTCCTTGTATATCAAGCGATATACCACAAGCAAGGTATGTGCTTGGTGAAAAAGGTCTTTATTATAAAAGCGTAGAAGAACTAAAAGAGCTTATTTTTAAATTAAAATCAGACAAAACTCTATACAACGAAAAAGCAAGTTATAGTTTAGAAAGAGCTAAATTATTTCACAAGAATAACATAAAAAAAATGTGGAAAGATTTATTTAACAATAAAGACTTAGACAAGTATATAAAAATATACGGAAACTTCAATTATAATCCGCAAATAGAAATAAAGGAAAGAAGAATAGAAGTCTTTTACCATAAAAAGCCTGATGTTATTACAAATCTATGTGATAAATATGGTACAGATAAGGGTTCTATGACCGATGAAAACCATCCTTACACATGGCCAGCTCATACTTACTCAGAAATTTATTACCTATTATTTGATAGTATTAGATACAAAGTTAAAAAATTGTTAGAATGTGGTATAGGTACAAACAATCCAAACATACCGAGCTCAATGGGAGAAAAAGGAAAACCAGGAGCATCTTTAAGAATGTGGAGAGATTTCTTTATAAATGCAATAATATATGGTTGTGATATAGATAAAGACATACTATTTGAAGAAGAGAGAATAAAGACATTCTATTGCGATCAGATAGATAAAAATAGTATATTAAATATGATAAAAAACATAGATAATCCAAACTTTGATATAATTATAGATGATGGTTTACACGAGTACATAGCTGGTATAACATTTTTTGAAGTAATGATAAATTACCTAAATAAAGACGGTATATACATAATAGAAGATATAAATGGTGAAGATATGAAAAAATATATAAACTATTTTAAAGATAAGGACTTCTTATATTATGCGTTAAAACTTTATAGAGAACCATCTCCATTAGGTGATAATCAAATACTAATCATAAAAAAATTATAATAGTCTCCGTCTATATCTATGTCTATTTTCTTTTTATATTTTGTCTATATCCGTGTCTATAAGCTTTTATAGAAATTCATAGACAAAATTTTGGCTTTTGACTGAAAATCTACATAAAATTTACAGATATAGACATAAACTATAGACATATAAAGTTATTGATTTTAAAAGCTAAAAACAACAAATAGACAAAATGGATAAAGCTTATTTTTATTTCTTATATTCTATTATACATATAAAATATTTAAAATATTACAAAGGATTTCAAACAACGCCTATGAAGAAAGTTTTACCGACTTTTAAAAAGATGTGATAAAATAATCCTATGGGAAAATTAAAAATTGCTGTACTGAAGGGTGATGGTATAGGTCCAGAGATAGTGGATAGCGCGTTGGAAGTCCTTACAGCTCTGGTTTCCAGATATAAATTTGAGTATGAGATAAAAGATGGACTTATAGGGGGTATTGCCATAGATAAAACTGGGAATCCTCTTCCGGAAGAAACGATAAATATATGTAAGAATGCTGATGCAGTTTTCTTAGGAGCAGTAGGCGGTCCAAAATGGGATGATTTACCCACTCATCAAAAACCAGAAAAAGGGCTTCTTGGTATAAGAAAGGTCTTAGACCTTTATGCAAACTTAAGACCTGCAAAAGTCTTTGATGCTCTCATAGATTCTTCTCCTCTTAAAAACGAGATAGTAAAGGGTACAGACCTTATGGTGGTGCGTGAGTTATCAGCGGATGTGTATTATGGAGAGCCAAGAGGCATTAAAATCATTGAAAACGATGAGAAGTATGGTTTTAACACTATGGGCTACAAGGAATCTGAAATAAGAAGGGTAGTAAAAATTGCTTTTGAAATAGCAAAACTTCGTAGAAAAAAACTCACCAGCGTTGATAAAGCTAATGTACTCGAGGTATCTGGACTTTGGAGAGAGATAGTAAATGAAGAGCACAAAAACTACCCAGATATAGAGGTAGAGCATCTTTATGTGGATAACTGCGCCATGCAACTTGTAAATAGACCATCTTCCTTTGATACAATAGTAACAGGTAACATATTTGGGGATATACTATCAGATGAGGCTGGAGTAGTGCAAGGAAGTCTCGGTATGCTTCCATCAGCATCACTTGGGGACAAATATGCTCTATATGAGCCAATTCATGGATCTGCTCCTGATATAGCTGGTAAAGGTATAGCAAACCCTATAGCCACCATACTATCTTTAGCTATGATGTTTAAGTACACTTTTAAAATGGAAGAAGTGGCTAAAAATATAGAAGATGCTGTGGATAAAACACTATCTCAAGGCTATAGAACTGCAGATATCTATAGAGGTGTTGGGCAAAAGGTAGACACCGAGCAGATGACAAAAAAGATTATAGAAAATCTTTAGGAGGGCTTATGAAAAAGTTTTTATTGCTTTTAATACTTATATCTGGATTCTCTTACGCATCAGATTTAATGTCTTTTCTTAAAAAGCTCCAAAACGAAAAATATCAGGTGATAAATGTCAAAAACAATAAAGTGTACATTGCTGGTAAAGATCTACACTTAGGAGAAGTACTCGATGTAAAGAGAGAAACTGGGACTATAATAAATCCTTTAAGCCATGCTTTTTTAGGTCATTCTTACGAAGATGTAGCTAAGGTAAAAATAGACCATGTTTACGATAATTTCGCCAGTGCAAAAGTAATATCTGGCAAGAAACCAAGTGTAGGAGATATAGCGGTTTTTGATTATTCTGATATTTGCTTTAAAGGTTCAGATGAAAAACTATACGAGATATCAGCATTATTTCCTACAGTAAAATCTGGAGAGAATTGCGCTTTTACTATAAGGGAGTTTAAAACTGGTTATGGCTTAGCTTACTCTGGAGTGCCAGGTGGATTTGTGAAAAAAGCTATATATACAGCTATATCTTCTAACCCCAGGCTCCAAAAAGCTTCTTTAAGGGATATCCATCTTCTGGTTACTTCCAAGTTTATAAAAGAAGTGGGATCTTTGGTGCTAAGTGCTGATACTGGAGATCTATATGGAAACGGAAAAGATTATTTGGTGCTTTTAACAAGAGACAATCTTTTAATATATCAAATACTAAGGGATGACTTGGTGGAAATAGCTTCTATGAGTTTACCTGCAGGACATCCAATATCTGTGAGCGTAGGGCGCATTGGAAGTTCAAAACAAGATTATATAATAGTTAATATGTTTAGTGGATCTAATATGTCTTCTTTTATCGCTAAGATGGTAGGGGATAGCCCTGTGACGGTGGCGAAAAATATCCATTATTTTATGTCTGTTTTGGATAAAAATCATCCTCACTCTACTTTTTTTGGACAGACCTTTGATGCAGATCATAAGTTTGGTATAGTAAAAAAACTTGTTTTTGAAAATGACTCAGTGAATGCGGTGTCTGATGCTGATACGCCAGCTGGGTTTAGAATAGACGGGGCAAGGATGTATAAAGGAGATCTTATATTTATAGACAGCTCACATAGGTTAAGAATATTCAAAGGTCAAACAGAGCTTTATTCATCATCTGCTGTATTTGGTGGGTCTTATGCTTTTGTAAATATACCTTTTATAAATGCCACCACGATGAAATATGTATTTTATGAAAAAGGAACTCCTTCAAACTTAGAAGGTTTTCCGGTGTATTTAGTGGGAGCTAATAAAGAAAGCTCTATGGAAAGATTTTTTGGTATTACAAAATATTCTTATGGAAATCTATATGCTATAGACATTCAGGGTAAAAACGGAGAATTAGTCTACATGAAAAAACTAAGAGGGGCTTCTTTTGAAGAGGCTATAGAAGGTATAATTAGCACTAAAGAAGGAACTTTTGTTATAACTGGCAAAGTTGGGACAATCCCAATTCAAAACAACTCAGATATTTACAAAATAAGCTTTAAGGTGCTTTGATATGAACGCTATTATTACACTTATTATTATATTTTTAATATTATTTTTGGCTTTTATTATAGGATTAAGGATATTGGCGTATTATAAGATGAAAAAACTAAAAGGGGCGGTATTGCCCCAGTTTAAAAACGATAAAAAGCTCATACTTTATTTTTATTCAGAGAAATGCGGGGCCTGTAAGGTAATGGCTCCTATTATAGATTCTATAAAAGAGGTAAAAGTAAAAAAAATAGATGTATTTACCCAAGATGGTGCTAAACTCGTACAAGAGCTTGGTATTATGGGAACTCCTGCTACAGTGATATTAGAAAAAGGACAGGTGAAAAGTGCTTTTGTAGGAGTTAAGAAAAAAGAATATATTCTTAGTATGTTTACATAAGTAATTATTGCTAAAGATGCCTTCTATACTATTGATGATATAGTACTTGCTTTTTCTTTTAGATATTTTCTTTCTACAAGCCAAATAAGGTCTTGGTTGATTTGTTTGTAGTTTTTTAATTCTTCTCGTATTTTTGCCATCTGGGTCAGATGTTCTTCGTTTTTTAAGTCCACTATATTAAAGTTAAAATATCCTGTTTGAGAGAGACCAAGTACATCTCCCGGTCCTCTTAATTTTAAATCTTCTAATGAGATTTTAAACCCATCATTGGTGCTTACCATGATGCGGAAGCGCTTCAGTGTTTGGTTTTGCTCTGTTAGTATTTGATTTTTAATAAAATCACTTTTGGTTGTTAAAAAACAATATCCTTCTGTATCCCCTCTTCCCACTCTACCTCTTAACTGATGAAGTTGTGATAATCCAAACCTATGAGCATCTTCTATTACAATAGTGCTTGCTTGTGGTACATCAACACCTACTTCTATTACAGTTGTGGATACTAATATATGAGCTTTTTCTTTAAAAGCCTCCATAATCTCTTGTTTTTGAGAATCATTCATTTTGCCATGGAGTAATAATACCTCATAATCTTTAAAGATGTTTTTCCACTTTTCATATTCAGTTTGGGCGGCTTTTATATCAAGTTTTTCTGATTCTTCTATTAGAGGATATACTATATAGATTTTTCTCCCATTTTGAATTTCCTTTTTTATGTGATTTATAAGAAAATCCATATCCTTTTGTCTATCTAAGTATAAAATAGAGGTTTTAATATGTTTTCTATTAGCTGGCATCTCATCAAGCACTGAAATATCAAGGTCTCCAAATATACCCATAGCTATGGTTCTTGGAATTGGTGTGGCGCTCATGTAAAGCATGTGAGGTATTTGTTGGGATTTTTCCAATAAAGCTTGGCGCTGTGCTACACCAAATCTATGTTGCTCGTCTATTATCACAAGCCCGAGGTTGTTAAAATTTACCTTCTCTTGGATAAGAGCATGTGTTCCTATTACTATATTGAAATAATTTTCAGAGATTAGTTTATGTATATCTGTTTTTGAAGTTGAAGATGTAAGAAGCCCAACCTTGTAGCCAATTTTTGAAAAAAAACTCTCAAAATTTTTATAATGCTGATTTGCTAAAATCTCAGTTGGCACCATAATAGCCACCTGGTATCCATTTTTCACCACTGCCAATGAAGTACCGATGGCTACCATTGTTTTACCACTTCCTACATCCCCTTGTAATAACCTACTCATAGGTTTGTTTGTGTTTATATCTTTTATTATCTCTCTTATAGTTCTTTTTTGGGCATTTGTAAGAGAAAAATGTATTTTATTTTCAATCTCTTTTATAATCTCTTCTTCGTCTGATTTTATAATGGGAGCGTTATGAGATTTAATACCTATTCTTCTATTATACATCGCCAGTTCAAATATAAACATTTCTTCATATAAAAATCTTTTTTTAGCTTTTTCAAACTCTTCTTCAAATTCTTTATAAGAATCAAAATGTTTTTGAGTATGTATTATTTTAAAAGCCCAAGACAAATCTATAAGATTGTATTTTATTATAAACTCTTCAGGTAGTATCTCTTGGAGGTTTTTCCAGTAATCTTTGTAATAATCTAATATATTATTAATAGCTTGTTCTAAAATTTTCCTTCTTTTTGGAGTATTGGAATCAATAGTTTCTGCGGTATTTCTACTCAATGGATAGACTGCTTTTATAATGTTTATATCTTTTGAATTATTTGGGAAGATTTTAGGATGAACCATATATTTTTTACCATGATACTCCTTTAGTCTTCCATATACATATATAATCTGTCCTTTATGATACCAGTTTAAAACAGATTTATCTTTTATTTTAAACTTTAACCCTATAATGCCATATTCATCTTTTGCTATAATACTAAACGGATACATATCTTTTTCATCAAATACAAAAGACTCAATTCTTAACTTTAAAGTCCCATACTGATCTATAGGCATAGAGACGATACTTTTAAAAGGGATTCTATTTTCGTATGAATATGGGAAATACCATAATACATCCACTAATGTATTTAATCCAGACAAACTAAGTATCTGTTTTTGGTTTTTAGATAAGAAAGGCATATCTTGTATAGATATATTTAAATCTTTTATATGCCTTAAATTGTTTTTAACAATTTGTTGAGTATTATACTCGAGGTTAGTGGTATAATTTGTTGTAGTGATAGGTTTATTAGTTATGCTATATTTATCTAATTCTTGAATAGTCTCTTCTAAAATTGCTTTTTTCTTTTGAATAGAGAGATTGTCTATTAGTTTTAGGTTTTCATATAAAGATTTTGATATATATGGTTTTAATAAGTTTGATAGGTATAAACTTATCCCTTTTGACCGGCTTAGTTTTATATCACTTGAAAGCATATCTTTTATAAAATTTTTAGCTTTTTTAATTTCTTCCATCAATGTCCAAAATCAAAATGTTTTTCATAAGACATACTTCCTTGAGATGAGCCATTTCCATACATTTGCATATCTAAAGATGTGTTTGGAGTGAGTTTGATAGATCCTCCGTAATAAGTATCTAAAGGATTCTGACTGGTGCTTATATGTGCTTTTAGTTTTATATTTTTTGCGATTTTTTTCTGTAATTCCATTGTGGTGTTCATATTTCCATTGGCACTTTGGGATGGATACACACTTAAGTTTATATTGGTACCAAATATTTTACTTACTATACCAGAGGGAGAGTATTTAGCGTATTTTTTGGCTAAAGTATTTATAGGTATAGCTGTAATAGAGGATTGATTTAATATAAAAGAAGACAATAATTCTTCTTTTGGTATAGGAGGCTCCGAATATATATTAAAGTTCGGATCTGATAAATCCCCATTTAGATATATATAAGTATTGTAAGAGTCTCCTGGTGAGATTAAAAGTAAGTTTCCGTATTTTTTTGTGCTTTTTAGTGTTATGTTGCCTTGTCTTATATAAAACGTTTTACCTGAATAAGTTAATGTTCCACCTAAAGCTTTCATATATATATCATATCCTAAATTACCGTTTTTTGCAAAAACTTTTCCTTTTACATTTGAATAAACATTTCCTTCTGGAAGCATGATTGTAAGAGGTGAGATGTTTTCAAATAATACATTCATATTTAGATTTTTTGGAATGTGCGATGTTGAGCTTTTATAAGAGCTTTCGAAACTTTTTATATAAACTAATCCACCCGGATTTAGATCGCCGTTTATATTTATAGTAGGATGAAAATTGTTATATAAATAATTACCGTTTATATTTCCTTGTACAAACCCTTGATAATACCAGTTCTTATTGTACATATAAATAGGTGTGTTGTGGAGATTTGATTTTATATATATCCCATTCTTATCAGAGAATACATTAAATATTATATTATGTTTTTTATCTTCCGAATAAAAACTCAAAACTACAGGATGAAAATATCCATTTTCATTTGTCTTTATAGTAAAGTTTACATCTGAATAAAGAGGAAGTGAAATATACTTTGATAAAAGCATCACTGGTTTTTGGCTTTTAAAAGAAAAGTATATATCTGAATCGTTTATATTTGCACTATAATTTATATTGCCCTTTAATAAAAATGGAAGTTTTGATTTCATAAAAGCTACAGTGTCATCCACGTCTATAATTCCATTTGAGTTTATAAATATATTTTTGTCATATCCAAAAACGAGATTTCCGTTTAGAATACCATTTAGATTAGCTGTGTTTGATTTTATATAGAACGGTTTTAAATTTAAAACTCCAGATATAGGACTTGTGGATAAAATAGATTGATGATATAGTTTTATATCAAATCCATTTGTATTCCAAATTATCTCTTTTCCTTGGGAAGACCCTTTAATACTATCTATATTTATATTAAAACTTGAGTATTTTATATGAAAACCTTTTATATATAAGGAGTACTTATCTTTGTAATTTTTAATGTAAGCTAAAATTGGTATTTTTGTATTTTTATATACTATAAATCCGTTTAGATTTATATTTTGCTTATTATCTATAAACCCATTTATATTTAAATCTATAGATAATACTTTATTGGCTCCTGCTATTTTAGCACTAAAACTTATATTATGATATATGTTTATATTTGAAGTTAAAAGAAAGTTTTTTTCTCTTAGACTTGGTCTTAAGTTTAGATTTGAGTTTTTATAATCAAACATCACATCCCCTTTTATATCTTTTAAAAGACTATAATTTGCTTTTATTATATGGATATTTCCAGATAGGTTATCAATACTTCCAACCCCATTTATGTATCCAATAACATAAAATCCTTTGGCATTTGAAGTATTAAAAGATATATTTTGTATAGATATATTTTTGTTTTGCATGTTTATAATCCCTTCAGTTAAGTCAGCACTATAAAGAGCACCGTTTATAGTTTTATAAACCATAAGATGTTTTGGGTATATTTGAGCGTTTATGATATTGTTTTTATAAGTTAAAAATCCTTTCAAATAGGGCGAATCGCTTGTAAGTGTAAGGGTATTATTTTTATAAGATAGATTTATAGGAATCTCTGATATGCTTGTATAAGGAATATTTAAATCTGATATAGTTATAAATCCCTCTACCACAAGGGGATTAAAATTAGTTTGGATAAACCCATCTATTCGAGCTTTGTAGGTTTTATAAGATAATATAAAATTATTTAGATAAGTTTTGGTAAAAATATTGTTATTTTGAAATACAATTTGCCCTTTTGTATTTTGTTTACCATAAAGAGCATAATTAAGAGCCCCTGGATTTTCTTTTTTAAAATCAAGTACCCCTTTTAAAAGCCCCATACCAAAACTCCACTTATATATTTTTATGTTTGAGGCTTTTAGATTTATTTTTAATACCTTTTTATTTACACTATAATAAAGTTTACCACCAGCATAAATATTTATTGGATATTTTAGTGTTAAATATTTATTATTTAGTAAAAGTTTTTGGATTTTAATATTAAAAGTATTATCTATGTCTTTATAATTTATATTTAGCATCGCTAAATCATTTCTCAAAATACCAGAGAATGATGTACCATTATCGGAGGTTATCCCTTTCAGATTAAAGGTAGAATTTTTTATAGGTTTTAGATGAGGTATATCTATATAACCTATTTTAAAATCCCCATTAAAGTGGATGGTTTTGTTATTTATATTTCCGTTTATAGTACCGCTTAAAGTGGACGTGCTAAAAATAGAGGTTTTTATTGGCATAATAAAACCAGAGGCGGCTATATACCCTATCCTATGGCGCCATTTGAAATTTAGGTTAAAATCAAACAAATCAGACACGGCATTTACATTTTGAGCGATAAAATACCCATCTTTAAGGAAGGCTTTTGGCACAAATACATAAGTTTCAGTTTTTGAGTTTTTACCAAGATAAGTATAATGAGTATATCCTTTTGTATAAAAAATACCATTCTTTAGATAAACTCTTGGGATGCTTAGAGAAAAAGCATCATATGAAAACCTATCGGCGCCTTGGATGTAAAGGTTTTTTACCGACATATTAAGATATTTATAAAACCTTTCATATAAACCAATGTTAAAATCTGGTACATTTGAGGGTTTGTTGTTTTGAGCCACTAAGACTATATTTAGATCATCCACATCTGTATAAAGTTTATTATGAAAATGAATAATCCCATCTTTTAAATAGAAAAAAAGCGGTTTTGAATCATACATAAGCCCTTCAATCTCAAGCCCCAACCTGTAAAGATATATATTCTTTATAAATATGTTTACTCCATCTATGTGCATAGAGAAGTTTTTCACATAAAAAGCCCCAGACCTATATTCAAGCCTAATCTTATGTTTATACATATAGTATGCCGGGTTTATAATTAGAAAATAAACTCCTAATACAAGTATTAAAAGCCTTAGAACCTTTTTCATTAATAATATTATAAATCAGGCTTTAATTTAATCCCAGGGCAAAAAGCCCAAGGGAGTTAGTAGTTAAAACTTGTGCCGAATTTTTGACCACCTATTTCATGAAGCATTATGGTGTATGTGCCATGTATGAGATTTAGGTTTTGAGGAAGTGGTAATGTGATTATAGCTTTTGCTCCAAGTCTCATACCGAGAGCATATCGATTGATTTTAGCTTTGTTTATATAGATGTTTTTGACGCTTGAGGATGATAAGGATGTTATGGCTTTTTGATCCCATGTGTATATGATTTTATCATCTTTTACTAAATCTATCCTTGGTATCCACATCATAGCTGCCGAGCTTCCACTTATTCTATAAGCAGTAAACACTAAATTTTGATTTTCTATATGAGGATTGATTATTTTAACATTAAGGACTTTACCAAAGTTATGTAATTTACCCCAAACACCCCCTTGGAAGTATTGATTGGTACCCATTGTTACAAATAAAGCAAATATTGCCCCTATTACACTGAGTTTTGTAAAAGCTGTATTTTCAAACAATTCTCCACTACCAAACCATTTAAACCAAGCGCTTTTCCTTAAATCTGGATATTTCTTCATAAGAAGAGAATCTAAACTAAGCACTCCGCTTCCAGTAAAAAATAGCGTAAGCCCCATAGCCACACCAGTAGAACCTATTTGCCATTCATCAAGGCATGTGGCTCCTTGCCATCCGGCTCCTAAAAGCATTCCAAGGGGAAGGAGCGCACCTCCTATGGCACTCAACCTTGACAAAAGCCCCAGCGCTATACCCACACCAGTTAAAAACTCTATAATAGTAAAAACCCACAAAAATGAGGCTAAGAGCTCTGGATGAAGCACTAAGTATCTTACAAAGTCATGTATCCATAATATATTTGAAGCGTGAGGTAAAAACGAGTTAAACTTATGACCTACCCAAAGGGGCGAGTTTGGATCAAGTTTTCCACTGGCGAGCACCACTCTTCTCAAAGGGGCTGATATATACATCCAAGCGTAAACAAGCCTCACTGGCAATAC
>CAZDZN010000004.1:32187-42181 GCA_964509905.1 uncultured Aquificaceae bacterium
CGAAAAATTTAACTAAGTCCTTGTTTACCATAAACACCTCCAAAACAGCCTTATATTTTATAAAATATAGAATTATTTTAATGGGTGTATAAAATATTTTTATATAGAATTATCATTTTGCTTATTTTAACAAAATTTTAATATTCTTATAATATAATAATCTTATGGGATATATAGAAACTGATGTATTGACGATTGGAGCTGGTGGTGGGGCTTATCCCGGAGCGTTTAGATTAGCCAAGGCTGGATTTGATGTGATAATGGTGGATAAGAAAGGTGTGCTCAGTGGAAATTGTCTTGCTGAAGGATGCGTACCGTCAAAAGCTATAAGAGAGCAAATTCATACTTATAAGCGTTTTATGGCTTTTAGTAATAAAAATATAGATATTGATTATGAGAGCATTATAATTCACAAAGACAATGTGCAAAAGATAAGATACGCCTTACATGAAGAAGAGCTTAAAGCTTTTAAAAACCTAAAACTTATAAAAGGTGTAGCTCGTTTTAAAGACCCAAATACCTTGATAGTATACACAGATTCTGGGGAAGATACCATAAGAGCAAAGTATATCATAATAGCCTCTGGCTCAGACGTGTTTGTACCCCCTATCAAGGGAAAAGAGTACGCCATCACAAGCTCTGATATATACAAACTAAACCCCACTTTAAGGTATGTGCCTAAGGATTTTGCCATAATAGGTGGTGGTTATATAGGTATAGAAACCGCTTTTTACTTTGCAAACATGGGCTCAAATGTTTATGTTTTTGAAAAGCTAAATACGATCTTAGCTGGTATAGACAAATACGCTGTGGATACGCTTATGAAGTATCTTCCTAAAAATGTGCATATATATACATCTGTGGATGTAAAAGAGATATCTAAAAAAGAAGATAAAAAGATGATTCATTATGAAAAGGATGGAAGTTTAAACACATTAGAAGTGGATGAAGTGCTTATGGCGGTGGGAAGACACTCTGTGATACCAGAAGGAGCCTCTGAGTTTTTAAATATAAAAAGAGGGATTGAGGTAAACCAAGCTTGCCAGACAAATATCTCTCATATATACGCCTCAGGAGATGTCAATGCAAAAATACCGCTTTTTCACGCGGCGATGAGGCAATCTCTGGTATGTGCTCACAACATTATGGCAAACAACACACCCACCGATTACATGGATTTTGACAATGTACCTTTTAGTGTATTTACAATACCAGCTTTATCTTATGTGGGTATTACCAAAGAAAAAGCCGAAAATATGGGGATTGACGTCATGGAGAGCTCTTTTGACATAAAAGAAGATTCCAGAGCTGAGATTTACGGCGAATATGGTGAACTAAGACTATTTTTTGATGCTAAAAACCTAAAACTCATAGGAGCTTACATAGTGGGAATGGATGCAGAACAGCTTATCTCTCATCTTGGACTTGCTATAAAGCTTGGGGCTAACGCAAGAGATTTGGCGGAATATCCAGACCAGCATCCTATGGTGCAAGAGTGCATCTCAAAAGCCGCGAGAAAGCTATTTTAATTCATGGAATTTTAATAATATTTTTAATAAATTTTAACATATATGATAGATACGCATTGTCATTTGGATTTATTGGAGAAAGAAGATTTTGAAGCGTCTATAAACGATGAGAGCTTAGAATATCTCATCACCATAGGTTTTGATAAAAAAACCTGTGAAAATGCTTTAACCATAGCCACTAAGTACGATAAAGTCTATTGTGCTCTGGGATTTCATCCAAATGATGTGGCAGATATAACCGAAAAAGATATGCTTTGGCTTGAAGATATGCTAAAATCAAGTCCCAAAGTGAAGGCTCTTGGTGAGATAGGGCTTGATTATTATAGGAGTGCTGAGTTAAAAGATAAGCAAATTGAGTATTTTAAAATACAGCTTGAACTCGCTAAAAAGCTTGGGCTTCCGGTGGTAATACATTCAAGAGATGCAGAAGAAGACACGATAAAGGTATTAGAAGAATACAAGAATATAGGTGGGGTATTGCATTGTTTTAGCGGGTCTTTGGATTTTATGAAAAAGGGTGTGGAGTTTGGATTTTACATATCGTATTCTGGAAATATCACTTTTAAAAGCGCACAAAACCTAAGAGAGGTGGTATCAAAAACCCCCACCTATAGACTTTTAATAGAAACGGATAGCCCTTGGCTTGCACCTATGCCTTTTAGAGGACAAAAAAACAAACCAAGTTTTATATGGCATACCGCCAAAGTGATGAGTGAACTTATACCAAACTCTTCCTTAGAGGATATAGACAGAATGACCTCAGCCAATGCAAAATTATGCTTTAGTCTTGGATTTGAAAATCAAAAAGACACCATCACATATGTTATAAACAACAAACTCTACATAAACCCCACCAACAAATGTAACCTTCATTGCAAATTCTGCGAAAGAGAACGCGATAGGAATTTCTTGGTAAAAGGGTATTGGGTTTGGACTAAAAAAGACCCGTCCGCTCAGGATATTATAAACGAGATAAAAGACCCGTCTATGTATGATGAGATAGTGTTTTGTGGGTACGGAGAACCTACTCTTAGGATAGATATAATAAAAGATGTGTCTGCTTACATAAAATCTAAATCAAATACAAAAGTAAGAGTGGACACAAATGGCCTGTTTTTAGCTTTTGGGAAAAAGGAAGATTTAGAAAGCTTAAAAGGGCTTGTGGATGTGTTTTCGGTAAGCCTGAACGCCCAGGACGAAACCACTTACAACGAAGTATGTCAACCTCCTTATAAAGACGCTTTTAAACTTCTTATAGATTTTATAAAGCTTGTCAAAGAGCTTGGCTTTGAGGTAATCACCACCGCTGTCACGTATCCTGGCGTGGACATAAAAGCCACAGAAGATTTGGCAAAGTCTTTGGGAACATCTTTTAGAAAAAGAGAATATGAGGTGTTAGGATGACAAATGTAGATTTTAATCTTGCAATAGATGCTATTTGTCAAAAGCTAAAAAACGAGGATTTATATTATTATCAGGATAATTTGGAAACGCTCAAAGTTCTTATATCCAGAGCTATAATTGGTGAAAAAGTATACGAAAGCCTTGAGACCGTAGGTAGAAACCTTTATCTCACTGGTATATTGATAGAAGATATAGTTTATATATTTGAAGCAATAAGGCAAGAGTTATTTGCAGTGATGGATAAAGACACATCTCCAAAGGAATTGAGGAATATGAAACTTAGTATAGATAATGCGAGAAACGCAGTGGCAAAAGGATATTTTCTTGAGTATATAAAAGATATTTTAAGAAAGATAGAAAAACATCAAATATACCAAAAATATTTGGGTGTTTCTTACGCTATCATACTAAAAGAACAAGCTTATTTCAAAGACATATTGCAATCTATATTAAATCATGTATATGATTTTAAGTCAAAACATTATACTGTGTCTGAGTTTTTAAATGCTTATAAAAGTAGCGATGTATTGAGAGATATTTTAGCTTCAGAGAAAAATTTTCTAATTTCTGTAAAATCTCTTGAGGTAAAATTAAAACAAAGACAGTTTGAAAATGCTATATTTTTATTAAAAGAAATGACATTGAACTATTTTTGTTTTATATCAAATCTTGGGGTACTTCAGCAAGACCTGGTTTCTTCTGAAGAGTTTAAGGCCAAAGATATCGATGTAGTTGACAAAAAAGTATATGATAGCATATATAAGGATGTTTTGAGCGCCTCTTCTATATCAAATATTCCGTATTGTATAATAAGGATAAAGATTAAGAACTTAGATGACACGAGAAATGGATTTGGCGAGAAGGCAGCAAGTGAGTTGTTAAAAACGGCTGTGGATATTTTAAAAAGAAGCCTAAGAGAATATGACTCTATATTTAAATACAAAGAAGACGAATTTAGTATCATACTATTAAACGCAAATAAAAAGGTTGCGGATATCGTTATAGACCGTATAAAAGACACTATATACAGATCTTATCAGTACGATACCAACGAAATTATACCGGAGTTTGAGTTTAAAGTGAGTCTTACCTAATATGTCTGATATAAGATGGATACAGAGATTTTCTAACTTTCAAAAAGCCTTAAAACAATTGGAAAATGGAGTATATCTTTATAAAACCAGGCCACTTACAGATCTTGAAAAACAAGGAATTATAAAAGCTTTCGAATACACCTATGACTTATCTTGGAACCTTCTACGGGATTATCTTTTATATCAAGGCATACAAGATATAAGGGGGCCAAGGGATGCTTTTAGATTTGGATTTCAATATAATATCATAAAATCAGATGTATTTATAAGTATGATACAATCAAGAAATCTATCTTCTCATACTTATAACGAAGACATAGTTTTTGAGCTTTTAGAAAAAATTATAAAAAATTATTATCCTGCATTTTTGGAGTTATATGAATACTTTAAAGCACAACATTCCTGAGGATGTATTAGAAAAAATAATAGATGTTTTTAAAAACTACAACATCAGAAAAGCTATTTTGTATGGATCGAGAGCAAAGGGAAATTTTATGAAGGGCTCTGATATAGATATTACGATAGTAGCCCCAGAGCTTAGTTTTGAGGAGTATCTCGACATGCTTTCAGACATCGACAATCTTGATATAATCTACAAAATAGACCTTACAAAATACGAGCTCTTAGATAATGACATGAAAGAGCATATTAAAAGAGTGGGTGTGATTCTTTACGAAGCTTGAAAGTGTTTTCTTGTAAGTTGATTAAACACTTCCCCTCTATGCTTATAATTTTCAAACATATCAAATGATGCACAGGCAGGAGAAAACAATATGATATCTTTTGGTATGGCTATGGATTTTGCTTTTAAGATGGCTTCTTCTAAGTCTTGGGCAAGCGTAAGGTTTACAAACTCCTCTATTTGATCTTTTATGATATCTTTATCTTTTCCAAATATAAAAGCGTGTTTTATCTTTTGTTTATAGGCTTTTAGCTTAGAAAAATTCCCACCTTTATCAATACCACCCATTATGAGAATAATAGGGGTAGGAGTGGATTCAACAGCGCTCAAAAGTGCGTTTACGGTGGTGGATTTTGAATCGTTGTAAATATCTATTCCATCGAAGTTTCCCATATATTGGTATCTAAAAGGAAGGCCTTTAAAGTTTTCTAGTCTTTCTTTGATATTGTCAATCCCCATACTAAAAGCCACAAAACTTGCAACAGCTATGTTATACATATTATGCATACCTTTTAAGGGTAAAAAAGAAGTGTCATCTAAAATACAGATATCTTCATAGTATATCTTGTTATCTTTTACACATAAATCTGAATTTGGTCCAAAGAAAACCTTTTTAGCTTTTGAAGGCGTATCTCTCACTGGGGGTTTTTCATTTAAGATAAGCATGTCATCTTGGGTTTGGTTTTTAAATATATTTTGCTTGGATTTTAGATAATCTTCTAAGCTTGGGTGCCAATCTAAATGATCTTCTGAAAAGTTTAAAAAAACTCCTACATTTGGCCTAAAAGTTTTTAGGCTTTTACCTTGAAAAGAAGAAACTTCTAAAATCACATCAGCTGAAGGGTTTTTTAATACTATCTCGCTAAAAGGAGTACCAAAATTACCTCCTTCTTCAAAGCCAAGTAGCGTATGTAAAAGATGTACTGTGGTGGATTTGCCATCTGTGCCTGTGATAGATACGATATTATTACCTCTATAAAATCTAAAAGCAAGTTCGGTCTCCCCTATTACTTCCTTACCTGTTTTTATAGCTCCTTGCCATAGCGGATGGTGAGGGGGAATGCCCGGCGATAAAACTACGGTATCTACTTCATGCCATACACTTTGCCAAAAATTTTCCCCTTCTTTGTCATCACCTATATAAACTTTATACCCTTTCTCTTTCAAGAGGTTAAAAGCGGCAAAACCACTAACCCCTTTACCCCATACTAAATAAGCCACTTATCTATACATATTTAATATAGTAGCTGTGAGCTGTGGGTTGTTTTGTAGGTTTTGTGTATTCTGATTGTTCTGAGCGTTTTGTGTATTGGTCTGTTTGTTTTGAGCCACTTGAGCTGGTTGCTGAGCATTATTATTAGTCTTGTTATGATGATGATGGCTATTCACATTGTAAGTATTATAAGCATTTACCGCATTTACATTTGCCATAACTTACACCTCCTTTTACTAAATATAATTCATTCTTAAAAATTTGCAAGGTTTTATGTATATTGTCCTAAATGCCGTCGTACATTACACCGCTTAGTATAGAAAACAATACCCAGCTTATAATATATATGTAAACCATACGCTTTGGTAGAAATTTAGCGATAGCAAATAGCGTAGGCATACATATACCAGTAGAAGAAAGCATAAACGTAAGAGCGCTCCCTTGAGTAAATCCTATTTTACTTATAGCATGCGCTATGGGAACTTCTTCTCCAGAACACACATAAAAGGAAAGGCCTAAAACCGACATCAGAGGGTAAGAAAGAGGTCTATAAGAAAAGGATTCTATTAGGCTCTTTGGTATTAATACTTCTATAAAAGATGC
The DNA here is from genome assembly GCA_964509905.1 of uncultured Aquificaceae bacterium. GTDB lineage: Bacteria > Aquificota > Aquificia > Aquificales > Aquificaceae > Hydrogenobaculum. Next base: position 38,713 of record CAZDZN010000004.1, read on the forward strand.
TATTAGAATACCTAAAAATACATATTTACCAACGTTTAAAAACTGAACTTTTAGATCGTTTAAGAAAACACTTAAACTAATCTCTTGCTTTTTGTAGGACGATCTCATAGGAAGGGTTTTTGGTTTTTTAAAGAATCTATCCGCAAAAAAAGCCAATAAAAAAGCAAAAGCAAATGTTCCTAAAAGCCTAAAGATGGTCATCTTTAACCCAAAAAGCCCATATGTAAGAAAAATAGATATAGGCGAGATAACAGGCGCCACCGCTATAAAAGAGAGAACTGGTGCATAGCTTTTTGACTGGCTGTTTATTAGATTCACCAGAGGTATCATAGAACAAGAACAGAAAGGAAGAGCTCCTCCTAATATTGCTACAAAGATTGTGCTCGAAAGGGTATTTTTTGTAATTTTCCTAAGCCACCCAAGCCCTATATAAACTTCTAAAGACGAGGCGAGCAAATTTGCTATAAAAAAGTATGGTAGTATATCAATAGCGTAAGCGTATATGGTTTTTAGCAATTCTAAAAAATAATGCTCTAACATTCAGCTAAAGATAATTATATGTGTTAGGGTTTCTATGATTATTAATAAATATCTCTTGATTTTTGGCTTTTGCATATTAGATTTTGTTTATGCGAATAATACTTTTTTCTGGAAAAGGCGGTGTGGGCAAGACTACAGTATCAGCGGCTACTGGCTATAAGCTATCAAGGATGGGTTATAAGACGATAGTGGTGTCTTTGGATCCAGCACACAGCTTAGGAGATTCTTTTGACATATCAGACGAGTTAAAATACTCGGTAAAGGGGCTTCCCATACAGATAAACCAAAATCTCTCCATCCAAGAGATAGATATACAAGAGGAGATAGATAGATATTGGGGAGATGTTTATAGATTTTTGGAGCTTTTATTTAATACCACGGGTCTTGATGGAGTATTATCCGAAGAGCTTGCGATACTTCCCGGCATGGAAGAAGTCACAAGTTTGCTTTATGTGAATAAGTATTATAAAGATAAAGATTTTGATGTACTCATATTGGACTTGCCACCCACTGGTGAGTCTTTGAGATTTGTTTCTATGCCGACAGTGTTAAAGTGGTATATGAAAAGGATATTTAAAACAGAACGCATGATATTTAAGATGGCAAGACCAGTAGCCAGAAGGGTCACAGATGTACCTATTCCAGACGATAATTATTTTCAAGCTCTTGAGAATTTTTACGAAAAGCTAAAAGGAGTGGATGAGATATTAATAGACCCAGATACTACTTCAGTGAGAATAGTGGCGAACCCTGAGAAGATGGTGGTAAAAGAAAGTCAAAGGGCTTATATGTATTTTAATTTGTTTGGAGTGAATGTAGATGGAGTGATTATAAACAAAGTACTACCAAAAGATGAGGTAGCAGATTGTGAATTTTTCAAAGAATGGATAAAGTCTCAACAATCTTACATAGAGGAGATAAAGGCTCTTTTTAACCCCACACCCATTTTTGAAGTGCCTACTATGAAGCAAGAAGTGTGTGGTCTTGAAAAGCTTGAGGTATTATCAGATCTTATCTACGAAGACAAAAACCCTGCAGATATACTATTTAAAGACAAACCCTTTGAGTTTATAGAATCCAATGGAAACTATATTCTTAGATTAAGGGCCCCTTACATCAGAAAAGATGCGGTGTCTGTGGTAAAAGGCGAAGGCGAGGTGATAGTAAGAGCTGGCAATTTCAAATCCCATGTTATGCTTCCGCGTAAACTAAAAAACTATGAGCCAGCAAAAGCCAGATATGACTCGCCATATCTTTATGTGGAGCTTTTAAAAAGTATTTGATTTTTGATAAAAAAAGATTATACTAATTTTATGCTGGAAAAGCTTTTGGATGCTGGTATTTTGCAGTACAGATTTGCGGAAGGATATTTTGAAGCCCTTGTTTCAAGGAAGCCTTTTTTGTTTGAGGTTTTTAAAAGCGTAAAAACCCCCACCCTTGTGATAGATTTGGACCGTATAAAGGAAAGATATTTGGAGCTTCAAAACACGCTATTAGATGCAAAAATATATTATGCGGTAAAAGCCAACGACCATCAAGAAATACTCACGGTTTTAAACGATTTAGGAAGTGGATATGAGGTTGCTTCATCTTGGGAATTAGAAAAAGTTCTTAGGCTGAGTGTAGATGGGTCTAGGGTAATATCCAGCAATCCTGTAAAGCCTTTAGATTTTATAGATTATGCTTATAAGTCTCGTATCAAGGCTTTTAGTATAGACTCGTATACAGAGGTAGATAAACTCAAAAAAGTAGCTCCCAGGGCGAGGGTGTATGTAAGACTCATAGTGCCAAATGAAGGAAGTGATTGGCCCCTATCCACAAAATTTGGCGTTGACGAAGATACGGCGGTGGAGCTTCTTGACTATGCGAAATCCCAAGGGCTTGTGCCCTACGGAATTACATTTCATGTGGGCTCTCAATGCAACAACCTTAGAAATTGGTTTATAGGGATTAAAAAAGCGTGGGAGGTTTGGGAAAGAGCCATATACAAAGGGATAAGACTTACGATGTTGAACTTAGGAGGAGGCGTACCCATAAACTACACGTATGAATCCCTTAGTATAGAAGATATCGCAAGCTACATAGAGGCGCTTCTTAAAAAATACTTTCTCATAAAACCCATGGAACTTCAAATAGAACCCGGAAGAGGCATAGTGGGGGATGCTGGAGTTTTAATAAGCTCTGTGATAGGGAAAACTACAAAGCACATAGACAACGAGCCATCCTACTGGCTTTATATAGATACCGGTGTTTTCAACGGCTTAGCGGAAGTCTTAGGAGGCATAAAATACCCTATGTACAACACAAAAGAAGGTGAAATCCTATCCCACACGATAGCCGGTGTTAGCTGTGATAGTATGGATATCATCGCAAAAAACGTATATCTACCAGACTTAGACATAGGAGACCGCGTATATATCATGGGTGCCGGAGCTTACACCACCGTCTATGCTGCAAACTTCAACGGCTTTGGCGTGCCTGAGGTAGTGTTTGTTTAGGTGATATTATATATATAAACCCCAAAACCTATTAAAGCGGAGACGAGAGAGACGTAGAAAAACTCTTTTCTTCTGGTGAGAGCGGAGACTGAGGCCACCGCTATGCCAAATTGCATAAAAAGCTCTGCTATTAAAAATAGATGGTGCTTGTGATAGTAGTGTTCGCTTTGTTCTATCTTCTCTTTGACTTGTTGTTCTAATTTTTTGGCTTTTAGCTGGATGTCTTGCTTTTCATGCTTATACTTTGATATAAACTTCTCAAATTTTAGGCTTGGTTTGATGTCGTTTGCGATATCATACATGTGATATCTCATATCTTTTGCCTGATAGTAGTTCCAAAGGTCTGTGGCTTTGTTTTGAAGTAGTACAGCATCGTTTTTAGCCACTATGGTCTTTGTGACATATATTTCGGATTCCATACTGATAACACC
>CAZDZN010000005.1:0-15486 GCA_964509905.1 uncultured Aquificaceae bacterium
TAGGTAAAAATTGATTTGTCATAATACTATAAAAAGCTAAGAAATTGCTATAGGTTTTTTTATATTTTGGATCTTTTTCATAAGCTATTTTATAATATATATTTTTTAAATTGTTAAGCCTTAACTTTGTATCCGCAGATATGTTTTGAAGCATAGTAATATCGGATGGTTTTAACGTATTATCGTATAACACTTGAGCTGTTCTTGAAGTTAATCTACCTCTATAGTCTATAATAGGTCCTTGTACTACAAAAAGTCCTGTATTCAAGTTTGTGCGGGCCATGTTTGAGTCTGATATCAGCCTTCCTTTCTCGAAACAATCTTCTAATAATAGTTTTCTATAAACAATACTTACTATATGATTGTAATTATCTTTTACTTGAGATTTGGTGTAGGAAAATGTATTTACTCTCATGGTATTCCATGTATTTTGCAAAAGTTCAAAATCTTTTGTAGTGCCTACATCTTTGCCGTATTGTGCATTTAGCCTTGATGCTTCTTCTATATCTTTATCTATATCATTCACAACATTTTCTAATTTCGGTATTACTGCAGCATTGCCTCCTGCCAAAGACCTACTATATATACGAGCAGATTCTAAATCCATATAAAGCTTAAATAGGGGTTTCGCTATAGATATTGCCTTTTTTTCATGGGACATTTGATCCATGTAAGAAACATTGGTTTTATAACTGCTATAAGCGTAAAGAGCAGCCAACATGAATGTTATAAGTCCCAAGCCAAAGAGCTTTATTTTAAGTGATGCGTTCTTGATAAGTAATTTTAAAAACATAAAACCCTCCTTTTTGAAGCTAAATTAAACAGCACTTCCTTAAAGTAAAAGATAATTTACAAAACGACAATGATAAGTATCAGGCTTAAAACGGTTTATTTGGCACTTTTTCCCAATCTTTTAAAAACTTTTCTATGCCTACATCTGTAAGAGGATGCTTGAACATAGATTCCAAGACGTTGAAAGGTATAGTAGCGATGTCAGCTCCTGCTTTAGCGCATTCTACTGCATGCATCGGATGTCTCATGCTGGCAGCTATTATTTCGGTCTCGTATCCATAATTATCAAATATTGTTCTTATATCTTTTATAAGCTCCACACCATTCGTGGATATATCATCAAGTCTTCCGATAAAAGGCGATACATAGCTAGCTCCGGCCTTAGCAGCAATAAGCGCTTGCATAGGACTAAATACAAGGGTTACATTCGTGGGTATACCTTCTTCCTCTAATATGCTTACCGCTTTCATCCCTTCTTTGGTCATAGGTACTTTTACCACCACATTGTCCCCAAGCTCCGCTAAAAACCTACCTTCTTTCACCATTCCGTCCGCATCCAAAGATACGGTTTCAAGGCTTACTGGTCCATCTACTACAGAAAGTATCTCTTTTACTACATCCATAAATGGCCTTCCGGTTTTAGCAGCCAAAGTTGGATTTGTGGTAACTCCGTCGAGTATTCCCCAATCTATCGCTTGCTTTATCTCGTCCACATTTGCTGTGTCTATAAAAAATTGCATAATCGCACCTCCTTCTAAATATATTATAATAGATTTTCATGGATAAGGCAATTCTTATTAAAAATGCAAGAGTTATAGAACCTAACCTAAATATAGATGATAATTTTGATATACTTATAAAAAATGAATATATTAAAAAAATCGCACCAAACATAGATATAAAAACAGACGATATCATAGATGCCAAAGGGTTAATAGCTTGTTCTGGATTTGTAGATATCCACGCTCATTTAAGAGATCCTGGTTTTATTTACAAAGAAGATTTAGAATCTGGTATGAAGTCTGCCGTGTTCAGTGGGTTTACCACTATAGTATGTATGCCAAACACAAATCCTCCCATTGACAATGAGAGCGTCATATCTTATATCATTTTAAAAGCTCAAAAACTCGGGCTTTGTGATGTAAAAGTGAGCGCTTGTGTAACTAAAAATAGGGCCGGTAAAGAGCTTACTGATTTTTATAAGCTAAGGAAAGCCGGTGCCGTGTGTTTTACCGATGACGGATCTCCTGTTCAAGATCCAAACATTATGCTAAAAGCCATTGAGATGGCAACCATTGTAAACTCTTTTGTGGCAAATCACTGTGAAGATGATGCATTTGTAAAAGAAGGGGCTTTTGACGAAGGGGCCTTTTCAAGTGTTTATGGGTTTCCATTTAGACCATCTTATGCCGAAGATATCATAATATCAAGAGATGCAATACTCGCTTACAAAACAAATACAAGACTTCACATACAACATCTATCTTCAGCCTTGAGCATAGATATCGTGAGATTTTTCAAGGAAAAGGGGGCAAATATAACTTGTGAGATAAATCCAAACCATCTTGCTTTAAATAGTTTTGTGGCTTTCAAGAAAAAAACGCTTTTAAAGATAAACCCTCCCATAAGAGATGCCAAAACTCAAGAAGCCCTTATAAAGGCTGTTCAAGAGGGTATTATAGACTGTATAGCCACAGATCACGCCCCTCATGCAAAACACGAGAAAAAACATCCTTTAAAAGGAGCTGCTGGTATGCTCGGATTTCAAGTGGCACTTCCTATAATGATGAGTCTTGTAAAAGATGGCATTATAGATATCAAAAAATTAATAAACCTGATGTCAAAAAATCCTGCTAAAATACTTGGGTTTGATAACACTATAAAAGAAGGAGCCTTAGCTAACTTGGTTTTATGGCATCCAAATCACGAGTGGGTTTTTGATGAGCATATAAATCCTTCAAAATCCTCAAACTCTCCGTTTTTAGGAGATATCTTAAAAGGTAAGGTGTTTTATACGATTTACAAAGGAGATGTGGTTTATAGATACCGTTAGGTGATTTTTCTTGCTGGACTTACAGCTTTTACAGCTTTCCCTATAATTCTTATTTCATCTGCTTTTACATCTTGAGCTTTATATAATTTATTTTCTGGTAAAAGCCTCAAAAATCCTTTATCTAACTTGTAAATTCTTCTTATCATAAGCCCACCGTCTTTATCCGATATAACATAAATTTTGCCATTTATTATATCTCTTGAAGAAATATCTAATATTATGTACTCATTGTCTTTTATGATGGGTTCCATAGAATCTCCTTTTACTTTTATAGCGCTTACATATTTTGATGGCACTATGTTATCCACATATATATATTCTTCTGCATAAAGCGGGTTCCCCGCCCCAGCTTTTATGTTTAAAATAGGTATGGCAAAAAGCGTTTCTATATCTTCTTTGTCTTCTAAAGGAATTTTTACATCCAAAGCTTTTGATATGGCCTCTATTAGCTCGATCCCAGGGTTTGATATCTTACCAGATTCGAGTTTATATATATATTGTTCAAAAGATACTTCATCTTTCCCCATGATTCTTGCAAGTTCTCTTCGGGAAATACCTTTTGACTCCCTTATTTGCTTTATCTTTTGCCCAACGTTCATAGCACTATGTTTAAAAGTTTATCTTTCACAAAAATAAATTTTTTAATATATTTACCATCCACATAAGACTTTATCTTGTTATCTTTTAGAGCTATTTCAAAAACTATATTTTGTTCTGCACCAGATGGAATTTTTACAGTAGTTCTTAGTTTACCGTTTATTTGTACGGGTATTTCTATTTCATCTCTTATAAGAGCCTTTTCGTCAAGAGCAGGAAGCGTGATAAGTTCGTCATATCCTATTTGTTCTAATAGCTCTGAGCTTATGTGGGGTGCCATCGGATACAATAGTCTTAAAAGCACCAAAACTCCTTCTTTTAAAGTAGCTTTATCTACATCAACATTTGGTATAAAATCTTGAAGGGTATTAAAAAGCCCCATCAAAGATGCTATCATCGTATTAAACTGATACTTTTCCAAGTCTTTTGTATATCTTTGAATGCATCTGTTAATTTCATAATAAAGGTCTTTGTTTTTGGAAGTCTCCCTGTATCTGGCTTTTAGAATAAACATATTTGACACTGCAAAGTTGTAAAGCCTTTTTAAAAACCTATGGACTCCCTCAATAGAAGTTTCTATCCACTCAAAATCTTGCTCTGGTGGGGCAGCAAAAAGTATATAAAGTCTTATAGTATCAGCACCGTATTTTTCTATAGCAAAAGCCGGGTCTACGGTGTTAGCTTTGGATTTAGACATTTTAGCAGGCTCACCTATCTTAGGCTCTATCTTATCCAAAAGCTCTTCCTTATTAAGCTTTTCCAATAAAAATGATATATTATCTCCTATGCTAAGTTTTTGTTCTTTCAAAAAATCCTTTATTTTCATAGATAAATATTATAGATTATTGGAGAAAATTTTCCAAGTCAAAAGAAGGTCTACCCAGATGATATCCTTGTCCATAATCTACTCCAATTTGTTTTAGCTTTTCCAATATATATTCATCCTCTATAAACTCAGCTAATGTTTGTGTGTTTAGATGTTTTGCTATTGTGTTTATACCGTTTACTATAGCTTCGTCTCTATCGCTATTTATCACATTTCTTACAAAAGCACCATCTATTTTCAAAACCTCTGTTTTTATAAATTTAAGATATAAAAATGATGAGTACCCACTGCCAAAATCATCTATCACAAAATTTATCCCATAGTATTTCAGATACTCCTCCACCTCTTCAAATTTTTCAAGACTCGAAAGAGATTCCCTTTCGGTTATCTCTATATATAGTTTACCGTGCATATCATATTCTTTGGCAATATTTATAATCTGTTCAAAAAATACCTTGTCTTTAAAAGCTTTTGCACTAATATTTACAAAAAGTTTCAAATTTCCATTAAGCGTTGATATCCTATTACAAGCTTTTTCTATCATGCGAAGATCTATTTTGTTTATAAGTCCAAGCTCTTCAGCCTCTTCTATGAACTGGTCTGGATATATGATGTTATCGTTTAATTTTATTCTACATAAAGCCTCAAAACCAAAAATCTTATTATCTTTTAGATTAAAAATAGGTTGATAAGCTGGTTCTATGAGATTTTCATTTAAAGCTTTATTTATGAGTTCATATACTGATAGACTGTTGCTATCCTTTTTATGGGGAATTGCTATTATCACAGCGGATTTACCACTCCTTTTTGCCTCTCTTAAAGCCTCTTCTGCAGATAACTTCACCTCTTCTTTGGAACACGGCTTCGTATGTGCAGTAGATTCTTGTCTGATATCTTTCTCAAAACATGTAGATATGCCTACAGATATACTTATATATATCTTGTCATCGTTTACTACAATAGGGTCTTTGTTCAACTTTTCAATTATTCTTTCCATGATAAGTTTTGCAGATTGGACTTTTGTATCTGGAGCTATGATACCAAACTCATCTCCTCCTATACGGGCTAATATATCGCTATTTCTTGTACTGGATACTATGATACTTGCTAATTCTTTCAATACGATATCTCCTACTTGATATCCATAAGCATCGTTTATATATTTAAAATTATCCACATCTATAAGGATGTAACTGAAAGAGTTTGGCATGTTTCTTAAATTTGCCTTCCTAATCTCATTTTCTAAAAATATATCAAACATCTCTTTGTTGTAAAAACCAGTTAGCGGGTCTTTTGTAGCAATCTCTTCTAAATGAATATGCAAAGAATCTATATCTGTGAGATATCTTCTTGTGATAAAAGCCCCAAAAAGCGCCTGATTTATAAGCTTTATAATATTTAATTCCGTTTCAGATATGGGTTTTGCTTCTTTTCTTGCTAAAATGAGCATGCAAGCAGTGTCTTTACTGTATATATTTGCATTTATAGAAGTGGAGTTTATAAACTTCAATCCTCTTTTTTTATAAAACTCAGACGCATAGGGATCGTTTTCATAATCTATATTAGCTACATTTTCTTTATCCATATACTTTTTAATAAAAGGAGTAAGACCACCAAATATACCTAAGTCAAAAGAAGGCTTCTCAAAATTTTCTAAAAATAAATCAGAGCCTACTATCAACTCTATTTTCTCATCCGTTTTATTATATATTATAAACTCAGAACCATCAGCATCTAAAAGTTTATCTAAATCATTTAATACATCGAGCGAAAGATATTTAGGATCCAAGTTTGAAGCTGTTCCTTTGTTTATGTATATAATAATGTCATAGAGCATACTTAGATACTCGTTGAGCTTTTCTTCTATCTTTATATCTTCTCTTAGTATATTTACAAGCTCATCGTTTATATCTTTTATGTCTTTTTGTATTTGGCTTATAATATCTTCAGTAAAATATTTTACTTTATCTGAATATGCCACAAAAGCTCCAAACACCTGATCTTTTTTATCAAATAGTGGTATGGATATCATAGATTTAAAACCTTTTTCTTTCAAAAGTTCATAAACTGGGATAAACCTTGTATCGCTTAAAATGTCATTGGAGTATCTAATTTTGCCTGTTTTTATAGACATACCAACCGGTGCATTACCAAATGTGGAATCATCCCATCTTAACTTAAGATGTTTTAGATAATCTTCATTTTCTTTGGATATAACAATAGGGAAAACAGTATAATCGCTCTTTTTTATGCCCACCCATACAAATTCAAAATTGTATTTTTCTTGAATATATTCTAAAAGACTTTTTACGTGTTTTAACGCTTCAACTCTCATTAAATATTAATATATCATAAAATCAGTTTTTAGGTATAATATATACTATGAAATGTCCAGATACCACAATAAGCAAATACATAGTAAAACCTACTTGGATGTGTATAAGGTCGGTTTTCAGAAAAATTTTTAGTATCAATGCTTTTAATATAGAAAAGGTGAAAAATTTAACTGGGGTTATATTTGCATCAAACCACAGATCTCACCTGGACCCGCCGGCCCTAAACTCGGTTTTAGACAATCTACCTTTTTTCATAGCAAAACAAGAGCTTTTTGATGCTCCAGTGATAGGCTGGCTTTACAACCACATGAGAGCAATACCAGTAAAAAGAGGATCTGGGGATTTTCAAACATTAGAAAAAGCTGTAGAGCTTTTAAATATGGGATGCAATGTGGCTATATTTCCAGAGGGTAAAAGAGCTCCAAAAGGAGAGTTTTTAAAACCAAAAACTGGTGTAGGAATCATAGCAGTAAAAGCTAAAAAACCAGTAATTCCAGTTTATATAGAAAATACAGATGTAAATTTCCCTCCAGACGCCAAATACCCAATACCAAAAGTACCCATAAATATCTATTTTGGAGAGTCCGTGAATTATGAAAAGATAGAAGATGATATAAAAGGTTATAAATTTGTGGCAAACGACATAATGGAGCGCATAAAAGAGTTATCTAAACTTAGGTAATCTCCAATCAAATATTATTGCTAAAATCCTTATGATAAAAACTGATAATACACATATTGCTGTGGAAAAAGTCATATTTGCACCAAACTTTATAAATATATAAAACAAAGTAGCCCCTATAATGCTACAGCTGGCGTAAAAATCATCCTTTAACACCGATGGGATTTTTCCAAGAAGCGTATCGCTTATAATCCCACCGCCCACTCCTGTAATAGTAGAAAGAATTATAATACCGAATACATTCACCCCTGCTTTATAAGCTATCATAGCCCCCGTAAAAGCTGCAAGACCTATGGCATCTGAAATTAGTATTAACATAGAATTTTCTATGCCTTCTACTTTGTATATCAATATTCCTATTAGAAGCCCAAAAAGTGCAAAAATCATATTCTCTTTTGATATAAAGGATATAGGTATTGTATTTATAATGACATCTCTTATGATACCTCCGCCAAGCGCTGTGGATATACCAAGTACAGCAATCCCTAATAAATCTAATCCGTCTTTTATAGCTTTTAAAGATCCAGATATGGCAAAAGCTACAATACCTATTAAATTTATAAGCGAGAAAAGACTCCAAAAGCTTATCATAATATATCGTTTTTTAATATCCAGTTTGCCATGTCAAATATAGCCCTATGAGCTTTGAGAAGTTTTTTGTATCTTTTATGAGCTTCTATGTCTGGCAAAAGCCCAAAAACGGGATTCATTGGCTGAAGCTCACCATCTTTTGAAGTGATATAATCAATAAGAGCTCCGCTCATTGTAGTTTTTGGCACTATCAAAGGCCCTTTCGAAGATATTTTACGCCAAGCGTTTATTCCTGCTATAATTCCTGTGGCTGCTGAGGCAGAGTATCCTTCTACTCCTGTTATTTGACCAGCAAAAAGTATGTTCTCATTAGATTTAAGCTCAAGTGTAGATTTTAAAAGCCTGTTGGACTGCAAAAATGTATTCCTATGCATAGACCCAAGCCTTGAAAAAACCGCATTTCTGAGACAAGGGATAAGTTTAAACACCCTCACTTGCTCTTTATAAGTGAGTTTAGTTTGAAATCCTACCAAAGAAAGAGCTTCTCCACTTTTTATTTCCTTGCGAAGTTGAAGTATAGCATAAACATCTTTTGATATGTGATGCTTTAATCCTTTCGGGCTCATGGGTCCATAAACGAGGGTATCATATCCTCTTTTAGCTATTTCTTCTATGGGAAGGCATCCTTCAAAATGAATTGCTTTTTCAAAATCTTTTGTCTGTATTTTTTCAGCTTTTAAAAGCTCATGGTAAAATATATCATATTCTTCTTTACTCATCGTGCAGTTAAAATAATCATCACCTTTATCATATCTTGATCCCCAAAATCCTCTGGAAAAATCCACAGAGGTAGCTTCCACGATAGGGGATATGGCATCATAAAAATAAAGATAATCATCTTTTATAAGAGTTTTTAGATAAGAAGAAAATCCATCCGATGTAAGAGGGCCTGTGGCTACTATATTAATTTTAGATTCATCCAGAGTGCCTACCTCATTTATTATTATCTCTATGTTCGAATGGTTTTTGATAGTGTTTGTTATAAAATCAGAAAATACATTTCTATCTACAGCCAAAGCGCTCCCTGCTTTTACATAAGAATGTTTCGCAGCTTTTATTATAAGTGAATCCAAAAGCTCCATCTCTTTTTTTAGAAGTCCAGCCCCAGAAGTAATTTCGAAACTACCCAATGTATTGCTACACACAAGCTCTGCAAGCTTATCCGTATGATGGGCCTCGGTGGTCTTTAGAGGCCTCATTTCAAAAAGCCTTACCTTTATACCTTTGTTTGCAAGAAAATAGGCAGCTTCTACACCAGCAAGCCCTGCACCTATTACATTTATCTTCATCCTATATATTTTAACTGGATTTTTATTTAAAACTTTTTTATTTTACTCCAATATTTTAAAAATAAATTCCATAGTACCTTTGTTAAAAAATATCTCGATAATGGCTAAGCCTATTATTATAAGTTTTAGCATTCCGAACTCATAATACATCTCTGTCCTTAATTCTACTTTTGTAGATTCTATTTTTTCATCAAGCCTTTTTATCTCAGAATAAAACTCTCCCTTTGTTAACAATTTGTCTCTTAGTTTATCTTTTAGTTAGATTTTGATAATCCGTCTTTTTTCTTCTATAATGTTTTCTACAATAGGTAAAACTTCCACTGCTTTCTCTTTTCCTAAAGCTCTTTCCGACAATCCATAAGCTTACACAGTTAATGCCACAGGGTTTATTATAAGTAAATTCACCGAAGGAAACTATAAGTAATATCATATTCTTTTTCACTTGGGTTGTTTATATCATTTTATGATAAAATATTTGCTGTGAATGGATTTTTAGATTTAAAAGCCTCAAAAGTGTTTAAACAATTTATCGTATTTTCGGAAAATCTTTTGAGTAATTATGGGTATAACTTTATAAAACTTCCTATCTTTGATAATTTTGAAAATCAATCAAAAACTACATCAAATTACAATGAACTTATAAGCATCAGATCCTCCAAAGAGATATTTGTATTAAGAAAAGATATGACCTATCAAGTGGCAAATTACATAGCTTCTTTAAAAGAGCGCAATCTCCCCATGAAAATATATTACGAAGGCGAAGTGTTTTCTTGGGATTACGAAATAAAAGTCCAATATCAGCTTGGGCTCGAGTGTATAGGCTGTGAGATTGGTATCTTGGAAGTGATAGATATAATATACAAACTTCTAAGTTTTTTTGACAACGATATAATAGTCTATATAAACGATGAGAGTATCACGAAATCTATATTAGAGCACTATGAGGATAAGTCTATTTTAAAAGATGCTTTAAAAAAGAAAAAGGCAGATGTGCTTAGAAAATACTCCTTAGATTGGATAATGAAAGAGTATGAAGACATGTTGTTTAAAAAGTTTTCGGATTTTAAAATAGACTACGATAAGCTTAAGAAAATTTTTACACATCTGAGAAATAAAGGTCTAAATGTAAAGCTCGACGCTTCTGAGATAAAAGCATTACCTTACTATGATGGGATCACATTTTCTTTTTACTCTTCATATTATCCTTTTAAAATAGCCTCGGGAGGCGAGTATCAGATATTAAAAGATGTTTATAGTCTTGATATAAACGCTTGTGGAGGGGCTATATATCTATCCAATATACTTGAAAAATTATCTTGATAAGGGCATCGTAAAATGTTCTAAGTTAAATATGTTAAAAGTAAGCAGAATATAGTTTATATACTGTTTTCTCGTTCCATCGTAATACTCATTAAGAGCTAAAGATATGGCATAGCATTCGCCATTATAAGTAATATTGAAAAACCTTGATACATCGTGCCCACTGATATTATCGTGCACTACCCCGCCGTTCATAGTAAAAGCCTTATATCTATAAGAGGCTCCGTAGCTTTGCTGATCAAGGGTTTTGTTTCTATTTATGTCTTTTGCTAAGCTATCTCCTACATAGAAGCTAATATTTTTGTAGTTTGCATTTAGATATTGGTTTTCTTCTGGAAACTCGTTTCTGTTGAAATCGTAAAAACTGTCAATAGTGTAAGTTAGATATTGGATGGGCTTTAATACTAACGTGGTTCTAAGAGGCAAAAGTGATTTATTTACTATGAGGTTTGAAGATTTATAACTTGCGGACGTTACAAAAGAACTCAATGAACTAATATATGTAGGAAAAGCATATTTTTTTAAGAATGTATAACCCTCTTCTAGATAAAGGTTTGCAAAATTATATCCTTTGTATAAAAATGCGTTGTTGATCTTAAAGTCCGCATAGTTTTGATTTGACTGATAGTCTTTATAATCAAATACTGGATTTGATGTGTTGTCTATCGGTTGATAGTTGTAAGAAAATTCGTAAAAATTGTTTATGTTTAAGCTTTTAAGATTAAAATTTTCATCAAAAAAAGTTTTATTTTGAAATAAAACTTGATAGACAGACGTATCGTATCCGCTTTGATTTAGCCCGAGATATTTGGTGCCATAAAAGTTTATATTTGTACTATTTACAAAAGGACCTATATTGATAGATTTTGTAAAAGTAGGAGAGAGTATAAATCTATCTCCTTTCAAACCATCAGCTCTATAAAAGTATGTATTTTGAGCACCTACATTGTAATAAATCCCATCAAAGAGCTGATGAGTTTTCCATAAAAGATCGATCTCAGGAAGTCTTTGAAGGGTATAAGCGTTGGTGTTTGATGTGGTATCGTAGAAAAACTTGAAAGAGATATCTGCAAAATAATCTCTTGTATCTTTGTTATAGTTTATATAAGAACTTAAGTAAGGAATTGTACGCTGAATTGATTTAAAATACATATCCTGCATAAAGTACGGATCCGAGATTGTATCAAGCTTAAAATCAATCCCATCATATCTTCCAAATATATTTATCCTGTATCTATTTGACCTGAAAGTCGAGAGATCTCTTCCATTCCACCAATCTCCGGGAGTGGTGGGTTCTTTGAAATAATATGTGTTAAAATTTAGATAATCTTTTTTAGTGAAAGCTTGTCGGTATTGAAACTGTAATCCTTCTCCTTCGTTGTTTCTATACTCTTGCGTGATGGTCATATCTTTGTCCTTGGATAATGCAAAGTATATGGGTTGCTGGTATATAAAAGCATTATAGGTGTTTGACCCGATGAGCGGGGGAAGAAGCCCCGACCTTCTTCTTCCAATGGGAAATATAGAATAAGGTATGTAAAAAAGAGGAAGTTTTTTGTATTTTAGCGTATCAGAGTTGGCAAAAACATATTTATCTGTGACTTTTGCACTAAATACGCAAAGGTGAAGTTTTTTGTCTTTATTGTATTTATCTATCTTGCAAGTACTCACATCTCCTTTGTGGATAAAGTATATCTTATCATTTTTATCTATCCTATTTGCCACAAAATATATATTGCGCACTTTTCCATAAGCGTCTATAAAATATCCTTTGTTTGTCCTTAGATTCAAAAATCCTCTTTTACCATATACATCTTCTTGGGATACTAAGTTTACAAGATGTACATGCCCAATGAGGGTGATATTTTTTGTGCTTTTATCGTATACGGCTTTATCGCAGTATATCGTATAATTTTGATAATATATTACCACATCTTTTTTGGCTATTACTTCAGAGTTCGGAGCTTTTATTAGAATATCAGATAAAATCTTAACCTTATCTGATGCAAAAGACATCCCTATCAATAGCAAAAGCCATAAAATGGTTATATATTTAATTTTGATAACAAACCCTCCAGCTCTTTTAAAGAATTCACTATAAAATCTGGTAAGAAATCGGATTTTTCCAAGTCCTCTTTTTTGTATTTTCCTGTAGTGATAAAAATAGTTTTTAGCCCAAGAATTTTTGAGCCCATGAGATCCGTATAAAAATCATCACTTATGATGATGGCATTTTTATAATCCTCATCTTTTAAGGCTTTTGATAAAAATAGCTTTGATGGTTTGCCGAGATTTGGTATATCTTCTTTATAATCTGTAGCATGAGCTATCATAAAAGCCAAAGACCCAGAACCTTGAAAGTAAAGTCCATCCGAGTCTTTTACGATTTTACTATGGTTTATGGGTATAATCTTTGCTTTCTTTAAAAACACCGCAGAAATACCTTTTTTTATCTTATCAAAATTTAAATTCTTATCTTGCCCTATCACCACTGCATCCACATCTATACCATCTTTCACTTCCACAAACTTTGATACATAAGTTTTTAGCATATTTGTACCTATAACAAAAGCAGATTTTGTATCCTGCTCTTTTAGATACTCTGGCAACATTACCAAAGGAGTGAGTAGTTTGCCTTCTTCCGTATCAAGTCCTTTTTCCCTTAGGATATTTGCTATATCTGATGGGGATCTGGTGGAGTTGTTCGATAATATTATAAAATCTTTATCTTTTATAAAATCAAAAAAACTTAGTGTATCTTCAAAAAGGTTAAACTCTTTATCTTTTACCAGTACTCCATCTAAATCGATTAGTATTTTCATAAAAAATAGTTTACAATGTTTTTATGGATTTAGCGGAAGTTTTTTATAAAAGAGCTGTTTTGTTTTGGAAAAGTTTTTTGACTTTAGAAATAATTGCATATATAGGACTTTTGCTCTCTTATTTTTTCATAAAGTTTCCCATAAAGCTTCCAAATGAGATTAAGTTTTATCTAATAGGCGGAGAGATATTTTTGGGGTTCATTACAGGGGGGTTGTCTCATTTTGTAAAAAGACAATATCTTCCGATATCTACAAAAGAGCCTTATTGGAGCTACAAAGCCATAAAAGGGTATTTTTGGCCTTATGCTATAGTTTCTGCACCTTTTTTATTTGCTGGTATATTTTACCTTCTCTTTGCAGACATAATAAGCCTAAGTATTGGGTTTATCATAAGTATAGGCTTTATTTTATACCAAAAACCTAAAAAAAGTGATATAATATATGAATAAATTTAGGAGGTACGTATGGATAGAAAAACTATTGAAGAAAAGCTTTATTACGAAAATAATCATTACAAACATCTAAAGGATAAGCATAACGAGCTTGATAAAGAGATTGCAAAGCTTGAAAAACATCATCCTATGACATCAGAGTTAGAAATACAGATTGAAACTCTCAAAAAAGAACGTTTAAAATATAAAGACGAGATGGAGCTTATGATATCCAAGCACCTCAAAGAACATGGAGATCACCAATGATTATAAAAGGTAAGATATGGAAGTTTGGCAACAATGTGGATACAGATCAGATAATCCCAGCAAGGTATCTAAATACATCAGACCCCGTAGAGCTCGCCTCTCATGTAATGGAGGACTCCGAAGAACCTAATTTCGCTAAAGATCACCAAGAAGGAGATATCATAGTGGCTGGTAAAAACTTTGGTTCTGGATCGTCCAGAGAGCACGCCCCTATTGCCATTAAATATTCAGGTGTGCCAGTGATAGTGGCTAAAAGCTTTGCCAGAATATTTTTTAGAAACGCTATAAACATAGGTCTTCCCATAGTAGAAGCGCCAGAAGCTGTAGATGAGGCAAGTAAAGGAGATACATTTGAAATAGACCTTGAAAATGGCATCGTTAAAAATATTACTAAAAACAAAACGTACAACTCTACGAAATTCCCAGAAGAGCTTATGGCTATATTAAATGCAGGTGGTCTGATGGAATATGCAAAATCAAGATTATCTTAACAGACTAAAAGAGCTTATAAAAACATACTCTTTGCTTGTGGCAGATGAACCAAAATTCAAATTGGT
Organism: uncultured Aquificaceae bacterium; assembly: GCA_964509905.1. GTDB lineage: Bacteria > Aquificota > Aquificia > Aquificales > Aquificaceae > Hydrogenobaculum. Next base: position 14,564 of record CAZDZN010000005.1, read on the forward strand.
CTCGGGCAAACTAAGCAGATATTACATAGACTTAAAACAAGTGACTTTTGATCCAGAGGGTATATACATACTTGGAAATGTTTTATGCGAAAAGCTTAAAAACTTCGATATACAAGCTGCGGGTGGGCTTACCTTGGGAGCCGATCCTATGGCTTATGCAATCTCTTTAATATCCTTTCAAAAAGGAAACACCATAAAACCATTTGTGGTAAGAAAAGAGGCAAAAGGCCACGGCACAGGCAAGCATATAGAAGGAAAGCTCCAAGATGTAAAAAAGGTAGCAGTTTTGGAAGATGTGTCCACTACGGGTGGTTCTGCTTTAAAAGCAGCGAAAGCGTGTCAAGAGGCATCTTTAAATGTGATCGGAATATTTACTATAGTAGATAGAGAAGAAGGAGCAAAAGAAAACATAGAAAAAGAGGGATTTGAGTTTTATTCTATCTTTAGACTCTCTGAACTTTTGTGAAGAAAAGATTAGATATTTTATTAGTGGAAAAAGGGATCGTAGGCTCAAGAGAAAAAGCCCAAGCTCTTATAATGGAAGGTAAAGTTTTGATAGAAGATAAGATTATTACAAAAGCTGGGACTTTGATAGAAGAAGGCGCTATTTTAAAACTTTTGGCAAAAGATAAGTTTGTATCAAGGGCTGGATATAAATTAGAAAATGCGATTTTAGAATTTGGAGTTGATGTAAATAATAAAGTCTGTATTGATATAGGCTCTTCTACGGGTGGGTTTTGCGATTGTCTTATCCAATACGGGGCGAAACATGTATATGCGGTGGATGTGGGACATCTTCAAATGCATGAACGCTTAAGAATCAATCTTAAGATTACTTTGTTCGAAGATACGGATATAAGAGTTTTTCGAAAGCCAGATATAGAGTTTGATATAATAACGGTGGATGTATCTTTTATATCTTT
>CAZDZN010000005.1:15546-16876 GCA_964509905.1 uncultured Aquificaceae bacterium
TATCTAAAAAAGGGTATAGTAAGAGATGAGGCTTCACGAATTTCTGCTCTTCAAAATGTTATAGGTTGTTATGAAAACCTTGGTTTTAGGCTTTTAAACTATAAAAAAGCACACCCTAAAGGCATGAAAGGAAACGAGGAGTTCTTCACATACTTTAGATTATGAAAAACTTTTTGGCGTTTTTAGGATTTTTAATAGTAATACTGGGGGTACTGGTAGGAGTTTATGTGTATAGCCTTAGTATAGGACTTCCAGATGTAAGAGCGTTAGAACGTTGGCATCCACCAGAAGCTTCCATTGTATACGACTCTCAAGGGAAAATCATAGGCACCATAGGTGCACAAAATAGGATATATGTCACTATAAATAAAATTCCAAAGGTAGTCCAGTATGCTTTCGTATCCGCAGAAGATAGAACTTTTTATCACAATATAGGTATAGATCCATTTAGCATAGCAAGGGCTCTTATTGTGGATATCAAAAAAGGAAAGCCTGTGGAAGGTGGAAGCACTATCACACAGCAATTAGCTAAAAACCTTTTCTTAACCCCTAAAAAAACCATAAGTAGGAAGATAAAAGAGGCTATTTTATCAATAGAGATTACAAGAACTTTTCCTAAAAGTAAAATCTTGGAGATGTATTTAAACCAGATTTATCTTGGACATGGAGCTTTTGGTGTAGAAGCAGCTTCAGAGACATATTTTGGGGAACACGTATGGCAACTTGATTTAGATAAAGCAGCTCTTTTGGCTGGTCTTCCAAGAGCTCCCACCAGATATGACCCTTATATAAATCCGAACTTGGCTCAGCAAAGAAGAAATTATGTTTTATATAGGATGTATAAAGATGGGTATATATCAAAAGAGCAGTATTTAATAGCTTCTCAAAAGCCTATAAAACTAAACAGGGCTACAAATCCTCTTACCAATAGCAATTATTTTGTAAGTTTTGTAAAAGATTATATGTATAAATATTTTCCAGATTTAATATACGAAGGGGGACTTAAGATATATACCACATTAAACTCTACTTTGCAGCAAACGGCTGAAAATGCCGTGAGAAATCAGATCGTATATATATCAAATTTAGAACACTATCCAATACTTCCTTGGTCTATAACAGACACTATAACCAAGTTCAAATCCCAAAAAATAGATTTGAAAAAACAAAAGTATTATATAGGTTTTGTTAAAAATATAAAAAATAATATTGCAAATATAGATATAAATGGAGTAGAAGTAAATTCTAAAGCATTTCCAGGTATAGACAGCGGTCAATATGTGATGGTAGAGTTATTTAAAACTCCTGTTGGTATAGAAGCTAATATTAT
>CAZDZN010000005.1:16895-27628 GCA_964509905.1 uncultured Aquificaceae bacterium
CCTCAGCTTCAATCTGCTTTAGTGAGTATGGATGTGCACACTGGGGCAATGCTGGCTTTAGTAGGGGGGTATTCTTATCAACTTTCTTCTTACAATAGAGCTGTATATGCATATAGACAAACTGGTTCTGCCATAAAACCTATAGTCTATTTAGCAGCTTTGATGAAAGGCTATACTCAAGTCACAGATATAGATGCTACTCCTCATGCTTATCCAGATCCTTCTGTACCTGGTGGATTTTGGACACCAAGAAATTATGAAGGCGAGAGTTTCAACACAATCACATTAAGAAGGGCATTAGCTTATAGCGTAAACACTGCAAGCGTAAATTTATTAGCTCAGGTGGGATTTAATCTACCTATATCCTTAGCGGCGAAGGTTGGTGTAAAACTTCATCCGTACTACTCTATGGTGCTTGGAAGCACAAGCGTAACCCCTTTACAACTCACAAACATGTTTCAGGCTTTTGCTAACTTAGGAGACTATTGTGAACCTTATTTTATCACCAAAATAGTAAACTCCAAGAATCAAGTGATTTTTACAGGACATCCAGCATGCTATAATGTGTTTCCAGCTCCTTACGATAGGGTGCTCATATCTATGTTAAAGTATGTGGTAAAGATAGGTACAGGATACGCTGCTCATGTGCTGGGATCAGATATTGCTGGTAAGACTGGTACTACAAATCACTATGATGATGCTTGGTTTGAAGGCTTTTCTTCGGATGTGGTAACTGGTGTTTGGACTGGGTTTGACATAAGAAAAAGAATCGGATACAACATGGCAGGAGCTGCAGCATCGCTTCCAACATGGATAAATTATATGAAAGTGGCTCTCAGCGTATACCCAGAAAAACCGTTTCCCTTACCTGCTGGTGTTAGTTATGTGGATATAGATCCTAACACTCATCTTTTGGCCACTTCTCAATGCCCGGGTAAGCCCATTTTATTTGTGAATGGCACAGCCCCCACTCAATATTGTAATACACAAACTCCAAACATCCTCCAAAATATAAATCAGCAAACTCAACAAAATAACCCAAATCCTTTACAACCTTTAAGCCCGTCTCAAAATACCCATTCGAATACAGCTTCCCCAAACAAAGCCCAATCAACCCGTCAGCAAAATACAAGCCCAAATAGTCCAAATAACATACTTCCAAAGATAATACAAGAGATAAACAAAGAAACTCAAAAGATAGATCAGGAGACCAGATAATGCTTGCTAAAAGGATAGTCCCTTGCCTTGATATAAAGGATGGTCGTGTTGTAAAAGGCATAAACTTTGTAAATCTTCAAGATGCTGGAGACCCTGTGGAAAACGCCATTATCTACGAACATCAAAAGGCAGATGAGATAGTATTTTTGGATATCACGGCTTCCCATGAGAATAGACAAACGGTTATAGACTTGGCTAAAAGTGTGGCTCAAAACATATTTACTCCATTTACCATAGGTGGTGGCATAAGATCCTTGGAGGATATGAGAAAACTATTAGAGGCTGGGGCTGACAAGATATCTATAAACTCCAGCGCTGTAAAAAATCCTCAACTTATATATGAAGGGTCGAGAAAGTTTGGCTCCCAGTGCATAGTGGTGGCTATCGATGCTAAAATGATCTATCAGGGGAAGTGGCGTGTGTTTATAAATGGTGGACGGATAGATACAGGTTTAGATATTATATCTTGGGCAAAACAAGCAGAGTCTTTGGGGGCTGGTGAAATCCTCCTTACTTCTATGGATAAAGACGGTACAAAATCCGGATACGATATAGAGCTTACGAGAATTATATCAGGTTCCGTAAATATCCCCGTTATAGCCTCAGGGGGGGCCGGCACCAAAAAACATTTTTTAGAAGTTTTCAAAGATACCCAAGCAAGCGCATGTTTGGCAGCTTCAATATTTCATTATAAGGAAATATCTATACCGGAGTTAAAGTTTTACTTGAAAGAAAATGCTGTAAATGTTAGAATATAGGAGGTTTGATTATGAAAAAGTTTTTACTTTTGAGCATAGCAGTATTTAGCTTTTCCTATGGTAATTGTATAACGATATCATCCGAGCATTATAACTATGGTCAGCATATCCCAGCTTATAAGACCGTGGAAAAGATATGCCCATCTTCTTCTGTTAAAAGTTTCTACACTAAAACAGATAAAGGAAACGGCTTTATAAAACTGAACTTGAATAGTTCTGGCTGTATAAACATAGATAAAACCCATTTTAAGGAAGGTCAAAAGGTTCCAGATTATACGATGAAAGAAAAGATATGCAGATAACTTAAGCTCTTAAAGATACGAAGGCTTTTATAAATTCTTCTGCATTTTTTAGCTTTAACTCTTGATTGCCTATCTTAAGTTCTGCTCCAGATGTACTTATAAGGGTTATCTTTGAAAAACTAAACACTCTACCTAAAACACCTTGATTAAAAGTAATATTGGATATTTTGTCCAAGCTGTAATCTACTACATTGTTGCTAAACGTTCCGTAAGCCAATATGAGCCTTTTGCTCGTTATGATTAATTTTGTAGTATGCTTTAAGGTATAAGCATGCAATATAGGTATGGAGGCAAAAGCTATAAAATAAAATAAGATAACAAAAGCTATGAGTTTCTTGCCTTCTGATAATACGAAAAACGCAATGATAAGGCCTATCGTAAAAATAAAGCTTGCATACATCATCTTTTCTATATAAACCAAGTTCCCTTCTTTTATGATTTGTTCATCATGAGTCAGATATTTTTGTATAAGTTTATTTTTGTTGCCTATTTTTATCTGAAGTGTAAATATTATTATACTTAAAAGCATAAAAACTATAGGTATTGATAAAATGTATTCCATACACTCATTCTATCACAAACCGTATCTTAGCATACTGGCAAATAAAATTATGCATATACTAAGGATAAGATTTAATATACCTAAAAATCTGGTTATTTTAGCGTGTTTCTTTGAATAAAAGGCTTTTTTACCAAAATAAAAATCATGTATTAAAGATATTATCACTATCAGCAAAAATGTGTGAATTTTTATCTGGAGTGTTCTCTCATAAATGTTTTGGGGATGAATTATGGCATCATAAGGTACACCTAAAAAATGCATATTGAGAAGTCCGCTGATAAAAAGCACTGGAAGTGATACAAGAGTACCAAATTTACTAAACCTTGTACCTATCTGCTGAAAGGCCTCATCTTTAAAAGGGGTTTTCCTTACATATGGAGAAGATACAAGCACCATAAAAAGCATACCGCCCACCCAAAAACACGCCGCTAATATATGTACAAACATTACCAAAACACTCATAAGTAAATGATAACTTTCTTTTATACAATAGGTATGATTTTAAATATAAAGGACCCTGATGGGCCCTTCTTAAGTCTTATTTTTGTTCTTCTTGGACATTTACTTTGATATTTGCGTATATATCGTTGTGGAGTCTTATCTTCACCGTATAAAGTCCCAAGTTTTTGATAGGATTTGGGATTACAATTTGTTTTCTATCTATACCGTAATCTTTCAAAGCACTTGAAATATCAGAAGTAGTTACAGAACCAAAAAGTTTGCCATTTTGGCCTATAGGTTTTTTTATGGTTATTTCCAAACCTTCTAACTTAGAAGCTATTTCTCTGGCTTTTTGTCTTATATTCTCAAGTTTTCTGGCCTTTTGAGATAAGATATCTTTTATATGCTTTACATTACCTTCTGTAGCTGGTATAGCTAATTTTCTCGGCATAAGGTAATTGTTGGCAAATCCGTCTTTTACGTTTACCGTATCTCCGAAAACACCGTATCCTTCTAATTCTTCTAAAAGTATAACCTTCATAGCACCTCCTTACACCACTAAATATGGCAACAATGCCAATTGACGCGCTCTTTTAATTTCGTTTGCCAACTTTCTTTGATGTTTGGCACATACAAATGTCATCCGACGTGGCAATATTTTACCATGTTCTGACATAAACTCTTTTAATTCGTTGTAATTCTTATAATCTGGATCTCTTTTTTCTGCACAAAACTTGCAAACTTTGGCTTTTTTTACCTTTGTTTCCATCATATGCTACTCCTTTAAAAAGTTTTAAAAAGGTACGTCATCTTCTTCGTCGCTGATGCTTTTTTCTATGTCAGCTTTTATATCTTCAAGACCGTTTACCTCTTCTTCTGAATGATAATACTCATCTTTTGCATCACTGCTACCTTGGGGTTTTGAAACGATTTTTACGCTATCTGCCACAATACTAACTTTTGACATATTCTTACCATCTTTTGAAGTCCAACGATCTTGAGCAAGCCTTCCTTCCACAAGCACCATGTATCCCTTTGATAGCTGAGTAGATAGCCTATCCGCCAAAGCCCCGTAGGTTCTTATGTCAAAGTAATGGGCTTCCTCTTTCCACTCTTCATTTACCTTATACCTTCTATTGTAGGCTAACGATAAATCTGCAAGTTTGCTCCCGGATGGCAAAATTCTAAGTTCAGGGTCTTTTGTAAGCCTTCCTATGATTATAACTTTGTTTATCATAAATCACCTCAGGAAGCTTCCTCTTTTTCCTCAAGTATATTTAACCATCTTATAATATTTTCATTGATCTTATAGCTAAAGTCTAATTCATTGGGAAGCTGAGGATTTTCAGAAGATATTTTTAAAAAGTAGTATCTTCCATGGCCAAAACCAGCCGTCTTGTAAGCTAAGTTTTTAGTTCCCCAGTCTTCTTCGTGGACGATATTACCGCCCTTTTTAGCGATAAAATCCTTGATCTCATTGATCTTCATCCTGTACTCATCTTCGGCAAGTGTGGGTTTAAAAACCACCACACTTTCGTACATCCTATGTGCACGATAATGTTTTGAACCCATAATACCTCCTAAAAAATTAGTAATGTAATATTATACCAAAAAATTTAAGGCATTGTTTGTTTTTACAATAACTTCATCCAAATAGCTTATAATATAGATTGTGTATAGAGCTTTTAAAATAGCTATAAGATATATTTTGAGTCTAAAGGGTAGTACCCTTATTATAAGCATTATATCGCTTCTTGGGATTATTATAAGCACCGCTGGTATTCTCCTTACAAATGGGGTTTTTGAGGGATTTCAGGATAACCTCAGAGTGAAACTTCTTGGGTCTATGCCAAATGTGGTTTTGACTTATATAGGGGAAGAGCCTCATCAAGACATGCCAAAAGTTTTAGGGCTTTTAGAAAAAAATAAAAACGTTAAGATGTATACATATTTTAAAATGTATCACGGAGCAGTGCAAAGAGGCTCTTACATAAGCGCTATAAATGTGGATGGAGTCGATTTTTCAAAAAGGCAAGACTTGGGATTTTTTATAAACAAAATAAAGGGCTCTATAAATCCGAAAGGCGTAATAATAGGGAAAGATTTAGCAGACATACTTGGAGTGTCTATCGGAGATTATGTTAGCGTGATATCGCCTATAGGAGTGCAAACGCCCTTTGGTTATATGCCAAAAGCTCAAAACCTTCCAGTGGTGGGTATTTTAAACACTGGAATTTTTGACATAGATTATTCTACAATACTAATGGATAAAAGCTTAGCAGATAAGATCTTTATAAACAATCCACCAACCCGCGCCATCCAAATAAATATAAAAAATCCTTTTAACGCTTCTAATTTTGCTAAAAGCCTAAAACCAATGATTGGAGATAAATTTATAACCACTACTTGGATAGATATGAACAAACCCCTTTTTGAAGCCCTTCAAACCGAAGAAAGAGGGATATTTTTTGTGCTTACTCTCATGATACTTGTGGCTTCTTTTAACATCACAAGTCTTCTTTTTATAAAAGTAAAAGAAAAGCTAAGAGATATTGCAATATTTAGGGTTTATGGGGAGCCAAAAAGTTTTATAATGGCCATAATACTCATACAAGGATTTTTGTTAAGTTTTGTTGGATTTGTAGTAGGTATATTTTCATCCTTTGGTCTTGAGTTTTTAATAAATAAATTTAAGCTAATTCATGTAGAAAAAAGCATATATCTTATGTCTTATGTACCGGTGGAGATTTCTTTTAAGGATATCACAGAGGTATTTTGGTTGGTATTTATCCTTAGCATCTTTGCAAGCCTTATACCTTCTTTTTACGCTATAAAAGAAAACATCGTGAGGATTCTAAGAAATGACTGATATAATAACACTAAAAGATGTATCAAAACACTATAAAGACACAAAAGTCTTTGAAGGATTAAATCTATCTATAAAAAGAGGAGAGTTTTTGGGTATAATGGGCCCATCTGGCAGCGGCAAATCAACGCTTCTTCACATAATAGGGGGCATAGAAATTCCTTCCTCTGGTGAGGTAATTATCTTTAATAAAAACCTAAAAACCATGAAAGAAAAAGAATTATCAAATCTTAGAAAAAAATACATCTCTTTTGTATTCCAATTTTACTATCTTCTGGAAGATTTTGATGTATTAGAAAATGTGGCCTTGTTTGGTAATCCTAAAAAAGCCCTTGAACTTTTAACATTTTTAAGGCTTGAACATAGGCTTCATCACAAACCCTATGAGCTTTCCGGAGGGGAACAGCAAAGGGTAGCAATAGCAAGAGCCCTTATAAGAGAACCTCAAATCCTTATAGCGGACGAGCCCACTGGAAACCTTGATTATGAGGAATCAAAAAAGATTTTTAATCTATTAAAAGCCCTAAACCAAGAAAAAGGTATTACTATAATAGTGGCTACGCACAACGAAGAGCTAAAACCATTTTTTGACAGGATATTTTATCTTAAGTAAAACGGGGCAAAAAGCCCCGAAAAATCTATGTTAAAATCTCCACTCTAATGCCACATTAACAGCATCTTCTGCATTTTTAGCGGTAAGAGAGCAAGGGGAGTAAGCACCTGAGGATGTAAGAGGACCTTGTCCATTATAACATACGCCGCTATCGGTTACAGAGTGTTGGAAATCATGTTCGTAAGCCAAAGATATGCCAAAGTTGTTTGTGAATTGATAAGACCCACCAAGTGTTATAGCTTCTTCTGTGATAGCTGGAAAACCGTATAAATTAAATAAATCTATCGCGTATTGGTTGAAAGAAGCACCGCTTATAGAAGCAGCTGGAGTTGGATTCATATTAGAACCAAAGCTATTGCTTCTTATAGGACTCCTGGCATAGTTAAAACCGGCTCTCAATGTTAGTTTTGGTGTAACTTTGTAAGAAGTACCAAGAGCATATACCCATTGGTCTTTCCAGCCAAACTCTTTGTAGCCATCAGCATTTGACCAATTAATCCATTTTATATCCAATCCTACATTCCATTTACTCGTAGGAGCTATACCCACACCAAATCCAAGCTCTTGAGGTTGCTCAAGCTTCAAATCTTGAAAACCCCCAGTGAAGTTTTCTGTAGAAGCTCCCTTGAAGTCAAATACATGCCTATATGTCATAGATATCGGCGATTGATAGTTTAGACCGGCATATACAAAATTACCAAAGTTAAAACCTATACCAAGCTGACCGCCTACACCGAGATCTGAGCTTTGGCCACCACCATAGGAAGCGTTACTTGTGCAATTGAAAAATGGTCCATTAGGTGTCATAACAGGAGCGCATCCATTTGGCATGGTGGCATTCATATCCAAAGACCCATAAGCCAAATCTATACCAGCACCTATGCTAATCATGGGATTTATCTGATAAGACAACGCTGGTATAATACGCATAAATTGAAGTGTAGTTCTCATATTATAAAATGCAGGAGAAGTTACTGGCTGACCAGAAGCATTTTGTCCTACTACTTGCAAAGGTCCTTTCCCGCTATAATCTGTACCCATACCAGACACACCAAAAGCGCCTATACCAAATACAAGTTTATCGTTTATTCTATCCACAATACCTATTTCTGGCACTAAGAATAAGTTTGCATTGCTATCTGCTGAAGCAGAGGCATTTGGTGTAGGAAAAGCTGTAGGACCATTATACATATTAAATCCATTGTTTTCGGCTTTTACGCTGGGCATAAAAAGCATGCCGCCGAATTGGAGTTTGAAGTTTTTAGCGGTACTCATCCAAGCTGGGGTTCTAAATATAGAATCCACAGAGCCCACCGGCATACCTGTACCTATACCACCCATAGCTTCAGAGTTTGGAGTTACGCCTATAAGGTCATCTCCATTTGTAGCAAAAGCTCAAGTTTGCCACACCCCCAGTGTCGCACCACTGAAAATAGCTAACAATAAAAGTTTCTTCTTCATAAAAACCTCCTAAACAAGTTGCCTTTAATTATAATGATTTTTTTGTGATAATCAATTTTAATTTTCTTATAGCAATCAGTATTTTTAATTATATAATGATATTCTAATATACTGATTTATACCATTTTCAAATTAATCTAAAATAATAATTTTTATTAGTCAATACTAACTTTAAAGGAGGTAAGATATGTTTGGAATGCTTTTGGACAAACTTGAAAAGGCGATAGAAGCCGATAAGCAAAAGCCCAATTTGGGACTCATCGATATTGAAAAGGTTAAAGAGCTCTATAATCAAGGGGCTATGATACTTGATGTAAGACCAGTGGGTAAAGTAGAGGGTAAAAATGTAGAAGAAGCTGGTATCAAAAACGCCCACTACATACCTATAACAGATTTTGTAAAGCAAATGGATAAACTCCCCAAAGATAAATCCCATCCTATCATCACCACTTGTAAGCTCGTCAAATTTGCCAATAGAGCTATGGGGTATTTGGAAGCCCTTGGATACACAAATATATATGTGTTTGACGGTTCCACACCCGATTTAGTAACCGCCTTAACTTCTTAAAAAATATCAGGGGCTTTTAGCCCCGATTTCAAAATTATTTTTAAATCCAAAAAAACAAAGTTCCATAAAAATATATAATATTTTCATGCTATAATATATTTTATATGATTGATTGGTCATGAAGTGGCTTTATATTGGTATAGTGGCGATGGGTGTATTTATGGTGGTGCTCGGTACCACCAGCGTAAATGTTGCTATGCCAAGGATGATAGCTCCTCTTCATACAGATCTTTTTGGTATAGAGTGGGTTTCTATAAGCTATTTAATATCCACAGCTATTACAATGCTTGCTTTTAATACAGTATCCAACATCCATGGATTTAAAAAAGTATACATAGCAGGACTTATCTTTTATACGGTGGGTAGCATACTTGCTGGTCAATCTCACTCTTTGATGGAGATGATAATATTTAGAAGTATGCAGGGTATAGGGGAAGGTCTTGTGATACCATCTGGTCAAGCCATCATTCAGATGAGCTTCTCCAAAGAGGAGAGGGGCAGAGCTATGGGTATATACGCTCTTGGCATGTCTTTTGCGCCGGGGCTTGGACCCACCATAGGCGGATATCTTGTAGAGTATATCTCTTGGCGCTCGATTTTTTATATAAACGTGCCTATATCTATTGTGCTTTTAGCTCTTGGAGTATCATTTTTGCCTTCTTATGAGATAAAGACTGATAGAAAAGCCTTCAATGTGTATAGCTTTTTGGCGGTATCGTCTTTTAGCGTGTCTTTTATAGTGCTTTTATCAAAAGGTGAAAAATGGGGCTGGTTTTCAAATATAAAAACGATTTATCTTATTAGCATTTGTGTGTTATCATTTTTGATATTTTTGCTTTTAGAGATGATATCAGACAACAAACTTATAGGACTTGAGGTATTTAAAAACTTAGAGTTTACTTTTGCGGTGAGCGTATTTGTACTCGTTCAAGGGCTCACATTTTTTCAGACTGTATATACTATACCGATTTATTTCGAAAGAGTGAGGGATTTGGGGACTTTCGACGCAGGACTCCACATTTTCCCCTATGCCATAGGCATAGGCGTTTTTTCAATAATAGGCGGAAAATATGCAGATAAGATAAACCCCGCAATACTCATATTTTTATCCGAATTTGTACTTATGATAACGCTTTTCTTCTTTTTGTCTGGAATAGATTATTATACGCCTTACAAAGATGTAACACTTTATATGCTATTGGTGGGCGTAGGTATGGGATTATTTTTTGCTCCGATTTTAAAGATTGCTTTTAACTCTGTAAAACCAGAGCTTATGGGACTTTCCACCGCCATATATGGATATATGAGACTTGTGGGGGCTTCTCTTGGCACGTCCATAGCCACAAACATCATAACCACTTACACCGCCAGAAACTTTGATTATATAAACGATTCTAGAGCTTTTAACGATATAGGTTTTAGGCTTTTCGAAAAAAAATTTCAAAATCATCTTATAGCAAAAGCCATAGTTTACAAATTTCAAAGCCTCATCTCCGAGGCTTACGCGGTCACGCAGGTATTTAGATTTTCTTTTTATGCAGTAGTATTTTCCATACTTATAACATTCTTACTATTTATCTATATAGAAAAAGCTAAAAAACTTTCTAAAACTTAGAATATTCCTTTGGAGGCACAAGATAAAGAAGTACCGGGATTAGAAGAAGCGTAGCTATGGTACCTATACTCATGCCTGTTACCACTACCAAAGCAAGTGGTTTTTGTACCTGTGTGCCTATACCAGCCCTCACCGCTGCTGGCAAAAGTCCCAACGATGCCACAAGGCCTGTCATAAGCACTGGTCTAAACTTATCTCTCATGGTTTCTATTACCGCATCGTACATAGATAATCCATTTTCATAAAGCCTTATAAACTGCGTGGTAATCACAGCTCCGTTCATAATGGATACACCCATAACCGATATAAAACCTATAGCAGATGACACG
>CAZDZN010000005.1:27638-32348 GCA_964509905.1 uncultured Aquificaceae bacterium
AGCCATGTGAGATAAAAGCAAAGAAACTATAGCTGTACCTATTGCCACTACAGCACTGGAAAACGCCACAAGAGTGTATCTCAAAGATTTAAAGTAGATATAGAGTATAGCAAGAGCTATAGTCACCGCCAAAGGTATTATAACAGCCATCTGCCTTTGAGATTGAATCATCTGCTTGTATTCTCCGCTCCATTCAAGATGATATCCGGGTGGAAGTTTTATAGATTTTGCTATTTCTTCCTTTGCTTGTTTTATAACCCCACCCACATTTGAACCCACTATGCTAAATTTGATGGGTAAAAATCTTTCGTAGTTTTCTCTATATACAAAATAAGCTCCAGTGTGATAAAAAACATCTGCCACATCTCCTAATTTTATTATTTGACCACTAGGAGTAACGATAGGTATCGAAGATATATCTTTGGCGGTTCTTCTGTAATCTTTTGGAAATCTTATCACAAGATCTATCTGTCTGTCCCCTTCTAAAACCTCTGTGACGGGAGAGCTTCCTATAGCTGCTTGGATGATGTTTAAGATATCTCCTGTGTTTAGTCCATATCTTGCCACAGCATCTCTTTTTACTTTTACATCTATTTCTGGTTGACCAAGCTCTTTGTACATACCTACATCCGTCATACCTTTTGTATGCTCTAAGATGGGGGTTATCTCTATACCAAGTTTATCAAGCTCTATGAGATTTGGTCCATATATCTTTAAAGAGTTTTCACCTTTTACCCCAGACAACACCTCATCGAAGTTATCCTGTATGTATTGGGAGAAGTTTACATCAGCTCCGGGAAACATGCTTTGTAAGTGCCTTCTCATGATATCTTCAAGTTTTTCTTTTGTCATACCAGAAGGCCATTTTGAATAGGGTAAAAGCTGTATAGAGTACTCTGTATCGTAGGGTCCCACGTTGTCTGAGCCATCTTCTGGCCTTCCGGCTCTGCTGTCTGCTGATATAACCTCTGGGAACTGCATCACGTAGTGTCTTACTTCATTGGCATATTCGTGAGATGTGGATAGCGCCACAGACCAGGGGAATGTGATCCTAAGATATATATTTCCTTCATCAAGAGTAGGTATAAATTCTGTTCCTAAAAACCTAAAACTAAACAACATAATAGCTATGACTACAAAGCTTGCTATCGCAAAAGGTTTGGCTATTTTTAGAAGTAGCTTTAGGATTTTAAGATAAAAATCTGTTAAAAACAATACCAATTTAGGCTCTTTTGATTTTATGCTTTTCTTAATAAATCCTATAGTAGCTGGCACAAAGCTAAATGTAAGAACTACAGCTATAGTAAGAGCATACACATAAGTCCTTGCCATAGGAGTAAATAGCACCCCTTGGGCCCCACTCATTGCAAAAAGCGGTATAAAAGATGTGATGATGATAAGGATTGAAAACATGAGAGGCTTTACTATGTCAAGAGTAGCATACGATATCACATAATCTGTGTTTTCGTTTTTCTTTTCTTCGGCAATTCTATAAATATTTTCTGCCAGTAGTATAGCGCTATCTATGATAATGCCAAAATCCACCGCTCCAAGGGATATAAGGTTTGCCTCTTCACCCCTTAATGCCATTAAGGCCAAAGTGGATATAAGAGCAATGGGTACCACGGTAGCTAATATCATAGAAGTGGATAAATCTCCCAAAAATATGAATATCACAAAAAATATAAGCGTAATACCCATGACAGCGTTTTCTTTTATCTTTTTTATCACAGCGTTTAGAAGTGTTTGTCTGGTGTAGTAAGGCACTAACTTTACCCTAAGGGATTTGTATTGAGCGTTTAGCTCTTTTACCTTTTTGTTTAGGGCTTTTAATGTAGGTACAGACTCAGCGGTCTTCCTCATCACGGCGGTAACCACCACAGTTTGATTTTTAGAATACCATTTGCCATTAGGCTCTCTTATACTAAGCCCCATATAACCTTGCACTGGTGCGTGCCCTACTATCACCCTTCCTATGTCTCCTACGGTGATGGGTGTGCCGGTGTAGTTTGTAAGCACTATGTCTTTTATGTCTTTTAAGTTTTTTATAAGCCCGATACCACGGATCGTATAGGTTTGTTCGCCAATTTCGGTGTAGTTTCCACCTACGTTTATATTTGCATTTGCTATGGCGTTTTGTACTTGGGATAGTGTAAGGTTGTATTTTACGAGTTTTTGGGGGTCTGCTATCACTTGGTATTGCTTTACGAAACCGCCTATGGGATTGCAATCTTCTATACCAGGAACTGTCTTTATCTGTCTACATATAGGCCAGTCCGCTAAGCCTCTTAGGTAAGTAAGGGATTGACCATTTAGTCCTCTTACTTCGAATCTCATTACCTCACCAACCGGATTTGATTGTATTACTGGTTGGACACCGGGGGGAAGACTTGCTTGGGAGAGCCTATTTATTACATGTTGTTTTGCTTTCTGATAAGGCACGCCGTATTTGAATGTCACCTTTATATCGGACAATCCATACAAAGACATCGTGTTTATCTTGGTAGAGTGAGGAATGGCGGATAGGGCAGTTTCAAGTGGAATTGTGACTTGTTTTTCCACCTCTTTTGCCGAATGCCCCGCATATATAGCGGTTATTTCTATCACCACCGGCGAGTAATCTGGAAATGGCTCTATATCGAGCTTTTTAAGTCCAAAATAAGAGAGCACCGAAAGAAGGATTCCAAGAAACAAAAATACCAACTTGTTTTGAAGTACAAAATTTATAAAAGATCTCATAATACCCCTCTTTTATTTGCTTATCAATATACTTCCAGAAGCCACCACTTTATCCCCGGGATTTAAGCCAGATTTTATATAAGCTGTTCGTCCTTTTACCTTATAAACTTCCACCGGTGTTTTTACATAAGAGCCGTTTTCGTATTTGAAAACATAAAATTTATCATCTTTAAACACCAAGGCTGATTGGGGTATCTCTATGCTATTTTGTTTAGAAGAAGTAAGATTTGCATTTACAAACATGTTTGGTTTGAGAAAATTCTTTATATTCTTAACCCTTATATAGACTTTGTAAGTTCTGGTGTTTGGATCCACTATATCTCCCACATAAAAGACTTTACCTTCAAAAGACACCCCCGGATAAGCGGAAGATGTGATTTCTACGCTTTGACCAGGTGATATGTATTTTATGTCTTTTGAAAATGCGTCCGCCACCACCATCACATGAGATGTATCCACTATTGTGGCAAGAGGAGTGTATGGATCCACTATTATCTTTTCACCCGGATGAATATTTAGTTTTGCCACCACCCCGTCCGCTGGGCTTGTGATATATTTTGTCATAACATAATAGCCAGCTCCTTTTAAACCTATGATCTTCATCTGAGCATAGTATCCATCCATAATAGCTTTTGAGGACTTGAGGTTCGCCAATGCATTATCAAGGTCAAACTTTGACATAGATCCTATTTGGTATAGCTTTTTGGTAAGATCGTAGGTTTTTAATGCCAACTCGTATTGGGCTTTTGCTTGAAGATAATTTGAATAGAGATTTGCTACATCAGCGGATTTTACCAAGAAAAGCGGTTGGCCTATGCTTACGTGCTGACCAATGTTTACTAACACTCTTTGTATAACACCGTTTACAGAGGAAGTGACATTTACTACGCCATTTGGGGAAGATATCACACTACCGGGTAGTTTCAACTCCCTTACGAAAACCCCTTGCTTTGCGGTGGTTAATTTTATGTTTGATGTGGTGGATTTGGTATTATCTTTTGGAGTGGAAGTACTCTCTTGAACTTTTTTGTGAGCACAAGAGCCAAACAGCACTAAGACCGTAGCTGAACTAACAAAAACCTTAAACTTTCTCATAAACTCCCCTTACTATAAAGATCTAAAAGTGATCTATTTAACATAACTTGATAAAGTGCACTTCTATAGCTTGCCATAAAATCTTTGTAAGTTCTTTCTGCATCAAGTAAATCAAGCACAGATATACCCCTTAGAGCAAAAGATTTTTGAGATATATTAAGTATCTTCTCTATCTCTTTTCTTTTTTCCACATAAGCTCTAAATGTCTTCTGAGCGCTTATAAAGTTTTGATAAGCCTGATAGACTTGGGTTTTGGCTGTATCTTCAAGGTTTTTTATCATAAGCTTGTCTTGTTTTATACTGTAAGCTGCATTCAAAATACCGCCCACATTTCTATCAAATATGGGAAGTGGAAAGCTAAGTCCAGCTCCTATCATAAAAGGGTATTGCCTGTTATCAGCGGTAGTGCCTATGGTGTCTATCTCGAAACTAAAAGTCAAATCCGGTATATTCTGGGCTTTTTGGAATTTAAGATTATACATATCAGATTGAAGTTGATATTTGGCAGATCTTATATCAAATCTGTTTAGCGAAAGTTCTTCATATTTTTTTAAATCTGGTTTTTCGTTTAGTAAAAACGCCACAGGGTATCCAGACTCAATTTTCACGTAGCCTTTTATCCGAAGAATGGTTTTAAGTTGCTTAAGGTCGTTTTCATATTGAGACTTAGCTTGATAAACAGCACTTTGAAGATTTACCCTATAAACGGATAGTTTAAAGTAATCTAGATTTGATATAAACCCATAATCTTTTTGGTATTTGGCTATTTTTAATATTTTATCATAGTTATCAAGATCTTCTTGTGCTTGTTTAAGAGCTATTTTATCTATCAACACCTGATAATAAAGGCTCATAAGACCTATTACCAAGTTTCTC
>CAZDZN010000005.1:32376-38575 GCA_964509905.1 uncultured Aquificaceae bacterium
TGTAAAGGGCAAAGTTTAATTTCATATTGAAGCTTCTTTTACCGCCCATTCTAAACAGCTTTGACATACCTATGTTAGAAGTAGAATCAGCGCTTCTAAATTGCTTACCCCTTATCTCATGCTGAACGCTACTCATATATATGCTCGGATTTGTATGAGCTTTTGACTCTAAGTAATTAGCGTAGGCTTTATCGATGTTGTATTTATCTATTAGCACATTGTAGTTATTTTTGATGAATATAGATACAGCGCTTTTTGGCGTAAGGGTAAAAGGAGAGTTACTTTCTTTTGAAAAGCCTAAAAAAGGCATACAAAAAATACCAGCTATTCCAACCGTTATATATTTAAGTTTAATCATACCTTAATATCCTAACATAAGATTATTAAAATATTATGAACTTCCATAATTGCAAATAATATAGAGTTTCAATATCAAATATATTATGATAATATGCATATATCATATTAAAACTTTTGGCTAATTTATTTTTAATGCAGATAGTGGATATTGCCAATACACCAGCAAATGTAAGAATTTTTCAGAGCTTCTTGGATTTTTAAACTCTTCTTGCTTTGGGGGCGGAACCTTGTTTTAAATATTATAAAGGATCTCTTCTTGGGTAGTAGAAGCAGCACCTATTTTTGACACCACGATACCTGCTGCGATATTGGCGAGCTCGCACGCCTCGTAGGTTTTTGCCCCAGCAAGTATAGATGCCACAAGCACCGCTATAAAAGTATCTCCGGCTCCCGTTACATCGTATACCTCTTTGGCTACAGCCTCATAGGTATGGATAGCTGAATCCTCAAAAAACGCTACACCCTTTGGTCCTAATGTAATAGCTAAATATTCTAAATTTAACTCTTGTTTCAAGCTTTTACCGATAGAAAAAACATCGTCTTCAAAAGCCATAGCCTTAGCCTCTTTTTCATTGGGAGTTATGAGGGTGAGGTTTCTATAAAAATCTTTGTGAGATGGTTTTGGGTCTGCTGCTACAAAATCGTATTTTTTTGTAAGAGATTGCACCAAATCCTTTGTGATAAGTCCTTTTGCGTAGTCAGATATTATGATACCATCTATATCTTTTGGTAGAATGTCAATTATCTTATTAAAATCCAAAAATGGAGATTTATCTTCCCAATCTATCCTGATGAGCTGTTGATGAGAGGCGATGATACGGGTTTTCTGAGTGGTGGGTTTGTCTGTAATAACATTTAGATTTCCTATATTTTTTTCTTTTAACTCCCGAGATAATATTTTGTTTGCATTGTCATCGCCTACTACACCACAGATATAGGTATTAACGTTTAAAGAAGCTAAGTTGCTGGCCACATTAGCAGCCCCGCCAAGTCTATACTCTTCAGATAACACCTCCACCACAGGAACGGGAGCCTCAGGAGATATGCGCTCTACATTACCAAATAGATAGTGATCCAACATCACATCCCCAATTACGGCTATTTTTTTGCTTTTAAAATTATAAAATATATCCTTGGCTCTTTCTTTAGTTAGCTTCATCCTTTTCTATAAACTCCTCATGAAGGGCTCTTACCGCAAGCTCTGTGTATTTTTCATCTATAAGACAGGATATCTTTATCTCGGAAGTAGATATAGCTTTTATATTTATACCATTTGAAGCAAGCACCTCGAACATACGCCCTGCTATCCCGTAAGCAGATTTCATACCTATGCCCACCACAGATATTTTGGCCACATCATCATCTCTCAAAACAGCTTTGGCGTTTAAATTTTGAGCTATCTTTTGAGTAATCTCTTGGGCCTTGTGAGCGTCGTTTTTGTTCACGGTAAAAGACATATCTGTATATCCATCCACCGATACATTTTGTACTATCATGTCTACTACTATGTGAGCCTCTCCTAAGCTTTTAAAAATCTCTGCCGCAATACCTGGTTTATCTGGTATGTGGGTGATGGTAAACCTTGATTCATTGACATCCGCTGTTATAGCTCTAACAGCCTTTTTTTCCATAATCTCTTCCTCCGAAACTATCCATGTACCTTCTGAATCTTCAAAAGACGACCTTACATGTATCCTGGCACCAAATTTCGCAGCAAACTCCACACTTTTTATCTGCATAACCTTCGCCCCTAAAGAGGCCATTTCAAGCATTTCTTCATAAGATATGAAATCTATTTTTTTTGCATGTTTTACAATACGAGGATCAGTGGTATAAACTCCGTTGACATCTGTATATATTTCACAATCTGCTTTTAGATATCCAGCTAATGCCACCGCTGTGGTATCAGAGCCCCCTCTTCCAAGAGTGGTGATATCTCCATGTTCATCAATTCCCTGAAATCCGGCTACCACAGGAATTTTTCCCTCTTCTAAAAGCCTAAAAAGTTTTTCGATGTTTATGTGTTTTATAGTAGCTTTAGAATGCACATCGTCTGTTTTTATAGGTATTTGCCATCCGCAAAGGCTCACGGCGTTGTACCCTTTTTTTATAAGCATCAACGCAAAAAGAGCTATGGCTTGCTGTTCTCCAGTGGAAATGATTTGGTCAAGCTCACGATAATTAGGGTGTTCTTCTATAGATCTCGTTAAACTTATAAGCCTCTCAGTTTCCCCAGACATTGCAGAGGATACCACCACAGGCTTATAGCCCTTTTTTATAGTACTTATAACTTTGTTGGAGGCATTTTCTATCCGCTCTATAGAACCTACAGAAGTTCCACCAAATTTTTGTACCAATATCATAGTATTACCTGTTTCATAGATATGATTTGAGGCATTCTTTTTAGCTTTTCCAATATCTCGTCACTAACTTTTGAATCTAAGTTTAGAATACCTAAAGCTATACCGCCTTTTTTCTCACGACCAAGCCTAAACCCTGCTATATTTACATTCGCCTGACCCAATATAGATCCTATGGTACCTATAACCCCAGGCATATCTTTGTTTTCAAATACAAGCATTACACCCTCTGGCTCTACATCCACATAGAATTTGTCTATCTGAAGAATACGTGGTATATGGTCTTCAATAAGACTTCCTCCCACTACTTTTTCCTGGATATCACCGTAAGCGGTGATTTTTATATAATGCTTGAAATCTTGAGAGTTTTCTGTGGCTACTTCTTCCACTTCTATGCCATAATCTTTGGCCAAATACGTTGCATTTATTATATTTACAGGGTAGTCCGTGATACTTCTCAACACGCCCTTTAACGCTGCAGCTACAACGGGTTTTGTGTTTTGAGCCAAATCTCCTATCACTTCTATCTTTATCTTCTTTATGCCCTCTTGACTAAGCTGTGCTGTAAGACTTCCCATATTCTCTGCCAAATCAAGATGAGGCTTTAACATAGTAATCACAGATATGTCTGGGAATGGTGCATTTACCACATAATCCACCGGTTGACCTTTTAAAGCCTTTGTAACTTGCTGAGCTATTATAATACCCACATTTTCCTGAGATTCGTAAGTATTTGCTCCGATATGAGCACTCAAGGATACATTTTTACATTCTCTGAAAGCATCCACCAGCTCCTTTGGAGGGGGTTCTTTACTAAAAACATCTATACCTGCTCCGTATAGTTTTCCGCTTTTAAGAGCCTCAACAAGATCCCATTCTACTATGATACCACCTCTGGCACAGTTTATAACAATAGCTCCGTCTTTCATCTTAGCTATGCGTTCTTTGTTTATCATGCCCCTTGTCTCGTGAGTAAGCGGGGTGTGTATCGTGATAACATCGGATACTCCAAGCATTTCATCTAAATCATCGTAAAGTTTCACACCCAATCTATCGCCTTTTTCCCTTGGGATGTATGGGTCATAAGCTAATACTTTCATGCCAAAGGCTTTTGCTCTTATTGCCACTTGAGAACCTATATTTCCGAGACCTATTATCCCCAGTGTTTTTCCGAAAAGCTCAATACCCATAAAACTATGGCGCTCCCATCTATAATCCATTATCGTATTGTGGGTTTTGTGTATAGTCCTTATTATATTTATCATATGACCTATGGTAAGCTCTGTAGCCCCTATCGTATTTGCTCCGGGGGTGTTGCATACAAGAATTCCTTTTTTAGAGGCTGTTTCTATATCTACATTGTCTACTCCTACGCCTGCTCTTCCTATAACTTTTAGATTTTTTGCCCTTTCCAAAAGCTCCGTGGTGATGGGGGTTCTGCTCCTCGTTACTATTGCATCGTAGCTTTCTACTACCTTTAACACTTCTTCATAAGTTATTTCCGGATAAAAATCCACTTCAAACTCTTTTTTGAGTATATCTACACCTTTTGGAGATATTGGGTCTGTGACCAAAACTTTCATAAAAACCTCCATAAACTAAAAATAAATATATATTATAGCATACAATCATTTGAATGGGACCTTCCAAACAATATGAGACATCTATAACCATGATAACCGTCATTT
This sequence comes from uncultured Aquificaceae bacterium, assembly GCA_964509905.1. Lineage (GTDB taxonomy): Bacteria > Aquificota > Aquificia > Aquificales > Aquificaceae > Hydrogenobaculum. Next base: position 36,785 of record CAZDZN010000005.1, read on the forward strand.
ACATATATCTATATTTAGTTATTTTGTAAGTAAATGTAAGTTTACTGAAGGAGCGGCGTTATGAAGATAGAGCTTTTAAATGTTGAATTTGATCCATCAAAACCTATTAGCAAGGTAAAATACGACTCGAATAACATAAGAATTGTGGTTTTCTCAATACCACAAGGCTTAGAGATTTCCCCTCACAAAAATCCTTCCAATGTCCTTTTGTATTGCGCAAAAGGAGAAGGTAAGTTTTTGAAAGGAAATGCTTGGATCGATGTAAGGGAAGGTGACATGGTGGCCTGCGAACCATTGGAACTTCATGGGATGAAGGCCGATAAGGATATGATAGTGATTGCCAGCATAGCGCCTTCTCCCAAAGCTACAAACACTAAGGTAGGTTTATAAGAGATTCTATCGCCATTTCAAGTCTTCCGGTGATTTCATCATAAGAAAACTCGTAGTCTCTCATCGGCCAACCATAGCGTAACATCATTTTTTTAGGTTTCGGGAAAAACTCCCCTATCTTCATAGCCTCGTAAGAACCTTTTATAGCTGTAGGAACAATGGGTACTTTTAGCTCTTTGCTTAGAATCGCTACACCCTTCTTAAAAGGAAGGAGTTTGCCATTTCTTGTCCTTGCTCCTTCCGGAAATATCACTAAGATTTTTTTCTCTTTTAGAATTTTTGCTGATTTTACAAGCGTATCTTTCACGTTTGATTGAGTATCTATAGGTATTACATGAAAATATCTCGCTATAATCTCGCCAAATTTACCCTCAAAGTACTCTTTTGCCCCAACAAAATATGTATTTTTTATAACTTCCTTTGGAAGAAATGCCGCTATTAAAAATCCATCTAAATAACTTGCGTGGTTCGGGGCTATTATAAAAGGAGGCTCTTTTGGTAAATTTAGAAGCCCTTCCACTTGGAGTCTAAAATACGCTTTAAGTAAATATTTTAGAGCCAAAGACCCATAGGTTATGATTTCATCTTTATATTCTATATTTAAAGAAATATCTTCTTTTAAAATCTCAACCCAGTTAGCTTGTTTTGATTCTACGGCTTGATAGTTTGAGACAAGCTCCATCAACTGTTCTACAGATAAGTATTTAGACAATTCTTTTTCGCTTAATTTTATACTAAAAGTTTTATCTAAAAAGCTTAAAAACTCCACTTTATCCAAAGAATCCATACCCAAATCTATCTCTATATGATCTTTTGGAGATATGTCTTGCTTAAATCTTCTTAAATAATCAAGCAAAAGTGATTCCTGAGGGGTCACTATACCTATCGGTATCTCTTGGGTTTTCGTTTGTAAAATAGGTTCTTCTTTTATTGCGCTTTGGTCTTTGGCTTTTAGTAAAAACCTTTTTATCTTGCCAAGCCTTGTTTTTGGGAGTTCTTCTTCTCTTATGATAAAATCCGTAATGTTTTTATACGAAGGAAGTTCTCTATTTACTTTATCTATCACCTCCCAAATAATATATTCTTTTAAATTTACGATACCTCTTTGTTCTACCAGTTCCACGTTTGGCACGATGATGGCCAGAAGATGTCCTTTGTCTTCCACTACGGCTACTTCCTTTACAATATTGCTTTGTTTTAAAATAAGTTCTTCTATCTCTTCCGGTATAACTTTTTTACCATTTTCTAAAACAATTATCTCTTTTTTTCTTCCTATGATATAAATATATCCATCTTCATCTATGTGTCCTAAATCACCAGTATAAAACCAACCATCTTTTATTACCTCCTTAGTAAGATCTGGTCTTTGCCAATAACCTTTCATCACATTTTTACCCCTTA
>CAZDZN010000005.1:38587-42047 GCA_964509905.1 uncultured Aquificaceae bacterium
CTGCAAGATGCACCTCGACTCCAGGAATCGGCTTTCCCACAGAACCTATCTTTATACTACCTGGGATATTAAAACTTACTATCGGAGAAGTCTCGGTAAGACCATATCCTTCTAATACCTCAAACCCAAGCATATAAAGATCATGAGCTACGCTTGGATCTAACTTAGCACCTCCACTAATAAAATATCTTAAATTTCCACCAAAAGATTTATGGACTTTTTTAAATAATGTCTTACCAAGCTTAGGGCTCCCCAAGAAATCCACAATATTAAATAATCTTCTTGCCCCATAAATCTTATTTATATTCTCAAAAATCCTTTGGTGGAGGATTTTATAAAGCTTTGGCACGCCTATAAGGGCTGTAACTTTGTTTGCCACTATAAGATTTATTAGCGACTCGGAAGATATACTTTCGCTGAATATAATAGTAGTCCCAAGATAAACAGGTACCAGCAAGGATACCATAAGAGGATAGGCATGATGCAAAGGTAAAAGGGCTATCGTAATATCCCTTGAAGAAGCTATGTTTTCTTTGGCTATGGCTTCTATGTTTGATTGCAGATTTCCAAAGCTGAGCATTACTCCTTTAGGCTGTCCAGTGGTACCAGAAGTGTATAGTATAAGAGCTATATCTTCGGAAATATTTGTAATAGGTTGCTTTAGATCCTGAAAAGGGATGAAATCCTCTATATCCAGTACCTCAATTTTGTATCTGTGTTGTTTCACAGCTTTTGCAAAAGTGTCTCTCAGGCTAGGCGAGACAAAGGCATAAGATGGCTTCGAATCTTTCAAGATAAAGGCCACTTCCTCATAAGAAGCCATGTGATCTATAGGTACTGCAATACCACCCCTTCTCCAAATCCCAAAAATAGCGTAAGCCCACTCCGGTTTATTTTCTGAAAATATAACTACCCTATCCCCAGGCATTATATCGAGAGCAGCCGCAAAATAATCCACTTTGTCTATAAACTCTTTGTAAGAAATATTTTTGCCCTTGTATATAAAAGCGGTTTTATCGTAAAATCTTAAAAACATACATTCCTCGTAAGTACAAATCCATGCCAATCATTCTTTGTCCTTTGTTTTAGGATTTTAAGATTATAATCTTCGAATATATTTTTCATCTTGTGTTCTTCATTTTTATAAACGCCAGATATTATAAGATACTTTTTAAAAAGCTTTTTCAGATACTTTAGCTCTTTCCCGAATATATCAGTCTCCAAATTTGCCAAAACCACATCGTAAATCCCAACAAAATAATCATAATATGAGTTATCTTTTACTTCAAAAGGATTTTTCTTTTGAGTTCTTCTGATCACAATGTCTTCTGGGCTTAAAAGCTCAAAATAAATATCTACATTGTTTTTCTTAGCATTTTGCACAGCCTCTTTTATCGCCAAATGATCTATATCTATACCCTTTACATAGGATTTGGTGAGCTTAGCACAAGCAATGGTAAGAATCCCACTTCCACAACCCACATCCAATACGCTGTCGTATGATCTTATAAAATCCTTTAAAAAAGATAGCATAATCTGAGTGGATTCGTGAAGGCCCGTGCCAAAAGCCATGCCAGTTTTTATGTTGATAGGTATAGTGTAAGAAGGTATTACCACAAATATATCTTCTTTAATTGGTTCGATCTCCTTGAAATCAAATTCTTCGTAAGAGATTTTTTTGATGTCGATAGGCTTATGATTCTCCAATTTTTTGTCTGTGGATATTCTCCATATATTTTCTTTTTTCTCTAAAATCTCAAAACCAAAGGGCTTTTCTACCAATAAATCCTCCAACTCATTTTGGTCTATTTCATATATACAGATCTCATATTCCATATAAACATTATAATATTATTTGTAAACTCTTTTAAAATGATTTATAATAAAAAGTATGAAGAAAAGAGTGCTTATAATACCAAAAGAAGGTATATTAGATCCTCAAGGAAGGGCTTTAAAAGATTTGCTAAATGAATCCGGGTTTGATATAAAAGATGTAAGGATTGGAAAATTGATAGAGATAGAAGCGGATTCTTTTGATAATTTACAAGCTATAGTAGAAAACTACATCTTAAATCCACTTATAGAAGACTATGAGGTATTATGAAAATAGGTATTTGTGTATTTCCAGGGTCTAATTGTGATTATGATGCTTACTATATAACAAGAGATATTCTTCAAGAAGAAGCTGAGTTTATAGATTATACTACAAAAGATATATCATATTTGGACGCCGTAATAATACCTGGGGGATTTTCTTTTGGAGATTATTTAAGACCTGGGGCCTTAGCTGCCAAAACACCTTTGGCTCAAGCTCTATTTGATTTTGCTTCAAAAGGAAAATATGTACTTGGTATATGCAACGGTTTTCAAATACTTACAGAGTTAAAGCTTTTGCCTGGCGCATTGCTGGCAAATGAAAACGATAAGTTTGTATGTAAAAGAATAAACCTTGTTGTAGAGAATGTTTCCACAGCTTTTACAAGAAAAATAGAAGAAAAAGAGATAATAACATTACCGATAGCCCATCACGATGGGAGATTTTATGCCCCGAGGGAGATAATAGATGAGCTTGAAGCAAATTCACAAGTGGTATTGAGGTATTACAAAGAAAATCCAAATGGATCTTTAAACAATATAGCTGGAGTTTGTAACAAATCTGGCAACGTAGTAGGTATGATGCCTCATCCGGAGCGCCTGTCAGAAGATATACTTGGTGGATTGGATGGGCTTAAAATCTGGCATTCACTTATAGCTTAAGGAGGTTTTATGGATTTGGAAATTCCAAATATTCAAGGTACACAGAAGTTAAACGTAATGTCTTTGAGGGATATAGTGGTGTATCCTGGTATGGTTATGCCCCTTTTTGTGGGAAGGTCTTTTTCTGTAAAAGCTATAGAAGACGCCTTTAGATCAAACAAGTTGATGTTTTTCGTACTTCAAAAGGATAGAGATAAAGAAGAACCAAGTTCTCTGGACGATATTTATAAGATAGGTACCATCGTAAAAATTTTAAGAGCTGTACCTCTGGAGGATGGAAGACTAAAAATCTTGGCTCAAGGAATTGAAAAGGGGGAGATCAAAAGTTTGGAAAAAGCAAATGGAATATATGTTGCCAATATAGAACCTATAAAAGAAGAGATCATAATGATCGATGAGTTATCACCAAAAGAAAAAGCCTATGTAAATTCTATAAAAGACCTAATAGAAAAAGCTATGAATTTGGGGAAACAAATAATTCCTGATTTTGTAAGCATTATAAGAGATACTGAAGAGCTGGATAAATTTTTAGACCTTGTGGCTTCTATACTGGATTTGAAAGCTCAAGATGCTCAGAGTATATTAGAGATTACAGACTTAAAGAAAAAACTCGTGAAAATTCACGATTTACTTCTATCAGAAGTAGGTATATTAGAACTTCAAAATCGTATAAAGAGTAGCGCCAGAGAAAAAATGGAAAAAG
>CAZDZN010000006.1:0-4556 GCA_964509905.1 uncultured Aquificaceae bacterium
TCACCCGCTTTCGGCCACTCAGCCATCTCTCCTAAAACCTGTATATTATAACCAATTTTCTTATATTTTTCAAGGATATGTATTTTCTTTTGAGGGAAATTTTGAGTTTTCTACCTCAGTTTTGTAGCTTTTAACAGCATCTAAAAAAATCTCATAGGCATTTATATATCTTTTGACAAACTTAGGCTTTATAAAATCCACAAGACCTACGATATCCTCGAACACAAGCACTTGTCCATCGGTATCTGGACCAGCACCTATGCCTATGGTGATAGCTTTGTCTGAGGTGAGCTCGCTGGTTAAACTTTGAGGAACACTTTCAAGCACCACCATAAAAGCTCCGGCATTTATGACATCTTCAAAATCTTGCTTTATCGTATCTTTTTCTTCTTTGGTCTTACCCATCATCCTAAATCTTCCGATAGTGTTTATCCATTGAGGGGTAAAGCCTATGTGGGCACACACTGGGATTCCTACTTTGTTTAGTTTTTCTATGAGAGGGGCAAAGTAAGACCCACATTCTATTTTTACTGCATCAGCCTTTGTTTGCTTTATTACCATCCCACAATGCTCGGTAGCTTTTTCTATGGAGGAGTGATAGCTCATAAAAGGCATATCCACTATCAAAAACGTATTAGGGGCGCCTTTTCTCACAGCTTTTGCATGATATACCATGTGTTCTAACTCTACGCTCAAAGTGTTAGGTTCTCCTTGGAACACCATCCCAAGGGAATCTCCCACCAAAAGCGTATCTATGTTAGCTTGCTCGCATATCTTGGCGGATATGTAGTTGCTCACTGAAACCATCGTGATTTTTTGTTTTTGGTTTTTTTTCTTAAATAAAAGCTCAATACTTAATTTACTCATCTTGGTTACTCATCTGAATCTTCAAAAGAAAGCTGATTGAGAGCTTTTTTTCTTAGATAAGCTTCTATAAAGTTATCAATTTCCCCATCCATCACTGCTTCTATGTTTCCCGCTTCTTCCCCAGTCCTTAGGTCTTTTACCAACTGAGAAGGCTGGAATATGTAAGAGCGGATTTTATAACCCCAGCCTATATCTGTTTTTGGTCCTTCTAAACTTTTTTTCTTCTCTTCAAGCTTTTGAAGTTCTAGCTGATAAAGCCTTGCTTTTAGCATGTCCATGGCTTTTTTGCGGTTTTGGATTTGAGAGCGTTCTTGTTGGCATGCCACCACTATACCTGTGGGTATGTGGGTTATTCTTACTGCGGTATCGGTTTTGTTTACATACTGTCCACCAGCACCAGAGGCTCTATATGTGTCTATCCTCAAATCCTCTTCTTTTATGTCTATATTTATGTCCTCGCTTACTTCCGGTACCACTAAGACAGAGGCAAAAGAGGTATGTCTTCTGGCGTTTGCATCAAAAGGGGATATCCTTACAAGCCTATGTACTCCGTTTTCGGATTTTAAGTATCCGTAAGCATAAGGTCCCTTTATATATAGTGTGGCGCTTTTAATACCCGCCACATCATCAGGGTTTATGTCGGTGAGCTGAATCTCGTATCCGTGTTTTTCTGCCCATCTGGTGTACATTCTAAGTAGCATGCTCGCCCAATCGCAAGCTTCTGTCCCACCAGCTCCCGCTTGGATGGTTAGGTATGCGTTGTTTATATCCATCTCATCCGATAGATAAGTCTCTAACTCAAACTTTTTAAGCTCTTTTTCCACACTCTCAGCTTCATCAGATACAAGAGCTATCGTATCCAAGTCCTCTTCTTTTAAATCTGATGTTAGAGCGGTTAAATCTTCAACCTTCTTTTTAAGAGAGGTGTAGGTATTTAGTTTGTCTTGCAAGGCTTTTCTTTTTTGACTGATGCTCTTGGCTTTTTCTTGGTCAGACCAAAAATCTGGGCTTCCCATCATCTGATCATATTTTTCTATCTCTTTTTTTATTGCCCCTTCGTCTATGGAAGAAGAAAGCTCTTCAAAGCGTTTCTTAATGTCTGATACACTTGCTATTATATCTATCATAAAAGCTCGAAAACTTACTTTACGCCTACAACCTTATATCCCCACTCCTCTATAGCAGATTTTATATCGCTCTCATTGATCTTTGATTCGTCGTACTCTATCTCTGAGAGCTTTTTATCAAGGCTCGTCTCATAAGACTTCACCCCATCCAGTCCGCTCAGTGCTCTATTCACCGTAGCTACACAATGCATACAAGTCATACCTTCTATAAAAAACACTTTCTTCATAATATTATTATAACCCAAATTGTCAGTTATGTACGAGTTCAGCACATCGCGAGCATCATTACCCCTTCAAGTTCCAATAATTTTACAATGCTATATACCGCCATAGTTATTACCTGTTGTATTCGTAACTTTGTTTAATTAGTTCAAAAACTTTTTCTATATCCTCTAAAGAATCTATTTTTACCTCATAATCGCCATTACCCCAATGACCAATCAGCTTGGGCTTTGTTAAATCTCGCGCTATTCCGAATGGATCTTTTAAATACCCACTTTTAACATTTAGAAATATCTTTAATGAGTTAGACAATATGACTAAATCTACAAAGTTTGAAGAGAGCTTATAAGCAATATACTTGGCTTTAGGGTCTTCAATTATATTTTTATCTAATGACATAATTTTTTCTCTCAAAGCATAAAATAATTGTTTAATTTTATCATTTTTGTTTAAAAGATGGTCTTCTAGAGAATATTGTAGCTGTTCTTTTTTAGTTTTTGTTTTATATACTGAAGCTTTTGCTTTTGTTTCGCCTTTAATTTGTTCATAATTTTCGATTTCTATTTGTAAAATTCCTTTTTCATAAATTGCATACCGCAAAAGTTCAATTCTAATTGGGAGAATAGCGATTGTATCAAGATCAAACTTGTTAAATGATTCAGCAATACAAATTACACGGGGCGAATCCCAATCAATTTCAATTTCTATATTTTTATCTTTACATAATTTTTCAAAATCTGCTTTATGATCTAAAAGCCAGCGTAGATATGATAAGGCTTGATTAATTACATTTTCATTTTGTGTAAGTTTATATTCAATAATAACTGGCGAGCCATTTTTGTCAATACCTAGGGTATCAATCCTGCCTCCCCATGTTGTAGAGTATTCTGAAGCCAAAAAATAAATATTTAAAATTTCTTCTAAATTATCTTCAAATAATTTTTGAATATCACGCTCTAATCTTGCTGTGTTTACTCGAACTTTTTTTACTTTTCCATTTTTTATCTCAAAAATAGCCATAGTCCTTACCCCCAGAAATCAAAATGATTATCACCTTTTATTAGCTGTTGTATGAGTTTAGTACATTGTGAATACTTACACATAAAAAAAATTATACCACACTTTCATAATGTCCCCTCAGCTTTAGATTCTTTTTTTTACTGCAAGCTACTTCTCCAAGAGTTTTGCGCCCTAAAACATAATGTGGTCTTACAAAGTTACATTTATCTACATACTTTATTAAAAGATTTTTAAGATGGCCTATAAACCTTGGTAGACTTGTCTCTTCATGGTACCAAACCGTGGTATACTTGTCACCTCCTTTCTAATACTCTGTAGGACTCTACTAAGTTTTCAACCATGCCTCTTTACCTCCTTTACTAAGTTTATAGAAAATTTTAACAGAGGTAAGTGTTCATAGTCTATGTGAACTTGTACATATTTTTTTTTCAAGCTTTCCTTCCTTCTTGCTTTTTTTACCCCAAATAGTTCAACAACCAGTTGACAAATCTTATCACAACACTCTCTCCCAAGAAAAACCTACGATATTTCTCTCGCTTTCAGAAAACTCTATACCCACTATGTAAATCTCTTTATTTTCATTTAAATACTTCTCGTAATATCTTTTCTCCTTTATCTGTTTTAACGGGTTTTCTGTAGGTGTGCTTAATACTTTAAACTCAATTATGTAAATTTTATCTTCTATAAAGACTGATAAATCTATACGACCTTTATTTGTGGTGTCTTCTGGGATTGTCCTAATACCAGCGCCGTTAAATAAAGCGTAGATAAGGGATGCGTAAAAACCCTCGTATTTGTCAAGTTCGTTTTTGGTGTACCAGTGATAGGGGATACTGACAAAGAATGATTGAAGGGAATCTTTTAGTTTTGACAAATCCGATTTTATAAGAGCTTGTAAGATGGCATGGTGTGGTATCTTCCTTAATCCAGAACTTTTGAGGACATAATTTAAGAACGAATCATTAAACGCTGTCCTTACCTCTAAGTTTGGATAATTAAGAGTATAAAAATACTTAGAACCAATCCTTTCTACTTTTTTTATAGTAAGATATCCAGTCTGAAAAAGCAAGCTCTCTATGGGCATATCATCTAAATCTATGCTTGACAAAATCTCCTCTCCTACTTCTAAGTTTTCTAAATCTGGTAGATAAAATTCTCTTTCTTTAAGAAGTTTTACCAAAAAGTTTGGCGTCCCGGTCTCAAACCAGTGAGGTCTAAACTCTTTTTTATCAAACAACAACAATACATCAAAAGGATTGTAAACTGACTCCCCTTTCCAATTATATCCATTGTACCAAGTTTTTACCTCTTCTTTGTCAA
>CAZDZN010000006.1:4638-5276 GCA_964509905.1 uncultured Aquificaceae bacterium
GTCCAATGTTATATCGTTTAACTGGTTTAGTCCACTAAATATAGATACTTTTGAAAACCTTGATACTCCTGTGAGGAATACAAGTCTTAGATATGGATCTAAATCTTTTAATGGAGAATAGAAATCTTTTAGTATTTCTCTATTTTCATAAGCGTTGTCAAGATTGTCTATGGCATCAAGGATAGGTTTGTCGTATTCATCTATGAGGACTACTACGGGGGTGTTGTATTTAGCACAGGCTTTTAATATGAGCTCTGCAAAACAATTTGAATAGCTATCTACGCTCTTACAATCAACAGACAGATTTTCTTGATTCAGCCTAAGTTGAAAAAAGATATTTTGTTTTAGCTGTTCTGGGGTTCTATGTGTTCCCATTCCAAAGCTTATATACACTACCGGATAACTCTTCTTCCAATCCCAGTTCTCATATAGATAAAGCCCTTTAAAAAGCTCTTTTCTTCCAAGAAAAGCTTGTCTTAGTGTATCAAGAAAAAGAGATTTGCCAAAACGCCTTGGCCGAGATAGGAAGTAATATCCGCCTTTTTCAAGGCTTTTAACAAAAGGAGTCTTATCTACATAATAATAATCGTCGCTTCTTATTTTCAAAAAACTCTGGATGCCTATGGGTAAAATCTTCA
>CAZDZN010000006.1:5286-17614 GCA_964509905.1 uncultured Aquificaceae bacterium
TGTCACAACTAAGATTACACTAAAATAAAACCTGCTATTATTAAGTTTACATACTCTCCGGCGCTTTTATATTCAGAATATCAAATAGTATATCAAAAGTTTTTTGCACAGCATATACTAAGCTTATGCGTTTTTTGGTAATGGTATGATCTGAGGTGATGACTTTGTGTGTATTGTAAAACTTGTGAAAGCTCTTGGCGATATCAAGGGCATGTTTTACGATAAGGCTTGGGTCTTTTCTTAAAATGGCATCAAGCAAAACATCTTTTGTACTTAATGTGTCTTTTATAAGGGCTAACTCTTCCTCTTCGTAAGTGTATTTATCTTTATAAAAGTCAAAATCCATATCTTTTAACTGTCTTTTTATACCCATGGTTCTGGCATAAGCGTATTGCACATAAAATACGGGGTTTTCCGAGTTTTGGGCTTTTATGAGATTTATATCTATATCAAGCGGTGTATCAGCTTTTTTGGTTAAAAACACAAACCTCAGATTATCCGCCCCAAGGTCTTCTATCACATCTTTTAGTTTTAGCATCTTACCGGTACGCTTTGACATACGCACCTCTTGTCCATCTTCGAAGAGCTTTACTATCTGAAAAAGTTCCACTGAAAGCCACTCTTTTTCAATTCCAAGCACTTCTAAGGCAGATTTTAAACGAGGTATGTATCCATGGTGGTCCGCTCCCCACAAGTCTATGGCTTTTTTATAACCTCTTTGATATTTGTTTAAATGGTATGCTATGTCTGAGGCAAAGTATGTGTAAGTCCCATCGCTTTTTCTAAGCACCCGGTCTTTGTCTTCATCTTTTGATTTAAACCAGATAGCCCCTTCTTTTTCCTCTGTATACCCTTTTTCTTCTAAAAGCTTCAAAACTTTTCCCACATCCTCTTTTAAAGACTTTTCGCTAAAATATATATCAAACTCCACATTTAGCATTTTTAGGGTATTTTTTATATCTTCCATCGTCTTTTCTATGGCAAAATCTTTTACTTTTTCAAATAGATTTTCTTCTTCTTTTGAATGGCGTTTCGAAACTTCATCAGCCAACTCTTTTACATAATCTCCTTTATAGCCATCCTCTGGAAAAGGATAAATAGGGTCTATGTAGTGCAAGATGCTTTTGGCAAGGAGGCTCACTTGATTTCCCGCATCGTTTATATAGTATTCTCTATCTGCTTTTATATCAAAAAACCTAAACAATCTATAAAGCACATCTCCGATCACCGCCCCCCTTCCGTGTCCAAGATGAAGAGGCCCTGTGGGATTTGCACTTACATACTCTAAGTTTATCCTGTCTGTTTGTTGTATACCTAAGGATTTTAATATCTCTTTGGATTTTAAATATTTATAAGGGTTTTCCAAATACTCAAATAGAAGTTTTTCATAAAAATCCTCAGACAAGCTCATGTTTATAAAACCTTTGAGAGAATCCACCCTTTTAAATTGAGAATTTGATTTTAGATGATTTGCTATATCCATAGCTATGTTTTGAGGGTTTTGTTTTAGGGTTTTTGAGAGTATAAACGCCACATTTGTAGAAAAATCTCCAAAACTTTCATCTTTTGGAAGCTGTATTTGAGGTTCTATGTCGATATCATAAAGGTCTTTAACTGCACTTTTTATAGTATCTTTTAATATCTCTTTCATAAATTCTCCTTCAAGAAGGTCTTAAAACCGCTAAAAATATCACACACATTCCAGCTATTATGAGAAAAGGTGATATTATCTTTATAAACTTTCCATACAATCTTATGTCGTTTTTCACATGTAAAAAGTATGTGTTTAGGATTTCGGCGGGCAAGAAAAACCCAAATACAATAGGAAGTTTCATCATAAGCCAAGGGATGGGTTTAAATCCAAGCATAGAATACATCCCTATACCAAAAAATATCACAAGCCCAAAAGCAAAAAGTTCTAAATGCACGAGCTTTTTGTAAAATCCCCACATATAATCGTAATCGCAGCTTATACCCTTCTCGTAAGCTATGATGGCAAAAAGCCCCAAGGAAGAAGAAGCCCCAGCCCAAAGTATTATAGACATAATATGAAAAGCTTTTAAAATCCCAAATATCATAATAGCTCCCTCGGGAATGGGTTTAAATAAGATTGGTTTAAAATGTATTCTTCGTTTGTCCTAAAAGCAAAAGACCTCAACATTTCAAGAGGCACAAAGATATCTAATTTATCCTCTTTGAAAAGCTTTAAAACCTCCATAAAGTGTCTTCTTTCTTTGTTTGATAGCCATTTAGAAAAATATCCGAATATGTGTTCTAGTATGTTTATGTGAGAGGTTTTCTTAGCTTTTGAGTTTATGGCTTTTAAAAACATCTCCTTGTAAGTAGATTTAACCTTTTCAAAATCCTCTTTGGAAGAGTTTGCCACAAACTTACCCATGGACTTCATAACGCTTTGATTGTAAAACATCAGCAATAGCTTGTACTTCGTATGAAAATTGATAAGCTCTGAATAATCTTTCATATCTTTTAAAGAGCTGTTTAAATCAGATACCGCATAAAGTCTTGTGAGAAAATGAAATCTTAAGTCTTTATCCAAAAGCCTTTTTTCTTCTTCTGTGGGTATGTTTGGAAACGCCTTTAAAAGTTCCATGGCAAAAAATCCTGGGCCTTTGCCAAGAGACATTTCGCTTTTCCCAAAATATTTGGCTGAATACACCCCGCAAGAAGGGGATTTTGATTTTAAAATAGCCCCGTCTATATCAATATTTTTTACAAACTCTTTTGAAAAGTTCTTCATTTTTTGGCTAAGATCAAGGCCGGTGGAGGGTTGGATGAGCTTGAGCTCGGTTTCGTTTTTCTGAATCACTATCGGGTCTCTTGGGATACCAAGACCTATAAATGCTTCTGGGCATACTTTAACGATATTCACATAGTTTTGTAGGCTTTTAACAAAATCATCAGATATATAAGCCCCGTTGTATCTGCAAGCCTCAAGAAAGCATGCGCTCAAAAGGAGCTTAGGTCTTAAGGGCTTCATCCAAAGCGCTTAAAAATATCTCTATGCGGTTTAACATCTTATCTCTTTCTTTCTCCTCTTTGAAATGCTCAAGGGCTTTTTGTTTTAGAGCCTCTTTGTCTATATCTTTTTTCCCTTTTAACTCTTCGCATAAAAAATCTGATACTGCTAAAAGCTTTTTGCATCTTTTCGTGGCTTTGAATTTACAATCTTCTATGACACCGTTTTCTTTTTTTATGAAGAGCTCGATACGATGACATCCTTCTTTGCAAAGCCCATGAGAAAACCCCTCTAAGGACTCAGCTACCTCGTTTTTAAGCCCTGATTTCAAATGCTCATCTACCTTCATTTATAAGCACCTCCGCTATTTGAACTGCATTTGTAGCTGCACCTTTTCTTATGTTGTCTGCTACTACCCACATAGATAGACCATTGTCAAAAGCCCTGTCTTTTCTTATTCTCCCCACGAACACTTCATCCCTTCCTTCCACCATGATAGGTATGGGATAAACTCCATTTTGAGGTTCATCCATCAAAACTACATTAGGGGCTTTCCTTAAAAGCTCTCTTATGCCTGTTATATCCGGTTCTTTCTCCAACTCTAAGTTTATAGCTTCAGAGTGCCCGTAAAATACAGGTGCTCTTACAGCGGTGGCGGATACTCTTATATTATCGTCGTGGAGCATCTTACGGGTTTCATTCAGCATCTTGGTTTCTTCTTTCGTATATCCGTCTTCTAAAAACACATCTATCTGAGGGATGACGTTAAAAGCTATACGTTTTGGAAGTACGGAGTTTGGCTCTATCCTCTTTTTCTCACACCAGTTTTGAGTTTGAACTCTTAACTCTTCTATAGCCTTTGCCCCAGCCCCAGACACTGCTTGATATGTAGATACTATGATTTTTGATATGCCATATTTGTCGTATATGGGTTTTATAGCCACAAGCATTTGTATAGTAGAGCAGTTTGGATTGGCTATGATGCCCTTGTGCCATTTTATATCTTCTTTATTTACCTCTGGAACAATTAGTGGCACATTTTTATCCATACGCCAAGCTGAAGAGTTATCTATTACGATAGTCCCATCTTGAACAAACCTTGGAGTCCACTCCTTGCTTACAGAAGATCCCGCTGAAAAAAGGGCTATATCTATGTCTTTAAAAGAGGTTTGTTTTTCCAAAGCCTCTACTTTATACTCTTGGCCTTTGAAGGTCATTACTTTTCCTTCCGATTTGGAAGATGCAAAAAGCCTAAGACTTCTCACTGGAAAGTTTCTTTCTTCCAAAACTTTTACAAATGCTTTTCCCACCTCACCGGTGGCACCTACGATAGCAACATTTACCATAAGTCTATTATAATAAAATAATACCTCTTGTGCAAGCAATTTAAAGTATAATACTAATATGAATACTCAGGAAGTGCTTAAATACTTATGGAAAGGCTTTTCTTACATATTGGTGGCTTATGGGTATTATCTTTTTTATGTATTTTGTCTTGATACGTTCTATAGATTTTACTCTTACGGCTATTCGGAAATTTTTGCTTTTATATTGACTTTGATAGGTATATCCATTGGTTTTGGTATTTGGCTTTTAGGAAGAAAAAAAGAGCATATCCAATGAGATTTTTCGTAGGTATGTTCACTACCAGAAAGTTAGAAGATCATTTAATTAGACTAAAAGATGAGCTTGACGGTGCTGTCTTAGGCAAATGGGTGGAACCTCAAAATCTTCATATCACATTGCAATTTATAGGGGAAGTAGAAGAACAAAAACGGGTAAATCTTCTTTATAATTTAGAAGAGATATCAAATAAATTTACTCCTTTTAGCGTAGCTTATACAGGGATAGGAGCTTTCCCAAATACCAGCAAACCACGTATACTTTGGGTAGGTATTTCAAAAGGAGCCAACGTCCTGAAGGCTTTGTCCAACAATATTATAAAGGCAAATGCTAAAAGTGGCATACAACCAGATACAAAACCATTTTATCCTCATGTTAGCATGTGCAGGATAAATGAGATAACATCAAATAGGATTTATCCTTTTATGAGGAAATATAAAGATGCATTTTTCTTGGAGGAGGTTATTACAAAGATAGCTCTTGTAAAGAGTTCTCTTACGAGCGTTGGCCCTATATATACGATAGTAGAAGAATTTTATTTCAAAGGTAAGGATGAAAAAGTATGAGTACTTATAAAGAAGCTGGTGTTGATATAGAAAAAGCTGATAGTTTTGTGGATTTTCTAAAAAACAGGCTAAAAGATTTAAACAAAAGCCACAAACAAGCCCTGCCTTTTGGAGCGTTTGCATCAGGATTTTTGATAGAAGAATGCGACATAGTAATTACATCTACTACCGATGGGGTAGGCACAAAGCTAAAAATCGCTCAAAAAGTAGGTATCCACAACAGCGTAGGGGTAGACCTTGTGGCTATGAATGTAAACGATATCATCACCTCTGGATCTAAGCCTGTATCTTTTTTGGATTATATAGCCATAGGTAAGGTAGATGATAAAGTTCTAATTCCTCTTATGGAGGGTATTATAAAAGGTTGCGAAGAATCCATGTGCGCTCTGTCTGGGGGCGAGACTGCGGAGATGCCATCTTTTTATGAAGAAAATGAATACGACTTGGCAGGTTTTTGTATAGGTGTTTGCAAAAAAGATGAAATCATCATAGGAAGTGATATAAAAGAAGGAGATATAATAATAGGCCTTCCCTCTTCTGGGTTTCATAGCAATGGATACTCTCTTGTCAGGTATGTGATAGAAAAAAATAATATATCCTACGAAAGCTACATAGATGAGTTTAAAAAATTCCTATGGGAAATACTTCTTTTTCCCACAAGAATATATGTAAAAGATATACTTAATTTAAAATCCCAAATAAACATAAAAGGTATGGCTCATATAACAGGTGGTGGGATCCCTGGTAATCTTTCAAGAATTATCCCTGATGGATTAAGAGCTATTGTTTATAATTATCAAATACCAGATTTATTCTTATGGTTTCAAAAGCTTGGAAATATGGATAAAACTGAGATGTACAAGACCTTTAACATGGGTATAGGTTTTACGATAGTTATAGATGAAAAAGATAAAGATGTGGCTCTAAAAACCTTAAAAGATGGTTTTATTTTAGGGCATATAGAAAGGTCTATTGATAGTATAAAAATTGTTTTAAATGATGTATAGTCATAAAAATTGAGTATAGTCATAACCAACTAAAATTTATTGCATAAATTAAATTATATCAACTATCGGAGGTTATTTATTATGTTTGAATATAGTGATGTAGTTTTAGATCATTTTCTAAACCCAAGAAATGTAGGGGTTTTAGAAGATGCCAACGGCGTGGGACAATGTGGTAATCCCGCCTGTGGAGATGCCATGCTATTTACCATTAAAGTGAATTCTCAAAACGATGTGATAGAGGATGTGAGGTTTAAGACATTTGGATGTGGTTCTGCTATTGCGGTGTCTTCTATGCTCACAGAGATGATAAAAGGCAAAGATATAAACTATGCTCTAAACCTCACCTACAAAGACATATTTGACCAGCTCGGAGGACTTCCTCCTCAAAAGATACACTGCACAAACTTAGGCCTTGAAACCCTCCATGTGGCTATAAGAGATTATCTTACAAAACAAAATAGACTTGAAGAAGCGAGCACAATACCCACTTGTTTTGAAGAATCTGAGGAAGAAGAAACCCAAGAGTTTGGTTTCTTAGCCACTTGATGAGAGCACTGGTACTATTTTCTGGCGGGCTTGATAGCCAGCTCGCCGCTGTAAATATAAATAGAGTCCAAGATATAGAAGTAAAGCTTATACATTTTTATACTGGATTTTGTATTACTGAGCACAAAAGAAGGCTTGGTCTTCCAGATAAAGACGGCAAAATCCCTCAAAACCCCGCTTTAAAAGCTGCGGCAAATCTACAAATGCCTATAGAGATAATAGATATATCCCAAGATTATATAAATGTAATATTAAACCCAAAGTTTGGATACGGCAAAAATATAAACCCTTGTCTTGATTGTAGGGTTTTTATGCTTTTAAAATTAAAAGAGTTAATGCAAAAAGAAAATTATGATTTTATGGTTACCGGTGAAGTAGTAGGTCAAAGGCCTATGTCCCAAACCAAGGATAAGCTCTTTATCATAGAAAAAGAAACCGGATTAAAAGGTCTAATCATAAGACCGCTATCGGGTAAGCTTTTACCTCCTACCATCCCTGAGCAAAACGGCATTGTGAATAGGGATTTGATGTGGGATATATCCGGAAGAGGAAGGACAAAGCAGATAGCCTTGGCTAAGCATTTTAACATAGACTATGAACAACCCGCCGGAGGGTGTTGTTATCTTACAGATGAACATTTTGCAGCTAAGTTTAAAGAAGAAATTCTATTTAAAAATTCCTTGGATTGGGACGATTTAACTCTTATGAGCGTGGGAAGGCATTTGAGGTTGCCTAGTGGTACTAAGATGGTGATTGCTCGCAACGAACCGGAGGTGAGATTTTTGCAAGGATTTAAAAATAGGTTTGATTATGCTAAAAGCCCGAAAACTATAGCGATATTAAAAAATGCTTCAAAAGATGATATGGATTATATAGCTGGGATTATGGCGAGATATTCTAATATAAATCTATCGGAAATAGAGCTTTATA
Source organism: uncultured Aquificaceae bacterium (assembly GCA_964509905.1). Taxonomy (GTDB): domain Bacteria; phylum Aquificota; class Aquificia; order Aquificales; family Aquificaceae; genus Hydrogenobaculum. The sequence continues at coordinate 12,936 of CAZDZN010000006.1, forward strand.
TAGGTGGGAATGTGATAAAAGTTATTGCAGAAGCTATAAACGATGATATAATAGAAAACTTTAGGATTGGGGTGAAAAACTGTGTTAGGTGATATAAAACCAGACAAAGAGCATAATGTATGTGGGACATATTGCCCTGTACCTATATCAGAGCTCAGCAATCAGATTAAAGCCATGAAAGTAGGTGATATAATAGAACTAATAGCAGATGATCCTGGAGTGGTAGAAGATGTGCCTGCTTGGTGTAAAGCCACAGGTCATGAGTTTTTGGGAATATACGAAGAAGATGGCGAGTTTCATGCTTTTGTTAAAAAAACCAAGGAGATATAGCCTATGAGCAACTCTAAGCTTAGTATGGACATGGTGCTGGTGGAACTTTTTGAAATATCCCCGGAGAGTAGAAGCCTTCTGATGGATTATGGTTTGAAAAAGCTGATAGAAGAAGATGTTTTGGATGTCTTGGGAGATAAGTTGTCTGTAAATGGTTTATTTAGAATCTCGAGGCTTCCAGAAGAAGAGAAGTATGAGGTCTGGAACAAAATAGTATCATTGACCTCTTAAGGAGTATGGTCATGGACGAAAAAGTTAAAGAGGTGGAAAAGGTTTTACAAATGATAAGGCCGGCTTTTGCTGGCCATCATGGCAATTTAAAGTTGGTGGATGTAAAAGATAATGTTGTATATCTTCAGTTTGAAGGAGGATGCTCCGATTGTCCTGTAGTGGACATGTCTATTAAAAACGTCATAGATACCTCCATAAAGGGAAATCTTAGGTGGGTTAAAAAAGTAGAGATACTTTATCCTAAAATCAATATACAAGGTCAATAATATCCATTTATCAAAAAATATACTGGTAAATTTATTGTTATTTTTTTTGGGGGTTTCCTAAAAGGAGATAGCTCATATATGATCTTTGGTGCGCTCTCATCTAAAATTCTATATCCACTGGATTGTACCACTCTCAGAGAAGATCTATCTATAGTGCCGTCTTTGTTGATAGTGACTCTTACAACTACTTCGCCTTTTATACCAAGCCTTTTTGCCTCTTTTGGATATAGGTCTCTTTCTTGGGCTTGTTTGTTTAGATATCTTATAAGCCAAGATAAATACTGATAAACGCTTTCTTCTTTTTTTACAAATTGTTTTATATTTAGGTTTAAGTTTGCTTTGGCGTTGTGCTGTTTTTCTCCTATTGGTGGCGTTTCTTTAGAAGAGGCTGAGGGGTGTTGGACTCGAGATTTAGCCGAATAAGATTCTTGAACAGGCTTATATGTGCTTTTCGGAAGTGATTTTAATATATGGGATGGCAATGTAGCGTATTTTCTTGGTCTTTGGGCTTGTTTCGGGTGTTCTGTGGGTCTTTGGGATACATAAGGTTTGTAAACTTTTGGCCTGGGAGACGGATGGGCTTGAGGCATGGGTGGGACAGGGATTGCTTTTGGAAGTATTCTATTTTGAGGGATGCCTTTTTGTACAAGATTTATTTCTATAGGTTTATTTTTTTTAGGTTTTTTGGTTTTTATATGGATAAACGCTAGTAAAAGCCAAAGATGAAGAAGTAAAGATATTAAAATACCTATAGTAAAATACTGCTTGGAACGAGTTTTGAATTTTTGTGTCATTCTTTTTTGGTTTCTATCATATACTTATTAATATTTAGCTCTCTGCAGGCATCTATTACACTAACTACGTTTTGAAATGGTGTGTCTTTGGAAGCTTGTAAGATAATAGTAGAGTCTTTGTTTGCCACTTTTGAGATAGCTTGTTCAAGATTACCGCTTGCCACTTGATTGTCTATTAGTATAGTCCCATCTTTTTTTATGGCTATGGTGACAGGTTTTGTAGAAGTAGCTGTTCTTTGAGAGGTTTTGGCTTTTGGAAGATTCACTGGGATTTTACCCTCCACCATAAAAGTGGCTGTAGCCATAAATATGATAAGAATTACAAGAACTATATCTACGAATGGGGTCATATTTATTTCAAATATCTCTTGCTCGCCTTCTTTAAAATTTTTCATGGGTTTTACTCCTATTTTCATATAAAAGCAGAAGAAATTTCATTTTTCTAACGAAGTAATTGTAAGCTATCACCGATGGTATAGCCACGAAAAGCCCCAACGCGGTGGATACAAGTGCTTGAGATATCCCTTCCATCACCACTTTTACGCCAAACTCTGAAGAAGCTCCAAGGTCGTTAAAAGCCTTTATAACCCCAAGTACTGTTCCAAAAAGTCCTATAAATGGGGCGTTGTTGCCAAATGTAGCCAGTATCCCGAGTCTTTTATCAAGAGCAATCCTTAACTCCGTTTCTTTGAAAAGTTCGAGTCTTTTGCTTATATATCTGTAGCTTAAAAGCCTTTCTATCATCACTGCCACAGAGAATATACTCATAACGATAAGAAGATACAGGACGGGGTCTCCACCTATTAAAGCCAATTTTAACAAAAATTTTGTAATCATGCATATTATTATAAATTATTATGCTATAATAAATATTATGAATTTTGTAAGGCTAAGGCTTATATACCCAGAGACTATAGCGAAAGAGCCTATTATATGCAGTCTTTGCAAGAGTTTTGACATAGTAGTGAATATAAAGATGGCAAAGGTGACCCAAGATAGCGCTATACTAAATATAGAAATAGATGGAGAGATTGAACAGATAGATAAGGCTATAAAGTTTTTGCAAGAAAAGGGTGTGGATGTACAACCTATAGAAGGTCAGATATTTACTGAATAAACTTTGATATAATTATCTGGTGAAAAGTAACGATTATTTTTTTGGTGTAGCTTACTTGTGGTTTTTGTCTTTGTTTGTGGTTTTGTTTTTAAGTCTCGGAGCTTTTTTTATATATAAAAAAGAACACCTAAAAGACAGAACCCAAAATATACCGAAAATGCTTAAGCGTGTGGACATAAAGATATATCAAAATGACTCTGATACTTGGGATATAAAAGGTGATGTATTAAAAATTTCGGGTCAAAATATATATTTAAAGGACATAGCAGCCACAAATTACCCTTACACTATAAAAGCCAAAGAAGGGAAAATAAACAAAGATAGTGGAGTAGGATATTTAAAAAAGGATGTTGTTATATCAAAAGCTTCGAAAAGTAGCAAAACAAATAGTATTTATACTCAATACACGAACATAGATTTAAAAAACTCTCATTTTTGGGCATCTGATAACATAATATTTGATAGTACTCATTACAGTGGAGAAGGATCTTCTTTTGATATAAATTTAAAACCCTCACTTCATGTTATAATTTATAATATTAAAAGCTATGAAAAATAAAAAGTTTTTAGCAGTGTTATTTTTGCTGAGTTTTTTGGCTTTTGGTAAAGGTAATGATAAACCTATATATATAGAGGCAAACAAGATGGATTATCAGGGCAATGTGGTAAATTATACAGGCAACGTGATAGCCACCAGAGATGATGGGAAACTTACCTGTGGGCACCTCACGATAATCCTTGATAAAAACAAAAAAATCCAAAAAATCATAGCCACTCAAGACCCTATATACACAGAACCACAAAAATTAATAAAAGGGGATAAGATAGAATATGACGTGCCTCAAGATATAGTGATTGTCACAGGACATGCTTATTTACAAAACAAAGACGATGTGGTTCAAGGGGATAAGGTGATTTATTATAGGAAGCTTGATAAAGCTATAGTAACAGGAAAACGCGTCCAGTCTATATTTGTTCCAAATAAAAAAGAGGGTAAAAAGTGAATATAATACATGCTATCGTACTTGGCATAGTGGAAGGGATTTTTGAGTTTCTGCCCGTATCGGCAGCTGGACATCTTACATTGGTGGGGCATCTTTTAGGTATAAACACCGAGAAACCAGCTTTTAAGATATATGAGATTTTTATGCAGATGGGAGCCGTGGTAGCGGTAATAATTCTTTACTCAAAAAGGCTTTTGGTGGATAAAGACATTTGGCTTAAAATCATACTTGGTTTTGTACCCACTGGAGCCGTAGGGTTTTTATTTTATAAGCCTATAAAACACTATCTTTTGGGAAATCCTTTTATTACAGCTGTAATGGTACTTTTAGGTGGTGTTGTGATACTTATTGTGGAGTCTTTTTCTAAAAAGCCAAAAATCACAAGTCTAAAAGAAGTAAGCTTAAAAGACGCTGTATATGTGGGTTTTATACAATCCTTAGCCCTTATACCGGGAGTATCTCGGTCTGGAGCCACCATCATAGGGGCGATGTTGTTGGGTTTTGAAAGAAGGACAGCCGCTGAGTTTTCTTTTCTGATAGCAATACCCACTATTTTGAGTGCTGGGTTTTATTCGCTTTTAAAAGACCACTCTCAGATACACCATCAAGATATAATTCCCATGGTAATAAGCTTTATCACAGCTCTTATTTTTGCCATATTGTCTGTAAAGACATTTTTAAGTTTTATATCTTTTAACAATCTAAAGATTTTTGGTTATTATAGAATATTAACGGGTGCAATTTATTTGATTTATATATTGGGGTGATATATATGGCAAAGATACTTATAGTAGATGATTCGTTTTTTATAAGAGCGGCGATAAGGAAGGTTTTGGAAGGCTCTAAGTTAGTGAATGAGATTTTTGAGGCTAACAACGGTGTTGAAGCTCTTGATATTTTAAAGAAAAACGACATAGATCTTGTCACCCTTGATGTA
>CAZDZN010000006.1:17624-20371 GCA_964509905.1 uncultured Aquificaceae bacterium
CCCCAAATGAACGGCTTAGAGACGCTGGAAGCGATAAAAAAACAAGGCATCCCTACTCAGGTGCTAATGGTGAGTGCTTATACTACCCAAGGGGCAAAAGAAACTATAAAAGCTTTGGAGTTGGGAGCTCTTGATTTTATAGCAAAACCTAAGAATTATGCAGATTTTTACAAAGTAAAAGATGAACTTCTTAAAAAAGTAGAATCCGCTATCGCAAAAAAACAAAGTATATTGGAAAGACTAAGAGCACCAAGAGAGGAAAAACCATCCATCCAAGCTCCACCTCCTCCAAAAGGTGTTATAAGAAAACTTGGAGAGAAAGGCATCGTGGCCATAGGTATATCCACCGGTGGACCTCAAACTCTCGGGGAGATATTGCCAAGAATCCCAGTGGATTATCCATACCCTATCGTGATAGCTATTCACATGCCAGATACATTTACCAAAAGCTTTGCGGATCATCTTGATTCAAAATGCAAGATTCATGTAAAAGAAGCTGTAGAAAACGAGGCGTTAAAACCTGGTATTGTGTATATATCCAGAGGGCGTACAAACATGCTTATCACTGGCAACAAAGCCATGCCAACGGTAAAATACCATAATGATGATTCTATTATATACGTACCCTCAGCTAATTTGCTGTTATCTTCCTGTGCTAAAGTTTTTGGAGAAAATACTTGCGGTATAGTGATGACCGGTATGGGAGACGATGGGTCAAAGGGTATCGTAGATGTGAAAAAAGCAGGCGGACTCACTATATCAGAAGACCCAAAAAGCGCTATACTCTGGGCTATGCCAGAAAACGCTGTTAAAACAGGATGTGTGGATTTTGTTCTAAAAAAAGATGAGATTCCAGATTTTCTCATAAAAATAGCTGTTAAATAGTTTCATCATTTTAAAAGCCTGAAAACTATATATATTTCATACTATGGACATAGAGCAAAAACTCAAAATATTGGCAGACGGGGCAAAGTACGATGTGTCTTGTGCAAGCTCTGGGGGTAATAGAGAGTGTGCAGTGGATGGCGTAGGAAATTCCCATGCACCTGGTATATGCCATACTTTTACCTCCGACGGAAGATGCGTATCCCTTTTGAAAGTCTTATTTACCAACGTATGTATATTTGATTGCGAGTATTGTATAAATAGAGCTTCAAACCCTATAAAAAGAGCGTCTTTTACCCCAAGGGAACTTGCGGATATCACTATTAATTTTTATAAAAGGAACTACATAGAGGGACTTTTTTTGAGCTCTGGCATAGCCAAATCCCCGGACCATACGATGGAGCTTATGTTAAAAACCTTAAAGATTTTAAGACAAGAGCACAAGTTTAACGGATACATACACACAAAGATTATACCTGGCGCTTCTTCTGAACTCATAGAGCAAGTGTCCCTTTTGTCGGACAGGGTAAGCTCAAACATAGAACTTCCCACCGAAAGAAGTTTAAAGCTTTTAGCGCCGGAAAAATCAAGAGATAATGTTTTGAAACCTCTTTTACATCTAAGAGATTTAAGACAAGACAAACCCATCGCCAACGCCTCCACTCAGCTCATAGTGGGGGCCACAGAAGAGCCAGACTATCAAATCCTAAGACTTGCCTCTTACTTTTACGAGAAAAAGATATTAAAAAGGATGTATTATTCTGCTTACATACCGGTGCCAAATACAAAACACATAAAAGCGGACAAGACTCCTCTTTTGAGAGAACATAGACTCTATCAAGCGGATTGGCTTTTGAGGTTTTACGGCTTTAAATACGAAGAGATAATAGAAAAAGATAAAAACTTAGACCTTGATTTAGACCCGAAGATAATTTATGCGCTTAAAAATATCCATCTTTTCCCGGTGGATGTCAATAAAGCCTCCTATGAAGAGCTTATAAAAGTACCGGGTATTGGGCGCAAAAATGCCCAGAAAATCATTCAATCCCGGGCTTTTAAAACCTTAGACGATAAAGACCTCATAAAACTTGGAATCTCCCTCAAAAAAGCCAAACACTTTGTAGTGGCTAAAAAATACTTAGGATACAAGCTATCACCTGATTACATAAGAAAAGCCATTCTAAGAGAGAAAGATAAGAAACCCTTTGTCCAACTTACATTATGGTAAGCATCGTCTTTGGAGATAATTTTGACAATTTTTTGTATGCGTTGTTTTATGCTTTTAAAAACAATATCCAAAACCCTATCTTCTTAAAAGCCAAAAAACCATCGTTGTTTAAAACCATAATCTTAGACCAAAAAGAAGATTTGGATATTGATATAAAAGAGGGCATAGTGGAGCTTTTTTACGATGGGTATTGTTTTGACGAAGAGAAAGCCTACATAGACATATATAAGAGCTTTTTGTTTTACATGAAAAACGGCCACCTGAAGGATATAAACCAAGAGTATATAAAAAATTTATACTATTACAAGAAAGGGGTAAGCAAAGAGCGTCATAAGTATTCTGGATTTTTGAGATTTCACCTAATAAACGATTTTATGTATGCAAAGCTTGAGCCAAAACATTTTGTACTGGATTACCTTGGGTATTTTTTCAAAAACAGATTTCCCTCAGAAAAGTTTATAATACATGATATAAAACGAAAAAAAGCTTGTTTTTACGAAGATAAAAAACTCTTTATAAGAGATTTTGACAATGAGATAAATACGGATGCAGACATATACCAGCACCTATGGAAGACATTTTTTGAAGTGGTGAGTATAAAAGAGCGAGAAAATCCAAAACTTCAAAACCACTA
>CAZDZN010000006.1:20426-39104 GCA_964509905.1 uncultured Aquificaceae bacterium
GTTTTTTTTTTTTTTTGATATGATATAATACTATTATCAATAGGAGGTGGAAAATGCTTACTAATGAGAGCGTATCAATAGTGGATGGAGCGGTGCTCTATGACGATGGAGATCACAAGTTTATCTGGCTTGGTTGGGAAGAAGAGGAGGAAGAAGGCTTTGTTCAGGTAAATCAGTACATTATTATCAACAAAGGAAAGGGATTTTTGTTAGACCCGGGTGGTGTTTATGTATTTCCAAGGGTGATATCCAATGTGTCTACTTATATAGACATAAGCAACATTCAAATGATATTTTATTCTCACCAAGACCCGGATGTGTCTTCTGGGATTGCTCTGTGGCTTGCCAACTCTCCCGCAGAGATTTACATATCAAACTTATGGACAAGATTTGTACCTCATTTTGGTGTGACAGATATTGTTAGAATAAAAGGTATTCCAGATAGGGGCGGTACTTATACATTGCCCAGCGGTGATATATTGGAGTTTATTCCAGCTCATTATCTTCACTCTGTAGGCAACTTTACACTCTATGACAGACGTTCTAAGATACTTTTTAGCGGGGATATAGGAGCTGCGGTGTTTCCAAGAGGTGGAAGGAAAGTGTTCGTGGAAGATTTTAACAGACATTTGCCTCTCATGGAAGGTTTTCACAAGCGTTATATGAATGGAAATGCTGCTTGCAGAAAGTGGGTAAACGAGGTAAAGAAAAAAGATATAAACATGATAGCACCTCAACACGGATCTATCTTTAAAAGAGAAGATGCTTACAAGTTTCTTGACTGGTTATCTTCTTTAAGATGTGGTTTGGATATAGTGGATGAGGTATATTGAAAAGGGGGAATAAATATGAGTGTGATTTTTGACAAAAACCATCTTTTAAAGAAAACTGTGCACAATTTATCTAAGAAACTCTACAGGGATATCCTCATTGAATCTTTTTTGAGAAATACTAAAAAAATAGTAGAAGAAAGAGTGAAAGATAGCGAAGACAAATCCATAGGCATAAAAAATGCCATAGAGGAGCTAAGTCAAACTATAAACTCTATGACCTCGAATGCTCAAGATGTGAAGATATCAATGGATTCTTTGGTGGACAAATCTATTTATCTGAAAGATGAGATAGACCAGAAGAAATTAAGCACTTTATCTTATACTAAAGATGTAAAAGAGCTTGCCAAGGAAGCTGAAAGTTTAGTAAAATTCTCAGAGCAGATAGTAAAAGTTATAAGGAATATAAATTCTATAGCTGAGCAAACCACGATACTTGCGCTAAATGCCTCTATAGAAGCAGCCAGGGCTGGGGAGGCTGGAAGGGGCTTTGCTGTGGTAGCGGATGAAGTTAGAAAACTTGCTAAAAAAACCGAAGAGTTTTCAAAAGAGATAAACGATATTACAAACATGCTAAAAAACAATATTCTTAAACTCTCTTCAAAAATCCAAAACATGGAGAATATATTCAAAAACACCGTAGAATATTTTGAAGAACTTAAAAACGCTTCAGAAAATAATATAGCGTATGCTGATAACGTAAATTCCATAGTAAATTCCATAGTGAATGCCCTTGAAGAACAAAGTGCTGTTTCAAACATGATACTTCAATCTGTGGGAGAGTTAAAAAATAGTATTTCAAAGATATATATCATATTTAGTAATATCATAGAAGCTCAGGATAATTTGGATAAATTATTTAGGTGATATGTGTGAGATAAAAACTCATTTAAAGATTGATAAGAATTTGTGCGGTGAGTGTATAGAGTTAAAAGAAGGGGAGTCTAAGGTTAAGCTTGTGGCCACCGATGAGATGTCAGCAGATGAAAAAGGGCTTGTGCATGGGGGCTTTATCTTTGGGCTTGCAGATTACGCTTGTATGATAGCTGTAAATCATCCGAATGTGGTTTTGGCTAAAGCAGAGGTAAAGTTTATAAAACCTGTAAAATTAGGAGATATCATGATTTCTCATGCTAAAATCCAAAAAACTGAGAATAATAGATACACAGTGGAAGCTTATGTAAACATAGGAGATATAAAAGTATTTGAGGGGAGTTTTTTATGTGTAATACCGCCAAAGCATGTGTTGGACTAAATGTTTATAGAGGCTTCTTACTGGCGTAAAACCGAAGATGATAAGATAATATGTGAACTCTGTCCAGATTATTGTAAGCTAAAAGAAGGACAAGTAGGGGTGTGCGGAGTTAGATTTAATAAAGATAATAAGCTTATGAGTGCTACATATGGATCTTTGGTATCTATAGCCTTAGACCCTGTTGAGAAAAAACCTCTTTTTCATTTTTTACCAGGACATAAGACCCTTACAATAGCTACTCCTGGATGCAACCTTCATTGCTTGGGGTGCCAAAATTATGAGATATCTCAAGTTAGGATAGATGAATCCAACAAATCATTTTTTGAAAATACTTTTATGTCGCCTCAAGATATCGTAAAAAAGGCTGTAGAAGTAGGAGCGAAAAGCATATCTTATTCGTACTCAGACCCCATCATATTTTACGAATACATGGTGGATATTGCAAAAATAGCAAAACGTCATGGACTAAAAAATATTATGGTAACAGCTGGTTATATCACTAAAGAACCCGCATTAGAGCTTATAGATTTGATAGATGCTTTTAGTATAGATCTTAAATTTTTCTCCGATAAAATGTATGCCAAATATTCAAAAGCCAAGCTTCAACCTATCTTAGATTTTATAAAATTATGCGTAGAGCACAAAAAATGGGTAGAGCTTACCACTCTTTTGGTGCCAAAATATGTGGACGAAGAACAGCTAAGTCTCATAGCAAAGTTTATAAAAAATTTAAATCCTGCAATTCCTTGGCATATATCAAGATTTTTTCCTTACTATAAGGCTATGGATCTCCCACCTACCTCAGAGTCCATGATAGAAAAAGCCTACGAGATAGGAAAAGAAGAAGGACTTTTTTATGTCTATACGGGCAACATAAAATCCAACCATGAGAATACCTTATGCCCAAAATGTGGTAGCGTGGTGATAGAACGCGATAGATATTTTATTAAAAGCCTAAAACTAAATCAAGGTAGATGTTATAACTGCGAATATCCTATAGAAGGTATATTTGATTGATTTAAATCAGAAAAAAGTTTTTGGCTTTTATTATAATAAATATTATGATAGGGACAGTGAGTTATCCTATACTTAGTAATGTAGGCAATACAAACTCAAAACTAAAGAGCATCCAAGAACAGCAAGAGATAAATCAGTTAAAATCTATAGACCAAGATGTGAGAGCTCATGAGATGGCTCACAAGATAGCCGGAGGCGATCTTACAGGCCCTGTAAACTATAAGTATGTAGTAGGGCCAAACGGCAAGAAATATGCGGTAGGTGGAGATGTATCTATAGATGTATCCCCAGGTCCTACGCCTCGAGATACTATAAGAAAGATGCAAAGGGTGATAAAAGCGGCACTTGCGCCAGTAGACCCATCAGCCCAAGATAGAGCTGTGGCAGCTCAAGCCCAGATGCAACTTGAACAAGCACAGGTTGAAGCCTCAAAGCAAAATTCCAATCAATATATATCTATTTACGCATAAGCGTATTCTTTTTTCATAGCTTTTAAAATATCAAAAAACTCAATCGTTTTCTGAGATACTATCTCTTTTTCATTATCCATCGTGATGATGTGATAACTATCGGTAAGCTCTATAAATCTTTTGGTCTTACTGGGAGATTTTTTGTATATGTATTTTGCGCCTTTTATAGAGGATAGATCATCTTCTTTTGAATGAATCAGGATGAAGGGAGCTTTTAGCTTGTGTGCGTTTTTCTTGATATATTTAGCCATTTTCTTTAGCTCTACGATGATAGGGGCTGGGATTTTATCGTAAGCCATCGCCTCGTTTTTATCTGAAAACATCATAGATATGATCTTCTTTCTCATCGCCTCGTTTTTTATCCCGTAGGGTTCTTTTTCTTTCCAGTAGTATATGTGTTTTAAAGGTGTGTAGAGTCCTAAGGGTAATAAAAATCTATACCAAGGAATAGCCCATCCGTCTATGTTCATCACCGGTGACCAGGAAGCCACCCCGTCTATATCCGGAAATTCCATGCCAAGCATCAGCGCCAGCATCCCACCTACGCATAATCCCCCCACAAATACGCTTTTGTATTGAGCTTTTAAATCAAAATAAAAATTTCTGGCAAATCTGTATAAATTTTGCCACTTGGTTTTTTTGAGTTCTTCTATGTTGGAGCAGTGTCCCGGTAGCACTGGAAAATACACGTCAAAACCCGCTTTTGCAAAATCTCTGGCTATCCATCTAAGCTCCAAAGGGGTTCCGGTAAGTCCATGAAGGAGTAAAACCGCATCTTCTTTTTGATTTTTTATAGCAAATTCCATCAAAATACCCTCTTAAAAAGTTGATCAAGCAAGCTTATGCTCATCTCTATCTCTTCATCTGTTATATCCAAGGAAGGGGCCAATGTGAATACATTTTTATAATATCCACCCACATCCAGCACAAGCCCGTATTTTTTGCCTTTATACTCTAAATTCCCTTTTAACCCCTCTTCCAATATTTTGTCTGTGAGAGCTTTTGAAGGGGTAAAACCATCGTTTTCACATATCTCTATTCTAAGGGCTAACCCTAATCCATCTATATCTCCTATATTTTTGTATTTTTTCTTTAGACCTTTTAAACCTTGTAAAAACATATCGCCTTTTCTCATAACTGTAAACTCATAATCTTTTTCTTCTATTATATTCATCACTTCTATACCAGCTCTCACACCGATGGGGTTTGAGGAGAATGTAGAGTGCGTAGAACCAGCTGGCCATGTTTTAGGGTTTATAAGCTCTTCTTTTGCCCAAAGCCCCGATAGAGGGTTCATTCCGTTTGTAAGGGATTTACCAAATACGATTACATCTGGGGATATCCCGTAATGCTCTATGCTCCATAGTTTTCCCGTTCTGTAAAATCCCATCTGTATCTCATCGTCCACCAAAAGTACATTCGCCTCATCCAATATTTTTTTCAGCCTTTTAAAATATTCTGGAGGTGCTTTTATATATCCTCCGGTACCTTGAACTGGTTCTATGTAAAACGCTCCGTATTCACAGTCTTTAGTTTTAGGATTGTATATAGAATAATATTCCGATTCAAAAAGCTTCTCAAACTCTTTTACACAATAATAATCGCAACTATCAAGGCTTTTACCGTAAGGGCATCTAAAACAATATGGAAATGGTATAAAAAGAGCTCTATCTCCAAAATGTCCAAACCTCTCCCTATATCTATAACTGGATGTAATGGCGGTGGCTCCGAGTGTTCTTCCATGATATCCTCCCATGAAGGCAAAGTTTAGATTTTTTTTCTTATAATTTCTTACAAGCTTTAGGCTATCTTCGATAGCTTGAGACCCACCCACATTAAAGTGAATTCTACCTTTTAAATTGAATCTTTTTAAATTTGCATCCACAAGTTTTTTGGATAATATCACTTTTTCTTTGAATAAAAACTGAGAGGCGAGTTGACCCATGGTGTCCATCTGGTCTTTAATGGCATCGTTTATACGTTTATTTTTATACCCAAAATTACAAGCACTATACCACATTTGAAGATCAAGATATTTGGTGTTGTTTTCATCGTATAGATACGAACCCTCAGAGGCTTTGAACATTTTTGGAGGGTTTAGATAATGTACCGTGTCACCCCAAGAGCAAACTTCAGATTCTGTTTCAATAAGTGTAAGTGTGCCACGATTTGCAAGTGTGCCATGATTTTCTTCTTTCTTCATGCAAATTCTCCAATACAAAAGGTAATTGATAGATTATATCTTTAAAAGATGAAAACATAGTGAAGTGCTTTACATCTGAGTTTTTAAGAAAATTCAACAGTTTACCTTTTGCAAAGATAAAATCTGCATGTGTAGATGCACAAAAGTCCGAAAACCCATCCCCTATGTATATGTTTGTGCTCGATTTCAAACTATCCAATATACTACATTTACAAACACCCATTTTACAATTTGCTTTTGAGTATCTGTAAAGAGTTTTAAAGTTTTTGTTTATAAAATAAAGATTGTTTGCATATACTTTGTCAATTTTTTCTATATGATTTTTAAGTATCTTTTTTATGAAAAGCCTAAAACCATCGCTTAGAATATAAATTTTAGCGTTGTATCTTGCTCTTACAAACTCTACAAAATCAAGAAAAGAGCCGTCTACCTTTATAGAATCCAAAAACTTATCCAATTCTTTTTTTGAGATATTTACCAAAGAGAGTTGTAAATCAAGGCATTCTCTTGAGCTTATAAGACCTGCTTTCCACTTTTGCTCTATTTCAAGCCATTCTTTTGAGGCAAAGCGCTCCAGGAGAAAATCTACTGTATCCTGAAGCGTAATCGTTCCGTCGAAATCGCAGAAAAAAGATATTATCTTAGGTTCTCCAGCGCTTTTAATACATCATTGTAATCTGGCTCAGAGGTGATCTCAGGTACAAGTTGAAAATATTTTATAGTTCCATCTTTACCTACTATAAAAATAGCCCTTCCCAAAAGTCCTTGCAAAGCACCTTCTGCTATAAGGATTCCATAAGCCTTGCCAAAATCTTTGTTTCTAAAATCGGATGCTACAGCTATGTTTTCAACCCCTTCTGTGGAGCAATATCTTTTGGAGGCGAAGGGTAAGTCCATAGATACTACAGTAGTGTCAACATCTTTCATGGAGCCCACTATTTCATTGAATTTACGGGCTTCCGTGGCGCAAACCGGAGTGTCCAAAGAAGGAACTGCTATAATGAGTTGCACTTTGTCTTTTACTCCACCAACTCTTTTAGTGGATAAATCTGTGAGTACCACTTCTACTTCAGGGGCTTTGTCCCCTACTTTTATATCACCAGATAGTGATACATCCGCACCTTTGAGTTTAGTCTTTAGCATTTGGTACCTCCTTTCACATTTTGCTTATATAGGATAAGATTTTAATGTCTTATTACAATGATTAATAGCATTAAAACAATGCCTTCTGAGCTTTTTTTTCGCCACTTTCAAATATAATATTTAAATCTTTGACGAGAGATTTCATATTAAAAGATAGCAAAAACTCCTCCACTTGTTTTAAATTCACTTTGTAGCTTATCTTCAAATCTTCAAGAGCTATGTTTAAGTCTTCCATATTTTCCGGATTTAATTTTATAAGCTTAAAAGCAAGTTCAAAATCTTCTTTTGAGGCCTCTTTAAATATGCTTTTTATCTCATCCCAATGCTCCAAGATACCTTGGTAAGAGCCGTATTTTTCTAAAAGCTCCAAAGCTCTTTTTGGACCAACACCCTTTATGCCTTTTATGTTGTCCACACTATCACCTATAAGTGCAAGATAATCTGGGAGTTTCTTGGGTGGAATACCAAATTTTTCTATCACTGCTGATTCATTAAATACTTTATTTGTGATAGGATTTATCACTATTACCTTATCATCTTCTATTAGTTGCATGAGGTCTTTGTCTGGGGTATATATTACTGTACCTTCGTCCCATGATTTTGATTTGTATGATATATAGGCTATTATGTCATCAGCCTCCAAACCTTCCTTTTCAAGAGTCTTTATACCAAGTATATTGAGAGATTTTTTTATAAGGGGTATTTGATACACTAATTCTTTTGGAGTTTCTTTTCGGTTAGCTTTATATTCTGTATATATTTTATCCCTCATTGTAGGGGCTGGTAGGTCAAACACAACAGCAAAATATTTTGGTTTTTTTGCTTTTAGTATAGAAAAAACAGCCCTTAAAAATCCGTAAAAAGCTCCAGTTTCTAACCCATCGTTCGTTTTTAAAGAAGGCAAAGCATAATAACTTCTATATAAAAAAGAAGAGCCGTCTAAAAGATATATTGTCATTTATATATTTTTCTCAAAATCCTCTGGTTTTATATTTTCAATCCAACTTTTTAAATCTTCTTCAGTGATGTTTAAATCATCTTGTACTTCTATGTTTTGTGTTTCTTCAAAAAGCTCACTGTTCACATATATAGGCGCATCAAATCTTAAGGCTAAGTTTATGGCATCGCTGGGCCTTGCGTCTATATTATATTCTTTACCTGTGCTATCTTGTAAATGTATTATGGCTATATAGGCATTGTTTTCCTTGGAGTTGATAGTAACCATTTTCACATCATAGTTTATAGTGGATAAGATATTTTTCATAAGGTCATAAGTCATAGGTCTCGGAGAGTCCATCCCCTGCATATTCATTACTATATTGTTTGCTTCAAACACACCTATCCATATAGGTAAGGCTAAATTCTCATTTTCTTTGGATTTTAATATAACTATAGGCATCTGAGAAATAGGGTCTATTCCCATGCCACCTACATAAACCTCTACCATAATAAAACCTCCTTAATAAAATAATATATCTTTTTGGTTAAAAAACAAGGATTTTATTATGTAAAAAGCCCCGAAACGGGGCTAAATGTATTATTCTCCGCTGTATTCTATGGAGTCTATCTCTTCCATAAATTGCTCGGTTTGGAATATGATGAATTTTGCTATCTCTTCGTCTGGTTCTTGATATAGTTCTGGCAATATATCTATAGTTTTTGTGTGAGTGGCACCGTTTTCTGTAGTATATTTCAAGTTTATACAAGGAGGATTTGCTCCTTCGATGCAAATATCCATATCTAAAGATGGTTCTGTTAGCATGTCAGACACTCTTGATATTATATGCTCTATGCGGTTTTTCTCCATATCAATCTCCTGTAGTCATCATAACCATCTGTATACAATTTCTCTTCAAAAGGTCAGAGCACACGTAAACACATATAGCACAGCCTTTACATCTCCCATAATCCACCCATGCCACATGTTTTTCGGAGTTGTACATGAGAGTGTTAGGTTCTGGGCAAAGCAGTACACATTGTTTGCAGTTGTATTTGGCGCATTCCGATTCGTTTACATCTGCTACGTAGTACATCAGTTCCTCCTTAGACCGCCACTTCTTCCAAGACCCATCCGTTTTCTTCGGCTATCTTGAAAGCTTCTTTTATCACTTGCATGTTTTTTTCCAGCAGTTCCATCTTTTTCTTAAACTTCTTTTCTATGGCGCTGTCAAGAGAAGCAGTACCACCAGAAGCCACAAAGGTATTTCCCAAAAACCTTTCTTTCACTGCTTGTTCTATGTATTCAAACTCCACAAGCTTAGTAATACCAAAAAACAACCCTATCATAGCCATGTTTGTGGCAAGTTCAGTACTAGCTATATCCATAGCTATTTTTGTAGCAGGGAAGTTTATAACTTTGGTATTGAGCTTTTCTAATATAATATAATCTTCGTCTGCAACGATATCAATGTCTGTATTGATTATTACAAGTCCATCTGGTTTTAGCCCAGAGTAAAAAGGCATTGTATAAGACTTGCCATGAGTGATGACTTGAGGATGATAGATCATGATCATGTTTGGATACACCACTTCACCCACTTCGTAGATCGGTTGATCTGAAGCTCTCACATAAGCTTCCACCGGAGCCATACGCTTTTCAGAGCCAAAAAATGGCACCAAAGATGCATACTTGCCAGCTGCGGACATTGCATTACCAAGGATGTGAGCAGAGGTGACGACCCCCTGCCCGCCAACACCAGCTATACGGATGTTATAACGCTTCATTTTTTTAGCCTCCTATGTTATGTCTTTGCTTCAGCAAGTTTTTTCTCTTGCTCTTCTATGTAGATTTTAGCCTCATCAGACATCCATTCGTAAAAGCCAAAATCGTTTTTCTCTCTGTCTTTTGCATCTGCTAAAACTCTCTCTGTAGGTATGGAGTATTCTATGTTACAAGACGTATAAACGTGTATAAATGTAGGCCCTATTTCTCTTGCTGCTAATATAGCTCTTTTTATAGTCTTGGTTATTCTTTTGGGATTAGTAGGAGCTAATTTTGCCACATATACACAACCTGCGGTTTTGGCAAGCTCTACCGCGTTTATCTTATCAAACTTTTTACCCTTTGGAGCCATCTTTAATTGTACTCCCTTTGGAGACATACCGCTTTCTTGACCACCAGTATTTCCATAAACTTCATTATCCACCATGATGGTGGTAAAGTTTTCTCTTCTGAACCAAGAGTGCATTGTCATACCAAAGCCTATATCTATAAGACCACCATCTCCGGCCATCACCACCACATCTTTTGTTTTATCCGGAAATCTTATGTTAAGAGCGCGTTTTAGACCGCTTGCCACGGCGTTGGTATCTCCGTAATTTCCGTATATAAATGGCACTGCCGCCTGAGATAAAGCCAATCTTGCACATCCTGCGGTACCAAGCACTATGGTATCCTCCGGTTTTGGCAAAGAGGCATAGAATATCCTTACGAAGTAAGCCATGTAACATCCAGCACACATCGGATGCTCTTCCACGAGCTCTTTTATCTGGTCTATTTGCTGGATATCTATTTGCTTGCCAAATTGACCGTATTCAACAAGATCAACATAATCTTTTGGCATGTATTTCTCAAATCCTGGTGAGATCTTTACATATTCTAAACCCATAAAATTACCTCCTAAAGTTTTTTACACAAGTACAGCTTTGCCTTTCTCTATACCAAGAGCTTGATATATTTCATCCATAATGAGTTCCACTGGTAATGTCATACCGCCATACACCCTTGGTCTTCCTATCACATTGTCGCTGTTTGGTATGTTTGCTTTTATCTCTTTGGCGAGCCATCCTACGATGTTGTGCTCTGGGACTATGATAGCCTTAGCATTTTTGAGAGTTTCTCTTACTTCTTTTTCTGGGAAAGGTGTTATGGATTTTATTTTTAAAAGCCCAACGTTGAGTCCTTCCATTTGAGCATATCTTACTGCTTCTCTGGCTTGGGCTGCCGCACATCCAGAAGCTGCCACAAACACTTCCGCCTCTGGATTTATCACTTCTATGGGGCCATCTAAATATTTATAAATATATTTCATGGCTCTCTTGTTGGAAGCCCATACCTCTTGTTGCCACACTTGGTGTATTAGATAGCTCATGAAGTTTGATTTTTGTACAGGAGCGTCCCTTTGGATTCTGGCGGGTGGGATTTCACAGTCTGTAGGAGGCACCGGGGCTTTATAAGGATCTCTGGGTGGAAGTTTCATATCCTCTGGAGTCATCTTTACATAGCCTTTTGCGTGTGTTACAAAGAACCCTTCGGTGCAAACAGCTACTGGTAAATACACATCCACCATCTCAGAGATTATAAAAGATGCCAATGTAAAGTCAAACACATCCTGTTGATTCTCGGCATGCAGTACTACCATACCGCAATTTAGAAGATAGGATATCTCTACATTATCTGGTTGGATAGACAAGGGAGCGTTTACCACTCTGGTTAAAACCCCTAAAACTGCCGGTATTCTATGCCCTGGCCAAGAGGCTATAGCTTCTATACCCCTTAAAAGCCCTGGTCCTGATGTGGCACTAAAAGCCCTGGCTCCACCTCTAACCGCTCCGGCTATAGCAGACATAGTTCCGTATTCTTCCTCAGCTCTATAATAATCTTTTATATACCCTTGGGCCCAGAGATCTCCCACCAAGTGCATTGTCTCAGATTGAGGTGTGATGGGATAAGCTATGGCTATATCCAAATTTGCTCTTTTTACAGCTTCTGCCATTGCCTGTGAGCCGGTTATAAATTTTTGCTCTCTCGGAGCTTCTAATAAAAGATAGTCTGGGTCTACAACCTTTTGTTCTGGCATAAAAACCTCCAAATTATTCAGTCTCTTCTACGGTTTCACCCTTTCTTGGGTGCAATAAGTATGCATAATCACCATAATCTACTACATTTAAAGTTTCGAGCTGTTCTTTTGGTAGAGATGGATTTTCTGGTGGAAGTTTTGGCTCCCATTTTATACCGAGTTCCTCTCTTACTTTTACCACCAAATCTCTAAATTTATAAATACTATCTACATGTACATCTCTTATGGAAACCATCGCATCTTCGTGTCCCATCTCTGCGCATAGGGCTATGGTAAAGCAGTTTGTCCCGGCTCTTATCATCCTAAGAGAAAGATTTGCGTAATGGCAATGCACCCCCACAAATATACAGGCTTCTATCCTATTGTGGAGGATTGTAAGATTTGGGTGGTTTGGGTTTATCTCAGCCTCTGGGTCTATCTTGGGATATTTTGGTCTGTAATCAGGCATTGGTATGATACGGCAATTGGGAATTTCCTTTGATAACTCCAACACAGCTTGGGCTTTTTCTATGGCACCCGCGTTGTATCCCCATAATATCAAAGGGCCTGGAAATATAGTAGGATTTTTCTTGGTAAGCATTGCAATGGCTGCTTCTCTCATAGCTGCTTCTTCATCTACCCATTCTCCGTAGAGTAACGCTTCGCCAGGTGGAGTTAGTTCGACACCTTCAAAAGCTGCTGGTGTTGGTATATAACCAGATGGTCCTGGTGTAATAATTTTTGCCATGAATGACTACCTCCTTAAGAAGTTATAAAAAAATAAATCTACAAGTGTTTTTGTCAAGGTATTTACACATGATATGTGTTACAGTTTGTTTATTTAATAGCGTTTACTAACTTTATAAATTTATAAAATTTTTATATTTGAAAACCAAAAAAAAACGAAAAATAATCTATTTTGTTAAAATATACCTATGAGAAAAACCAAAATTGTGGCTACAATAGGACCAGCTACGGATAAAAAATATTTGCTTATAAAGCTTTTAAAAGCAGGGGCAAATGTATTTAGATTAAACGCTTCGCATGGGGATTTAAAATATCACCAAAAGATTATAAGGATTCTTAAAGATTTAAGAAAAGATTTTAACTTTGCAATACTTCTTGACCTACCAGGGCCTAAGATCAGAACTGGAAATTTTTATAAAGATAATATAGAGCTAAAAGAAAATGAAGAGCTGGAGCTCTCTTGTGAAGAAAATGAGTTTATATCTGACGAAAAACGAATTTGGATAAACTACAAAGACCTTTATAAGGATGTAAAGCTAAAAGATAAAATCCTTATAAACGATGGGGCTGTTGTTTTAGAGGTTGTAAAAATATATTACGACAAAAAATCTATCTTATGTAAGATCATTCAAGGGAGTGTTATAACCCATAAACGAGGTGTGAATGTCCCAGGAGTAGATCTATCCATGCCATCTATTACTGAAAAAGATAAGATGTTTATAGAGCTCGGTGTCAAAGAGAGGATAGATTATTTTGCACTTTCTTTTGTTAGAAAAGAAGAGGATATAGAGGCTGCTAAATCTATTACCAATATTCCTATTGTCGCTAAAATAGAAACCGCTAAAGCTTTGATGCATTTGGAAGACATAGTGCAGACTTCAGATGGTGTTATGGTAGCAAGGGGAGATTTAGGGGTGGAGATAGGTGTTTATGAAGTACCCATCTATCAAAAGAAAATCATAAAACTTGCCAACAGATATCAAAAACCCGTAATCACCGCCACGCAGATGTTAGAGAGTATGGTAAAAACTAAAAATCCCACCAGGGCTGAAGTAAGCGATATAGCAAATGCTATAATAGACGGCATAGACGCTCTTATGCTTTCATCGGAAACCTCTATTGGTAAATATCCAGAAGAAGCAATAAAAGTGATGGATAAAGTGAGCATTATGACAGAAGAATATGTAAAAGATAATCCAAGTTTTGAGGCTTTTGAAAAAACACAAAATACATCTTTAGCCATTGCCCATTCATCTTATATTTTGTCTAAAAGCCTTGATACAAAACTTATCATAGTTGCCACAAATACAGGATCTACAGCTATATATACTTCGAAACGAAGGCCAAATATTCCCATTATGGGAGCTACAAACAGGATAGATACATTTTATAGGCTAAATCTACTTTATGGAGTTTATTCCGTTCTTATACCAGAGTATCTCAACACTGATCAGATGATAGAAGAGGTAATCAAAAAGGCAAAAGAGCTAAATTTGGTGTCTTCAAGAGATAAAGTAATCATAGTGGCTGGTATTCCTTGGGGGAGGTATGGTACCACAAATACGGTACAAATTCAGGAGATAATATAATCATGGTATAATAATATTAATGCAAGAATACGGCGCTGATGCAATAAAGGTTGTTACTGGTTTAGAGCATGTAAGACTTCGTCCTTCAATGTATATTGGGGATATATCTGAAAGAGGTCTTCACCATCTCATTTGGGAAATAGTGGATAACTCTGTAGATGAAGCTATGGCTGGATATGCTACCCATATAAGGGTAAGTATTCATCAGGATGATTCTATAACGGTGGAAGATAATGGACGTGGAATCCCTGTTTATATACATCCAGATGCAGGGAGGCCTGCGGTAGAAGTGGTGCTTACGGTATTAGGAGCAGGGGGTAAATTTGACAAAAAAACTTATCAATACTCTGGGGGACTTCACGGAGTAGGTGCTTCTGTGGTAAACGCATTATCAGAATGGCTCATAGTGGAAGTGTATAGGGACGGCAAAATCTATAGACAAGAATACGAAAGAGGTAATCCCAAATACGATTTAAAGATCTTAGGAGAAACTATCAAAACAGGTACAAAAATCACTTTTAAACCAGATCCGGAAGTTTTTGAAACGACTAAGATAAAATTTGACATAGTTGAAAAAAGGATAAGAGAATTAGCTTATTTAAATAAAAATGTACTTTTTGAAATAATAGACGATAGGCTTGGTAAACACCTTGTCTATAAGTTTGAAAGAGGTATTGTAGAACTTGTAGAATACCTTTCTGAAGGGAAAGAACCTCTTTTTAACGAGATTATATACATAGAATCTGGAAAAGAAGGTATACTTTTAGAAATAGCTTTTAAATATACAAAAGATTACAAAGAATCCTTGGAGAGCTTTGTAAACAACATAAAAACTATAGAGGGTGGAACTCATGTAACTGGTTTTAGGAGCGCTCTGACAAAAGCTATAATGAAATTATCTTCAAATATAAAGCTTTCAAAAGAACTGAGAGAAATGTTCACTGGGGAAGATTTAAGAGAGGGACTTGTGGCGGTGATATCTTGCAAAGTGCCAGAGCCTCAATTCGAAGGTCAAACCAAAACAAAGCTTGGTAATCAAGAGGTAAAAAATGTTGTTGAAAATATCGTTTTGGAGTTTTTATTGGAATATTTTGAAAAACATCAAGACATATTAAAACTAATTTTAGAAAAAGCCGTAGAAGCAGCCCTTGCCAGAGAAGCTGCCAGAAAAGCAAAAGATTTAGTAAGAAGGAAATCTTTCTTAGAAGATACATCCCTTCCTGGTAAACTTGCGGATTGCTCAGAAAAAGACCCTTCTAAGTGTGAAATATTTATAGTAGAGGGCGAATCTGCAGGAGGCTCCGCCAAACAAGGAAGGGATAGGAGATTTCAAGCGATACTTCCATTGAAGGGTAAGATATTAAATGTTGAAAAAGCAAGGCTTGACAAAGCTCTTTCCAATGAAGAGATAAGATCTATCATAACAGCTTTAGGATGCAACATAGGAGAGGATGTAGATCTTTTAGCTTTAAGATATCACAAAACCATCATCATGACAGATGCTGATGTGGACGGATCCCATATTAGGACGCTTCTTCTAACATTTTTATACAGATTCATGACTAGACTTATAGAAAACGGTCATGTTTATATAGCTCAGCCACCGCTTTACAAAGTAAAAATAGGCAAAAAAGAAACATATATAAAAGATGACAAAGAGCTTGAGAAATTTTTACTCAACATAATAAGAACAGACGCATCCATTATAGATAATGCCTCAAACACTTATAAGGGAGATGTTTTGATAAATATCTTAAATAGATTGAAAGAGCAAACCCAAGACTTATCATCGCTTTTTAGCAAAAGAAACAAAGAACTGATATATTATCTTGTGAAAAACAGAATAGATGAACCATATCTAAAAGATAAACAAAAAGCGGAAAAACTATTAGAAGATATAAAGTCTCTAAAAAGTGTAAGCTCTGCTAAGCTACGCTATGATGATTTTGACAATTCCTACGGCATAGTAGTATACGATGTAAATCAAAATTATAGTATTATAGATGTGGATTTCTTAACATCTGGCACTTACAAAAAACTCTTTGAAGAGCATAGGAGTTTATTTGTTTTTCCTATAAGCCTAAAGCTTGGGAACAAAACAAAATATTTTTTAGAATCCCCAGAAGATCTGTATCAAGAGGTGATAAGTTTTGTAAAAGAAGGTATAGAAATTCAGCGATACAAAGGTCTTGGAGAAATGAATCCCGAACAGCTTTGGGAAACCACCATGAACCCAACTACTAGAAGGCTTTTGAAGGTGTCTTTGGAAGATGCGGCAGAAGCAGATAGGATATTCTCAGTGCTTATGGGAGAAAACGTAGAACCGAGACGGGAGTTTATAGAGATATACGCTAAGGAGGTAAGAAACTTAGATGTTTAATAGGATAATAATAGGAATGGATGGATCAAAATCATCTTTTGTGGCATCTTATTACGGGCTCGACCTTGGTTCGAGATTAGATATTCCAGCAATCGGTATTCATGTGTTAGATAGTACGCTCACCGAAGAAAGCCTTTTGGCGGATCTGGCTGGGGTTTTGGGCTTTTCGTATTATGAAGGGATAAGTGCCAAAGTAAAAGAGTTTTTGGAAAATGAATCAGAAATGCTACTGGATGAGTTTAGCGCCTTGGGTAGAAAATTAAACGCCAGAGTATCCACCATGCAAACATGGGGTAATCCTGCTAAAGAGATAGCCTTACAAGCGGATAATGAAGACATTATATTTGTGGGAAAACCAAGTCATGATAATACCATAAAAGGATTCCATTTAAGCTCCACATCGGAGCAGGTTTTAAGAAGATCTCGTTGCCCAGTTTTTGTGGCTTTTAAAGAGCAATACCAAGAGACAAAAACTATCATGGTAGCTCATGATGGAACCGAAGAGGACAACAAGCTTCTCCATTTTACTAAAAACCTAAACAATGTTTATAACGCCAAAGTATATCTCTATCATGCGTATGAACTTGATACTCGCAGAGAAAATATGGAGAATTTATCAAAGGATTTTGGTTTTGAACTAATCCTCCAAAAGGGCTTACCAGAGGATGGGATTTTAGAGGCTTCTCAGAAAATAGATGCGGATCTTATTATCATCGGGTCTCATAAAAAAAGATTTGTACACTTTTTTATAGGAAGCACTGAAAGTTTTGTATTTCACTATGCAAAAACTAATCTCTTAGTGGTTAAATAATGTTTAAAAATACCCTGATAGTTGGGCTTGGTCTAATAGGTGGGTCTTTGGCTTTTGATATTAAAAGCCTAAAACTCTCAGAAAACATACATGCTTTTGATAAAAGCAAGTTAGCTATAAAAAAAGGGATAGAGCTTGGCATAATAGATGATGGATTTAATCTTCATACTAATTACGATTTTGTGATATTTGCAAACCCAATATCCACTTTGGAAGAATCAGCCTTTTATTTAAAAGATTATACCAAAGATGCAATAATCACAGATAGCGCATCAGTAAAAACTTATGTGGAAGACATATTTAAACCTATTTTTAAAGAAAACTTTGTGGGCTCTCACCCGATAGCGGGCTCTCACAAAAGCGGAATAGAAAACGCTCAAAATGAACTTTTTAAAAATAAGCTTAGCATTGTTTGCCCAACAGGAATTTCGAGGCATGAATATATAAGCGTGGTGGAAAGTTTTTGGGAAGCCATTGGTTCGAAGGTTTTGTTTTTGGATAGCAAAACCCACGATAAGATATTTTCTATCACATCGCATTTGCCCCATCTTGTAGCTTATACACTTGTCAGTAGTCTTCCTCAAGAATATATTCCTTATGTAGGGCAGGGGTTTTTGGATACCACCAGGATAGGAGCTAGTGAATCAAACATATGGTCAGATATATTTTTATACAATAAAGACAATCTTTTAAAAGCCATAAAACTTTTTAAGGAGAACATAGGATATTTAGAAAATATTTTAAAATCTGAAGATAAAACACTTTTAAAAAGCACATTGCAAAATATATCTAATAAAAGGAAAAATCTACAAAAATCTCTCCAAAGCCTTGCCGAAGAATAAAAATATGATAAGTTTGAAAGTCCTTGAAGCTATAGCCATAAGAATAAATCTTATATATCCAAACCTCAAAACCCCAGCTATCCAATTTACTACATAAAATGGTTCCCCTATAAGAATTGCAATAGAACCGTATCTGTGAAAGAGTGCTTCGGTTTTTCTAAATTTGTGTTCCGGTATAAACCTCGACACTGCTTTGTATCCATAATTTTGTCCTATGTAATAAACAATAGATGCTCCTATGAAATCTCCTAAAAGCGCACAAAACCCCACCACATAAACATTTATTTTGTAAACGGCCCCAGCGCTCATAAGAGGCAATGTAGAAAGAGGAAATACGCTCGATTCTACAAGCCCCACCAAAAATATCCCTATGTATCCAAATTTTAATAAATTCATAAGGCTATATTATACATCAATCTGTACAGATTAAATATAAATATAAAAGTTGCTTTTTTAAAATTTTTGGCTTATATTATTTACTATGCAAGAGATAGAAGAAAGAGTCCAGAGCTTAGAAGAGTGGCTAGAAGGAACTTTAAAAGCTATAAGTAAAATCAAAGAGACCTTAGACATAGTGTCCGAGCAACAGAAGGAAACAGAAAAAACTTTAGAT
>CAZDZN010000007.1:0-19187 GCA_964509905.1 uncultured Aquificaceae bacterium
TAATCGTGGCAGACTTGTAATCGTGGCAGACTTGTAATCGTGGCAGACTTGTCGTGAACACTTATACAAAAATTAAGTGTTTATAGTGTTTGTGAGCTTGTACACATACATTCCAACACCCCATATTTAGACTATGGCTAAAAATACATATATAGGCAGAGCTTATGCTATAATATTTTAGGAGGTATTTTATGAGAAAAGATAAGCTAATTGAAGAGTATATCCATGATCCTTACTTTGTAAAATCAAAGTATGAAGAACCATCTGTGTGTGAAGTATGTGGAGTGGTGTTTGATGAAGGGATTTTTAAATGGGAAAACCCACCAAAAGACGCAAAGAAGATGATGTGTCCGGCTTGTAGAAGAATTCAAGATAGGTATTATGGCGGGTTTATAGAGCTAAGCGGGGGGTTTTTAGAGGCTCACAAAGAAGAGATTATGAATCTTATAAAAAATGAAGAGGAAAAAGAAAAAAACCTAAGGCCCTTAGAGCGAATAGCCAAGATAGAAGAGGAGCCTGGTAAAATTCTTATATACACCACCTACGAGCATATAGCAAGGCGTATAGCAGAAGCTATTCATAGAGCTCACAAAGGCGATCTCGAGCTTCATTACACAGAAGGTGCACATCTTTTAAGAATAAAATGGCATAGAGACTAAGTATTTTCGTAAAAGCCGATGTTTAGATAGCGCTCTTGCCTTTTTTGGACCATTTCTTCTGCGGAGTATTTTAACAGGTTGTTTAGGGCTTTTCGGAGGAAAAATTTTAGGTTTAAAAATGTCTTGCGATGAGATAGGTGCGCCCCGCAATATGGTTCTGGTATAATACAATCTATCACGCCAAGTTCTTTTAGATCTTGAGCTGTGATTTTTAGAGATCTTGTGGCTTCTTGGACTTTTGATTGGTCTTTGTAGAGGATTGCAGCACATCCTTCTGGGGATATCACCGAATACCACGCATTTTCGAGCATAAGTATCATATCTCCCACTCCAAGAGCCAGCGCCCCGCCAGAACCCCCTTCTCCTATTATCACGGATACAATGTGGGTTTTTAAACTTCCCATAAGCTCAATGCTTGTGGCTATAGCCTGAGCTTGACCTCTCTCTTCAGCTCCAATACCCGGATATGCTCCGGCAGTGTCTATAAAAGTAATCACTGGGATTTGAAACTTCTCAGCTAATTTCATAACCCTTTGGGCTTTTCTATAGCCCTCTGGATGAGCCATGCCAAAGTTTCTGTATATCTTGTCTTTCGTATCGCGCCCTTTTTGATGTCCTATGATGCACACACTTTTATTATAAAAGCTTCCAAACCCAGCGATAATGGCAGAGTCATCACCAAAACACCTATCTCCGTGAAGCTCTATGAAGTTTTTAAAAATGGCTTTTATATAGTCAAGAGTTTGAGGTCTCTCGGAATGCCTTGCTATCATTACTCTTTCCCATGGGGAAAGATTTTTACAGAACTCTTTGGATATATTTTTTAGTTCTTTTTGAAAAGCCCTCAAGTCTGATTCTACTTCTTTTTGTCCTTGAGAGTATAGGATTTTAAGCTGATCTATCTTGGTTTTTAGCTCTTGTAAATCTTTTATGGTCATTTTTTCTTCCTTCTGTTAGCACCAGTTTTCTTCAGAGCCCCTTTTATCCATTCGGACATCGTTTTTGTGGAAGCATAAGCGTTTTGAGGTATGTCTTGGTTTAGTTTTTCAGCTAAAGACTTGGCAAAGGCTATTTGTTTTTCGGTGGGTAGGTTTGGAGCATCTGGGTCAAGCTTTTGAGTAGAGTCTTTTTTGGGGGCGTGTTCTTCTATAAAAGCTTTTATACTTTCATAATCTGTGGAATGAGGGGCTTTTATGTTTTTGGCTCTTGCAAGAGATCTTGCAAATTCTATCATCTTTTTAGTAGCCATCGGCACTTTTTTCATCTCTACAAATTTAAGCCTGTCTATGTCAGAGCTTACAAACTCTTTTATATTGTGCATAAACCTTATATATCCTTCTTTTGATTTTCTTTCTTTGTATATGCACTCGAGTTCTTCTTCCCATGAACTTGTCATCTCTGGTTTTGATACATCGCTTCCTTTTAGAGATTTTATAAGCTCTTCTCCTTTTAGCGTGGGAAGCAAAGACTTATCTTGCCTGGTGATGTATCTTCTGTCTAAAAGTGTCTCTATGATAGAGGCTCTGGTGGCTGGTGTGCCAAGCCCAAGCTTTTCCATAATCTTAAGAAGCGTGGCTTCTGTGTATAAAGCCGGGGGTTTTGTAAATTTTTGCAGCGCCTCTAAATCTCTTTTTAATACTTTATCCTCTGGTTTTAGGCTTTTAATATAATCAAAATTGATATTTTTATCTTCATCCCCGCCCTCAGTAGATTCTTTATAAGCTTTGTATAAAGATAAATAAGTTTTTTGATACTCTTCTTTTGAAAGGGTCTCTAGGTTTATGTTTGATAAAAATGTAAAAGCCCC
The DNA here is from genome assembly GCA_964509905.1 of uncultured Aquificaceae bacterium. Lineage (GTDB taxonomy): Bacteria > Aquificota > Aquificia > Aquificales > Aquificaceae > Hydrogenobaculum. The sequence continues at coordinate 2,467 of CAZDZN010000007.1, forward strand.
ATGCGGGGTGCTAAGTTCTGTTTTTATACTTATGATAGCATATTCGTAAGGTTCCATAAAAGCGCCTATAAAGCGTCTAAAAACGAGGTTGTATATGTTTTTTTCATCCGTTGAGGCACTGTCCGGGATTTTGTCAAAAGGTATCAAGGCGTGGTGATCGGTGAGCTTTGAGCTATCAAACACTTTTTTACCAACTTTGTCCACTTTTGATACAAGATCTTTTGTTCCAAGTTTCTTAAGAAGCCCTTTTACAAGGTTTTTAGTCTCAGGATCTTCCCCTAAATAATTTGAATCTGTTCTTGGGTAAGATAGGCATTTATAAGTCTCGTATAGTTTTTGAGCGATATTGAGTGTCCTCATGGAAGAGTATCCGTATATGCGGTTTGCCTCCCTTTGTAAAGAAGTAAGAGAGTGCAAAGTGGGTGGGTTTTCCTTTCTTTTGGTGATTTTTACATCTTTTATTGTTCCCTCTTTTACAGGCTCTAAAAGCTTCATTACCTTTTGGGCACTTTCTCTCAATAAGGGACTAAAGTTTTTTGGTATTCCTCGGTTATCTTCCTCTTCTAAAACATCTTTTAATGTCTTATATTCTTTTTCTTGGACTTTGTCTAATATAAGAAAACCGCTATAAACATTTGATTCTTTTTTAAAATCCCCAAAAACAGCTTTTATAATGTAATACTCTTTTGGGATAAACTCTTTGTTTTCGTTGTATCTATCGACTATTAGTTTTAAAGTGGGGGTTTGGACTCTACCCACAGACCACACACCGCCACCTGCTTTTACCGTCATAAGCCTGGTGAGGTTTATCCCTACTACCCAATCGGCGTGAGAGCGAGCCAGTGCCGAATAGTAAAGACTATCAAACATCGAAGCGTCTTTTAGATTTTCCATCCCCCTTCTTATGACTTCTTTTGTAAGAGCGTCTGAAGTCCAAAATCTTTTCACCGAGCCTTTGAAGTGATTAAGCATGAGTATTAGCCTTGCTATAAGCTCTCCTTCTCTTCCAGCGTCTGTGGCTATTATCACTTCATCTACTTCTTTTAAAAGCTTGGATATTATTTTAAACTGTGATTTTGTCTTTTCTATCACTTCGTATTTGAATGTCTCTGGGAGTATGGGTAGTGTTTCTAAACTCCACTTTCTTGGGGCGATCTCGTCATCTATTTCTACCAAATGTCCCAGCGCCCAAGTTATGTAAAGATGTCCAAATTTCTCGTGCTCGCATTCGTAATAGCCTTTATCTCTTACATTTTTGTCCACCTTATCACACAAAGAGGATGTGATATCTTTTGCCCCCGATGGTTTTTCTGCTAATATAAGTTTTTTCATATATCCTGTGTTATACCTGTCAAGCTAATAGACTTTCTATACGCTCTTTTAATATGGATGTAGTTATGTCTCTTATGATAGTTTTTATGTCCTCTTCTTTTATAGCTGTTTCTATCTCTTTGGTGGCGATGTTCATTATTTCGTTTCTCATATTGTTGACTATCTCGCTTACGCTATTGAGCATGAGGGTTTTTATGTCCTCTGTGGCTATCTGGGATTGTATTGCACTTTTAGCTAACTCTTTAAAGTCTATTCCAGAAAGAGACTCTCTTACAGTGCTTCTTATCTCTTCTTTTAAAACATCCACTATTATATCCTTAAGATGGGCTTTTGAAGAATCCATCGCTAAAACCTCCGATAGTCTGTCTATACCTTTTTTAGCCTTAGGTCTAATATTATAATCTGTTATTAATTTAAGAAGTATGCTTTTTAATGAAGGCTCTATCTCTGTTCTTATAATGCCAAGCTTCTTCTTAATGGGAATACGGCTTATATCTATGGGAAACATATCATCTAAAATCAATATTACTGGTATATCCGAATCTTGATATAGGTTTATAAGCTCTTTGGCGGCGGATACCCCGTCGGTGGTATCGTATATTATCACATCGTAATTTAAGACTTCCGATTTGTCTATGTTATCCAGAGAAAATGTCTTTATGTAGGCTATGTCTTTTATAGAATTTTCTATATCATTTAGTAGGCTTTGGTCTCTCGATATCACCACCACATTTAAATTTGTATGGGTATTTTCTTCTTTAAAAGCCTGATATGGTTTTTGCTCGACAAGGCTTGGCTGAGATTTTAGTTCTTTGTATTTTCTAATTAGCTCTGGGATTACGGGGAATTCCCTATCTCTTGATATAAGTATTTTGTTTGGGATTTTTAGGTTTTCCGGGACTATTGGGAAAAGATCATCTACAAGCACTATGTATTTTGAGTTTTTATATGCTTTTTCAAATAAAGAGTTTAAATCATTTTCAGATACAACTCCAGACACCGCATCGTAGATGATTATGTCTATATCCTTTGAGGCGTTCCTTAGAGCTTCTTCGCCGTTTTTTACAAATATCACATTTTCTCCTGAAAGAATGTCCTTTAGCTTTTGTATTAAGATTTTGTCAAAAGAAGAGACGAGTATTTTCATGTTCTTCCCTCCTTAGAGCGTTCTTTGGCGTAGCTTAGTATTATATCTATTATTCGTTTTGCCTCCTCAGAGCTCTCTTGGGGGATTATTTTGGCAGTGGCTATGGTAAGCCTTAAGGCTTTCAACCTCTCTATGAGCTCTTCATCCAGATAGTCCACAAAAGTTTTTCTAAGGCTCCAGACGATCCATGTGGCTATCAAAAGTCCTATAAAAAACATTCCCAAAGCTATGGGAGTCTTAAAAAGCTCTGTCATTATATCCCCAAAACTGCTTATTCTTATACCCACTATGATGGTGTCGTCCCCTATCTTTTGGGTGATGCCGTGAAACAAATTTTGGTCTATCGGATGGTTTATAAGGTTTGTTGATTTTATGACTCCGTTTGGAGTTTTTATAAGAATCACCACATCCTCACCATAAGGAAGCACTATTTGATTGCTTCCGGATTTCACGCTATATAAAGCCATAGCTATGTTTTTGGATATGTGCTCTTCTTTTTTGTAATAATAATAATCTGAAGCTATATAGAAACTCCCCAATGTGAAAAATATAGCACAAAACATAGCCAAAAGCGATGTAAAGATATTCATCTCACACCCCGCCTATGGTGATATCTTTTATCAAGATAGATGGCGCTCCCACATGCCCAAAAAACCTAAAATCATTCCCTATGAGCTCTACCTTTTTAAGAAGCTCTAAGAAATTTGAAGCGATAGTCACCCCTCTTATAGCATGCAATGGTTTTGAGCTTTTATAATAAACTCCAGAAGCCCCAAGGGAAAAATTGCCTGATATCGGGTCTGCCATATGAAGGCCCATGAGCTCTGTAATGTACACACATTCATCAAAATAACCTAAAAGCTTTTCAAAAGAGTTTTCTTTTGGCACCAAATATAGGTTGTGAATACCCGTTTGAGGTATCGATTTATAACCAGACCTTATGCTGTTGGCTGTGGATAGGCTGTTTGTCTTAGAGGCTGTGTATATGTTATGTAAAAATCCTTTGAAAACCCCGTTTTCTATTACGATGTTTTTTTGAGTGGGTAGTCCGTCCGCGTCGTAAGAAGAGCTTCCAGGTACTCTATCAAGAGTCCCATCATCTATTATATTTATATCCGGATGGGCTATTGTTTGTCCCGCTCTATCTTTTAACAAAGTTCTGTTTTTTATAAGAGCATCTCCTAAGAATATAGAGGAGAAAGTCCTAAGAAGCGATACCACGCTTGAATTTGAAAGCACCACTGGCAAAGACCTTGTATCAAATGGTCTTGGATCAAGAATGGCTAATGTATTGTCCACTATATCTTTTATTAAAAATTCGGTGTCTAAATCTTCGTAAAACCTTGATGATACATAAGAACAAGCAGATGAACTGTCGGACTCAGATTTTGCTATAGCACAACCCATGATAAAAAACCCACTCATAGATTCTTCTACGCTTACATCGTATGAGTTTTCCATGTAGTATGTGTATTTTGACTCTGTGTAGGATAGGTCTCTCACTAAGCTTATAAGAGGGCTTGCATTTTTTATTTTATCTTCTATATTAAGAAGGGTCTTGACCTTTTGGCTTTTATCGATAGAAAGCCCATTTTCATCCAATAGTTCTATGAGCTTTGCCTGAGGTTTTCTCTCTTTTAAAAGTTCAAAACTATCCACTGATTCTTGAGATTTGGCAATTTCTATAGCCTTTAGTGTGCATCGCTTGATATCTTCTTTGTAGAGTTTTGTGGTATAGCTAAAGCCCATCTTGCCGTCTTTTATAACCCTTATCCCGATCCCTTGTTCTTTGGAAGCTTCTATTCTATCTATAGCCCTATCTTCTATGTCTATTTTGGTTTTTGAGCTCTTGCTCAGGTAAAGCTCAAATTCAAAACCCTCTTTTATCACCTCTTTTACTATAGCCTTGATATCTTCCATAGTTTTATTATAAACTAATTCAAAAATAAAAATGTATCAAATGTGTTGCCTAAAATATCTAACAATTCACCAAAGAAAATATTATACTGTCAAGGTCATAGTTAAAGCAAAATAGAGTTTTTTTAAGCCTCTAAAAGCATTTGACTAATCAGTCAAAAATTTCATCTAATTTTCATCAAAAGCATTGTATATTGATAATATCAACTTTAAGGAGGTTTGATATGAAAAAGTTAGCAAAGTCAGTTTTAGGTCTTGCGCTCTTATCTGGAGTGGCGTTGGCACAACCTGCAAATGCTCCAGCCAAAGAAACAAAAGCTCAAGCTAAATTTAAGCATGTGAAGGCTCGCATTCTCCACATGATAGACAAGCGCATAGACTTTTTGCAAAAACACAAGGCTTGTGTGGAGAAAGCCCAAAACTGGAAGGAGCTTCGTGCTTGCAGACCAAAAAGAAGAGTCTGGCATCACCCGATGAAAAAGATGGAACACCATATGCCAGCACAAGCACCAGCAAAATAATATTTTTGGGCGCGATATTGCGCCCTTTTATCATAAAAAGTTTTTAATATTTTATTAAATTTATTTACAATTATTGAAGGAGGTTTATATGAAAAGCGGAAAATTTTATAAAGTTGTTGGCGTAGTAGGCTTGTCCTTTGTACTATTTTCCTGTGCCCAAACGGGGCAGTATAGTTTATCACCGTCCGGTCAACAAGGAGCGGCTGTAGGTGGTATTTTAGGGGCAACCGCTGGTACTATGCTTGATAGCTCTAATCGTTGGCGTGGTGGTGTGATAGGTGGTGTTATGGGGGCGATATTAGGCGGTACACTCGGTCAGATTGCCAACAATGCGGCCCAGCAGGCGGCAACCCAAAACCAACCAGTTCAGTACACAAATGGTAATCAAACAGTCCAAGCTATACCTCAGGGCACGGCTCCTAATGGTTGTCAAACAGTCACCACCAAATACTACCAGAATGGCCAGCTTATAAAAACCGAAACTAGAGAAATTTGCCCTCAGCATTGATAGATATAGTGTAATTATGTCATATTTTTATACTTTTTAACCTTGGAAATTACAGATTTTACATAGTTCCAGTTGTCGGCATTTATGCCATTGTAAGCTTTTATGGCTGTAGGCCAATTTCCGTACCGGGAAAAATCTCTTGCTAAGATAGCGGTTCCGATGTTTATGTTTGTCTTTATGTCAAATAGCTGATTTTTATCGGTAACACCGAGCTCTTTCATAAATTCTTCGTTGTGGTCGTAGTTTACCTGCATGAGCCCCCTATCGGTGGAGCCATCTTTGTTGTGATTTACGGTGTAAGGGTTAAAAGAGGACTCTTGATCTATAATGGCATATATCAACTCTTTTGGGATGCTGTATTTTTTTGATGCTTCATCTACAGCAGATTTTATCTCAGTTTTTAGGTGTTCTGGAAGAGCATCAAAGCTATATCCTGTGTTTATAGAATTATCGTTTGAGATAAGAGATTTTAATTTTTCATAGCTGGGATCTTCTGTTTTTTGGCTTTTAGGGGGATCTATGGAAGCATTTACTATATCAAAAAACTTAAACATTTCTACAATCGAGGAGTTATTGGACATAAAGCCGTCTTTTGTAAATGGAATAGATTTTGAAGAGCTACTCACAGTGTTTAGATTTTCTTCAAAAGAAGATGCATTTTTATCCGGCACGCTTTTTATGGTTTTTTCCTGAGAACCATTTGTTAGGCTGTTTATGAGGTTTTGGAATTCCTCAATTCTCATAGATTTATCTTAACATTTTTAAAAGCTCAAGAATTCTTTTCTTTTGGCCGGGCTCTTCTTCACCGTTTTTATTAACAAGTTTTAGGGCTTTTAGTAGAAGCTTCTTAGCCTCTTGCTTTTTACCCGTAGCTAATTTTATCATACCAAGATGCATTGCTATCACAGAGTCATCGGATTTTAATTTGTAAGAGTCTCTCGAGTATTTCAAGGCTATATCGTAATCTTTTAAAAGATAGTACCCATAAGCAAGGCTATCTAAATAAGAGGGATTTTTAGGAGATAGTTTTACCGCTTCTTTTATATAATCCATAGCTTGGTTTATATCTTTGTTGTATAAAAGCATTGTATAGCCGAGATAATTCAGCATGTCTGCATCGTTTGGTTTTAGGGCTATCACTTTTTTCAGATCTTCTATTTCATTGTCTATTTGGTGGAGCTTGTCTTCTACCATCGCTCTTATAAAATAACTTCTATAATCGTGTGGGTCTAATTTTATAGATTGATCTGCATAAGATTTTGCTCTTATATAGTGATTTTGACTGCCCAGTATGATGGCCTTAAATATGTAAAATTTAGCGTTTAGTGGGTTTAGCTTTAACCCTTTTTCTATATAGGGAAGGGCTTCGTTATATTTGCCTTGATCTATGAGGATAGAGGATATGCGTTCGTAAAGTTTTGAGTTTTTATGATCAAGAATCAAAACATGCTTATAGACATCCAAAGCTTTTATAGGTTCATGGTTTGCCTCCAAAGCAAGTCCATATAGATATCCTATACTTTTGCTTTTTGGATTTTCTTTGTAAAGGCGGCTTAGTATAGCTATAGCTTTCTTGTAATCCATGTTTTGTAGCAAACTCACCGCATACTGATATTGATAGGCTTTGTTGTTTGGATTCAGTTTTACAAGCTTTTTGTAGACATCAGAGGCTTTGTAGCTAAGGCCAAGCTTTGAAAAAAGAGTACCTAAGCGCTCTAAAACTGTAATATTTGTGGGATCTTTTTGAAGTATTTCTTCGTAGAGTTTTTGTTCTTTCTGATATTCTCCGTTTTGGTCGTAGATGTCTGCCAAAAGATTTATAGCCTCTTCAAAATCTGGTTTTAGCTCTATGGCTTTTTTAAGATATTCTATAGCTTTATCCTGGTTTTGCTCGGCTAATTCTATGTTTGCCTTTATATAATAAAATATCTCTTTTTTATCTTCATTCTTAAAAGTCAAAAACCTATTGAGTATTTCTTTGGCTTTTTCTATTTCTCCATCGTGTAGATAAGTGGTGATAAGGTTTACAGCAAAAAAGTTATCCTGAGGGAATTTTTTTAAGGCTTCTTCTAATGTTTCTTTTGCCTGCTTATGATAATGTCCCATCGTATAGAGGGTGTATAGGTCTATATACGGTCTTTTGGAATCTGGATAGCGTTGCTTGTACAATTCCCCTACATATATCGCATCTTTTATATCGTGAGCTCTCACGTACATGCTTATGGTATCTTCAAACACGCTTGGGCTTGGGAGCTTTTGTAACGCCTTTTTGCAGTAAGGGTAGGCTTTCTGAGGGTTATCAAGGTAATAATGGCACATCGCATAATCAAAATAAGGGTTTGCCAAAGCAACACTTGACAATGTTAAAAATGTCAAAATCTTCTTAAACATCATTTAACCTCTTCTTTAAACACATAAAGAGGATACTTTGTATGTCTTAAAATATTCATTGCCTCAAGCCCACCAAATATCCTCTCTAAAAGTTTAGGTCTTTTTGAACCTACAAAAATAACATCCGGATTTATCTTATCCGCCTCATCTTCTATAGCTTTTGCTATATTTTTGTCATCTATTATCTCATAAGAAAAATCATATATTGAAGAAAACCTTTCTTTTATATCGTTTAATTTTTGGATTTTGGCTTGGTCTACGCTTTGCTCTATGCTTTGAGAGATCTCTGGGGCAAAACTTACGCTAAGCCCTGTATCTATATGAACGAGTTTTATTTTTGGTTTTGGACTTTTAAAATTATCAAAAATAAAATTAATCATTTTATCGCATATCGGCGTAAAATCATAAGCTATGAGCATGTGTTCTAATTTTTCTATCTCTTTGGATTTTATTACCACGCAGTCTACAAGCGTATTTTTTACTACATCCTCAGTGGTACTACCCACTAGTATTTTTTCAAATAAATTTTTGCTATGCCCACCTAAAAATATCCCTCTCATATGTTTTTCTTCAGCATATGTTGATATTGTCTCTGAAAAAGGCGTATTTACCAGCACCTTATATGTGCTTTTAATCGGTTCTAAATAATCTTTTAAGGCGCTTAGTTTTTCTAAGGCTAAGTTCTTGGCATTTTCTTCGGCTTTTTGTATGATATCCATATCCACTATATCTATGGATAGGCCTTCCGGATAAGGGAGGTAAGTAAAAGGTGCTATCACATGAAAAAGCTCGAGCTCTGTATTTAGCTTTAGACCAAAAACCTTGGCGCTTCTTACCACTAAATTGGTAATATCTGAAAAATCAACGCTTACAAGGTATTTCATAATTCACCCCTACGCACTTTTGCACTACATCTAAAATCCACTCATGGATTAAAGAGTTTGACGCTACCACATCCGTTTTGCCGTTAAAGCCATTGCTAAGGGAATAGCTTCCTCCAGCTTCCAAAAGCACTGCCAAAGCCCCAGCTATATCCCACGGATGAAGTTCAAATTCCATAAGCCCATCAAATACCCCTTCTGCCAAATAGCATATATCCACAGCTGCAGCTCCAGGTCGCCTCAAAGAAGCTGCATCTATAAAAATCTCTTTGGAAGCCATAAGATATGAGTCTAAATTTCTTTTGGAGCGAGATGGAAACCCGTAACATATGTTACAATGTTTTCTTAGGTGCCTTTGGCTTGTTTTTATTGAGCTTCCATTTTTAAAAGCCCCAAAACCCTTTGCCCCATAATAAAGTATGTCAAAATAAGGAAGGTACACCGCTCCCACAATAGGCTCATCCTCATAAACAAGTCCCACTGAGCAAGCGAATATCGGAAATCCCATTATGTAGTTTTTTGTCCCATCTAAAGGGTCTATATACCACTTGTAAGGACTATCGTTTACAGAGGCTCCTTCTTCTCCTATGATTTGATGGTCTTTTAGTATAGCGTTTATGTAATTCACCACTTTTTCTTCTGAGGTCTTATCCACAAAGCTTACGAAATCTTTTTCGGATTTTTCTTCTACATCGGATATCAAAAGCTTTCCAAAGTGCTCTTTCAACACCTCTCCCCCTATGAGTGCTGCATTTTTTGCCACATCTAAAAATCTCTCAAGCTCTTCCATTTTATTTTATTTTAACATGTTTTTGGCTTTTAAAAGTATAAAAGATGAATGTTCCAAAGCACCGGTATATTTATATGCTTCCATCAATGAGTTTCCAGCGGCAAATACTCCATGAGTTTTTACTATAACTATATTACTTTTTGCAAAAGCCTCAGACAAAGCCAGTTCTAATTCTTTTGAAGAAGAAGGTGGGTTTACATCCAGCACATCCACATTTTTAAAATAAGTTTTTCCCTCAGAATCTATAGGTATTATCATATCGTAAAAAAATGAAACCAAAATGCTGTATTTGGGATGGGTGTGAAGAATAGCTTTTTTATCTGTATTTAGATAGATAGCCCTGTGGGCGCTGTATTCAGATGAAGCTTTTTCATGATAAGAAGTTTTTATGTTTAATTTTAATATATCTTGATCTGTGAGGTCGCCAAAAAAAGCCCCTGTGGTGGTGATATAGACATCAGATTTGTAGCGTTGACTTATATTCCCAGCAGATCCATTTACAAGTCCCTCTTCAAAGCAAAATCTTGCCACTTTTTTAATCTGGTTTTTTATGAAATCCATAAAGACAGCATTATCAAAAGCATATAAATGATACTTATGTATCCATTTACAGTAAAAAATGCTTTGTTTAGCTTTGATAAGTCGCTCGGTTTTATAAGGGAGTGCTCATAGATCAAAAACCCGGCTATTGCAAGAAGCCCTATTATATATAAAACACCAAGTCTATTATCCATAAAATGAAGTCCCAAAAGGCATATAAATGTAAGTATGTGAAAGATGCGGGCGGCTTTTATAGCCCCTTCTTTTCCAAGCCATACGGCTATGGATTTTACATTGTGCTGTAGGTCAAACTCATAATCTTGTAAAGCATAAAGCATGTCAAACCCACTAACCCAAAATCCCATACCAAAACCAAGCAGGATTGCCTCTTTTGATACATGAGAGTTTAAAGCCACATCCACACCAATAGGTATAAGAAAATAAACAAGCCCCAAATATACATGAGGCATATATGTAAATCTTTTAGCTTTTGGGTAAATATAAATAGATAAAAGCACTATTGGAGACAACAGAAATGCAAGTTTATTTAGCATAAAAGATACGATTATAAATAGATAAGAGGTGATAAAAATAATAGCTTTTAGCTCAAGCTCTGAGACGCTGCCCTTGGCGTGTGGCCAGTTTTGTGTGCGGGGGTTTAGTTTGTCAAGGTCTAAATCCGATAACCTATTCATGGTCATGGCATCTGTTCTCACCAGCACCAAGGCTATTATAATAATGGTAAACTTCCATAGGTCAAACCCATGAGATAAAAGTAAAAATGCGCTTATGCCGAAAGGTAAAGCAAATATAGTATGCTCAAACTTAATGAGTTCCGATATCTCTTTTAAATTGCTCATAATAAGCTATTATATCCTCCGCTAAAATATTTGGCTCTTTTAAAGCATCAAATGTTTTATGGGCTTTTATATAAACATTATACCTTTTATTAAATAAATCTTTTAGTTCTTGGATAGGCTTTTTCAAAAGCGGTCTATTTGGAAGATCTTTACATCTATTATAAAAGCTTTCAAAAGGAATATCTAAAAACACCACAAAGCCACTACTTTTCATAAATTCAAGAGCTTTTTCGTTTGCCCCAAGCCCACCGCCGGTGGATATCACATCTTTTGGCTTTGATATATCTCTTAATACTTTTAGTTCAAAATCTCTAAAAAAACTCTCCCCTTTTGTGGAGAAGACTTCCTCTATGCTCATGTTTTGCCTATGCTCTATCTCTTGGTCTATATCTATAAAGTTAAAACCTAATTTAGAAGCCAATATACTCCCTACGAGCGATTTGCCACTGCACATAAAACCCACTAAGTATATAGGTGTATCCTTAGAAGTCAAAGTCTATGTCTTCGTCGTCAGTTTCAAAGTTCTCTGTGGTAAAGAAAAATCCTCTTACATTCAAAGCGATGCCCCTAAATTCGTTTAAATAATCCAGCACATTGTCGTAGAAATTTAGCGTATCCCTTAAGTTTCTTATCTGCTCAGCATCGAGTCCTTTTTTCCTTAGCATCCTGATAGAGGCTATGCGTCCCATCTTGGCTTTAGAGTACTTTTCTTGCCATTCTGCCCAGAATTCTTGCTTGTTTACAGGGGTTTTGATGACAAAGCTGTCTAACTTAGACATTTCCTCTAACCATTGGAGCTCCAGAGAAGGTTTTTTAGTCATATAATTAATTATATCATACTAAAATCCAAAAACAATAACTTTAGGCATAAAACTATATAGAAACTCACCCACTACCACCCTTAGGCTTCTTATGCTATAATACTCGAATGAATGAGATAGATAATCTATTTCAAAATCCAGAAGATTTTAAGAAGGTACAATCCTCAGACCTTACTTTTAAGACCGTATTCAAGAAAAAAAGAAACTATAGAAGCTTTGATCGAGGCAAACCTTCCATAACTTGCCAGCGTGCTTGATTTCGACACCATAGTGTTTGTGGATACGGAAAAATACAATACTAAAGAAAACATAAAAGCCCATTATGATATAGCCTTTGAGATAAACATAAAAGACACAGAGCAAAAGCTTGAGTTATATTTTATCCTTGAGCACAAATCAAGCCCATATAAAAATATCTTTATCCAGCTCTTATCCTATATCTATGCAAGATTTAACGATGTAGCAAGAGAAAATAAAAAACTGCCTCTCATAGTCCCTATAGTTGTATATGTAGGAGAAAAAGAGTGGAATATAAGCACTTCCATTATTAAAGACTTGCCCATCGATAATAAGATAAAAGAATACATCTTTGATTTAAAATATATTCTGAATACTCCAAAGGACATGATAGAAAATGAAAAAGTCATACTAAGAAAAAGTTTAGAACTATACTCTTACATAATGCTTCTTAAATTGATTTTAGGAAAAAGAACCTCTTGATATAGTGCTAAAAGAAATAGTGACAAATATAACAGACAAAGGAACATTGATATTGTTTCTTATGGAAATTCACAGAACTAAAGAGATTGACTTTGAAGAACTAAATAATAAATTAATAGATATATCTAAACCAGGTACTGATATGAAAAACTTACTTTAAGAGGCTATAGAGCATTATCAAGAAGAAGCCAGAATTAAAGGCATGATGGAAGGTAGAATGGAAGGTAGAATAGAAGGTGAGATACAAGAGGTATGATTAAAGGTAAAATTGAGGCAATCCTTGACATCTTAAATATAAAATTTGGTGTAGAAGATTTACATGATATAAAAGATAGGCTCGAGGATATTAACGATATTGAGTTTTTGTACTATCTTAAAAACCAAGCCAAAAAAGTAGGTTCTTTTGATGAGTTCATAAATTTGATATAAGTTTATTACTGGAAGTAAGCAGATTTGATAAGCACAGACGTACAAAAGTAATATCATTTTAAGTTGGAAATTAGGGTTTTGAGCATAAAATTATATTTCGTTTGAACTTCCAAAAAATAGATAACTCATATTTTTCCCGGAATTTTTTGATGTATACAAAGCCAAATCAGCCTTTTTAAAAAGAGACTCTTTTGTGTCATTTCTATCAAACTCCGCTACTCCTAAACTACATGTCACTTTTATATTTATATCGTTGTAAGATATAGGCGTATTTTCTATGAGCTTTCTTAATTTTTCAGCTACAGAGAAAGCTTCAAATGCGTTTAATTTTACAATCAAGACAAATTCCTCTCCCCCTATTCTACAAAATATATCTTCCTGTCTTATGTTTTTTAGTACAATCTCTGATACTTTTTTAAGTGCTGCATCTCCTACGTCGTGTCCATAAGTATCATTTATCTTTTTAAAATCATCTATATCAAGCATAATAATGGAGAAATATGCTGTTTTATCTCTATAGTTGTTTATAAAAATATCCAATATCTCGTCAAAAAACCTTCTATTGTAAGTTTTTGTAAGAGCATCCACTTCAGATAATTCTTTAAACCTTGATATTTCGCTTGAGAGTTTCTTTTCTTTTGTAATATCTTTTCCTATATACATATATTTTTTGAGCCCCGGAGCTATTTCTATAGGATAGATGGATGAATCTAAATAAAACGGTTCACCGTCCTTTTTTTTAGCTGTAATGATTCCCTGAAAAGGCTTATTTTCCGTGAAATATGTATCCAACACTTTGCATAGTTTTTCTTCTGCAATCTTGCACATAAACATTTTTAAACTATTTCCAATCAATTCTTCTTTTTTATATCCGCTTATTTCTGATACCGCGTCGTTTGCATATACGATATTAAAATTATCATCGACAATAATCATCCAGGATGGAGTGCTCTCTATAGCTTTTTTGATAATAACGCTTTCTTTTGTTTCATCTAATTTTTTTAAAGCAAACTCTATATCGGTTTTTATCTCTTCCAATATACTAACTATATCTTCATCAAAAAACTTGGGTTCTTCCGAATACATACTGATTACGAATTTCGGTTTATTATTTACATTTATGGGTATAGAAGCCATAGACATAAACCTATACTCTCTTACAATATCTCTCCAAATCGCAAATGTCGATTCTTTCATCATATCCGATACTATAAGAATTTCACTATCTTTGAAAGCTACTCCCTCTTTTGCATTTTCTTTATAAGAAATCCTTACTTTATCAAGATAGCCTATGTCTTCACCAAACTTGTAAAGTACTTTAAAATAATCAGAGTTTTTTTCAGATTCTCCAACCCAAACCAATTTAAATTTAAACTTATCTACAAGAGCTTCTCCTATCCTACTGAATAACTCTTCTTCAAAAGTAGATAGCGTAATGGCTTGGTTTACTTCTTTTAGCATCATATACATATTTTCAAGTCTTTTTTGCTTTGTAATATCAAAAAATACCGTACAACCAGAAGGTTTGCCTTTGAATACAGTGGCGGATGTAAAAGTATTTAAGGTCAAAGCTCTTTTTGTTTTTGTAAGGACTTTTATCTCTGAGAAAGATTTATCGAATTTCCTTCTTTTTAATATCTTTTTGACAATTTTTTCACATATGTCTTTTTGTTCGTATAAAATGTCCAATGGATGCATATTGCAAATTTCTTCCTCTTTATACTCAACAAGATCCTTTGCATATTTGTTGGCAAATACTATTTTATCTTGATATATAAGAATACCTATATTTTTTGAATTAAGAAGAGCTTTTGCCAAGTCATGTTCCTCCATCCTTTTTGAAGCTATTTTGGCTTTTTCTTTCGCGCGCAAAAATTTTACAATATCTTCTTCTTTTGCTTCTTCTAAAAAATCAAAAGACAAAAGTATGGGTTTTAATTTTTCATAAACGCTTGGATGAGCCATGAATACATGACTTGTAATATATCCAGTGTTTTTCAGTATTTTTATACCTTTTTTGTATCTATCTTCTATTTGCTCCCATGTTTCATTGTACATCAAACCTAAATCGGCTTTATCTTCTAACAATAACTTTAAGATTTCCTCAAAATTTTTAGCATAAATTACATCAACGTATTCAAAATCAAAAATCACAGACCCATAACCAATTGGAATATCAGAGAGTAAGGCTAATTTAACATTAGTTTTTTCAAAGATAGATTCATCTTTTCCTATTATATAAAACTCATCTTTTTGACCTTTTATTTTGGCTATGGGTTTATAATTTCTCCTATATAATTCTGTAGTGGCATTGAATCCTGCATAATAAAGATGATATGTGCGTAAGCTCAGTTTCTCTTTTTCTTCTTCAAAAGAGTAAAATGGCTCAAACTCTACATATTCTCCCAACTTATCTTCCAAATCCTTCTTGAACTTATTCCAAAACTTAAGCCCTTTTGCCGTATCGTGGGGACATACGGAAAATAATATGCTGTTTTGGCTTGGCTTCACACATCACCTCCTTAATATCAATATTTATCATAAAAAATAATCGTTTTTTTTTTTTTTTTTGTAGAAACAATATCATATTTTTGATATAAGCAAATATTTATTTGCACAAATCCATCGGTTAAGCCTAACGATAACTTTAGACACAAAATATTAAAAGCTTTTTATTCCTTTCCCCACAAGGAGTATACCGCATATTATAGTCAAAAAAGGAACACTTAGGTTAAGATAGCGCGTTCTTATAAATCTACTTATAAATCTACCTATCCACAACCCTGCCAACGATGAAGCACCCCAATAGGCTATATAGTCGTATCTTACGTTTGAAAAAGCATGAAGCATGTAGTATGTAAAAAGCCTAATACATACTATCAAAACAAAATAAAGAGATATGAGGTATCTATACTCGTCAAACTCTTTTACTATATTCCTTAGATATATTGCAGCAGGTGGACCGCCTACCCCCACTATAGCGGAAAATATCCCCGATACAAAGCCCACCAGAATCCCATGTTTTGCTTCTATTTTAGAAGTTAAATCTAATATTTCCTTTTTAAAGATAACGATGCCATCAAAAAACCCTATACTCATAAAAAACAATCCACTTAACATTTCCATATAGGGGATACCTATAACCTTCAATATATGGGTACCCGTGAATATGCCTATAAAAGAGCCTATTATCAAATAGGCTATGATTTTTATATTTGGTTTATAGCTTTTAATAGTTAAAAGAATGCTGAGGGGTCCTAAGACTTGGATAAAAGAAAACGTAAGGACTGCTGACTTTATATTCATTACAAGACTAAGCAATGTAAGCATAAAAACTCCACCACCGAACCCAGAAATACCTTGTATTATCCAGCTAAACAACACCATCAAACTACTTATAAAAATAAGATTCAACGGACTTTAAAAGCTCCGGGAAAAGCCGTAAGAAGCTTTATACCATCTTTTGAACCTTGTAGTTTTACCCTCACTATGTAAAAGCCTTTTTCCTCTTTTACTATAGGTTCAAATCCTAACGCCCTTGCTTTATCTATAACCTTTTGCAAAGATGTTTGGGATTTAAAAGCCCCTATTTGGAAGATATTTTCTTGCTCTTTGGTTTGTGGCTTTTGAGTTGGTGGTGTAGTTTGCTTGGGTTTTTGAGACTCTTTTATAATCTGGGCTATGGTCTTTTGAGGTTTTGAGGCGGGTTTTTGAGTTTGAGGGGTTTGAGGTGTTTGATTAACTTGATTTTGCTGATTAGCTTGGTTAGTTTGAGGAACTTGCGATTGATTGGATTGTGGTTGAGTAGTTTGAATTTGTGGTTGAGTAGGTTGAGGCGTTGTGTTTGGAGTTACTATATTTATC
>CAZDZN010000007.1:19197-25960 GCA_964509905.1 uncultured Aquificaceae bacterium
TTGCCAGATGATTCTTTTTCATGTTGCCATTGGTTTAGTCCTATGTAAAAGAGCGTAAAACCTATGAGGGCTCCCAGTGATATAAGCGCCGTTCTTTTTAACTTCATAATAATATTTTATCACATAAACAAAGATAAAAATCTAATATCGTTTTCGTAAAATAGTTTTATATTGTCTATGCCGTAGTATAGCATTGAAAGTCTTTCTACGCCCATGCCAAAAGCAAAGCCCGTATAGATATTTTGGTCAATGTGGCAGTTTTTAAGCACATTTTGGTGCACCATACCGCATCCCATCACTTCAAGCCATCCGGTATTTTTGCACACTCTGCAGCCCTTTCCAGAGCACATGACGCACTCTATATCAACTTCAAAAGAAGGCTCTGTAAAAGGAAAATAAGAGCTTCTATATCTGGTTTTTAGGCTTTTATCAAAAAATATGTTTAAGAATGTATCCAATGTATACTTTAAATGTCTTAAGTTTATATGTCTGTCAACGGCCAAGCCTTCCACTTGAAAAAACATGGGCGAGTGTGTGGGGTCGTCGTCTTTTCTATAAACTTTACCGGGGGCTGTAATGTAAATAGGTGGAGAGGTCTCAAGCATAGTCCTTATTTGGACGGGAGAGGTATGGGTGCGCATCACAAAACCATCCACATTTACATAAAAAGTATCTTGCATGTCTCTGGCGGGATGATACTTGGGTATATTTAGCATGTCAAAGTTGTACTCTTCATTTTCAAGTTCTGGACCTTGCTTTTCCCAAAAGCCCATAGACCTAAATATAGATAAAATTCTATCAAGAACAAGGCTTATGGGATGAAGATTTCCTGTGTAATTTGTGGGTGGAATCGATGTGTCCACATACTCTTTTAAAAGGCTTGAGCGCTCCTGAAGGGCTTTGAAATAGTTGTATTTTTCTAATATAAGATTTTCTGCTGTTTCTCTTATCTCGTTTAAGATGGTGCCGTATTCTTTACGCCCCTCTTGGGGTATGTCTTTCATGGCTTTTGAAAGCTCTTTTATAAGCCCATTTTTACCAAGATATTTGGCTTTTAGCTCTTCCAATTCTTTTAAAGAGGGGACCGAGCTAAGCTCAGCTTTTAATGTATTTAAAATCTCCTCTTTGTTAGGCCACATGGGCTTTGGCTTTTTCTATGAGCTCTTTAAAAGCTTGAGGGTCAAGTATCGCTATTTGGGATAGTGTTTTCCTATTTAGATTTATACCAGCTTTTTTAAGGCCGTTTATAAACCTGCTGTAAGTGATACCATTTGCTCTACAGGTGGCATTGATACGGGCTATCCAAAGGGCTCTAAACTGCCTTTTCCTTTGGCGCCTGTCTCTATATTGATACTTTAGAGCTCTTGTAAGTGCTTCTTTTGCCTTTCTATAAACTCTGCTTTTTTGTCCTCTGTAGCCTTTGGCAAGTTTTAACACCTTTTTCCTAAACTTCTTTGACGAACGACCTTTAACTCTCATAATGCCTCCTTAAACTAAATATTATAACAAAAACTTCTTCGATGTATATCAGAAATTCCAAAAGTTTTTATCTCTTCTAAGTGCTTTTTGGTGCCATATCCTTTGTGTTTTGAGAAACTATATCGCTTATAGGTTTTCTCATAATCTATCATAAGGTTATCTCTGTATGTTTTTGCTACCAGAGAAGCGAGTCTTATGCAAAAGCTTTTTTCGTCTCCTTTGGTTATAGCTATATGCTCATACTCTTCCAATGGTACATAATCTACCAAAACGATGTCAAAACCTTTTAAATTTTCAAGGGCTCTTTTCATTGCAAGTTTTGTGGCTTTTACTATACCAAACTCATCTATTTCATCGTTTGTAGAAATCCCTACGCTGTATTTAAAGTAATCTTTTATCCTATCAAAAGCCCAAAACCTGGAATTCTCGCAAAGATGTTTTGAATCTCCATGTATAAACTCCAATCCGTCATTGTAGAATAGATTCAAATCTTCCACCAATATAGCTCCTGCTACCAAAGGGCCAGCCAAAGCACCACGCCCTGCTTCATCCACACAAGCCAACGTTAGCCCTCTTTTTAAAAGCTGATGCTCGTATATTAAGAGTTCTTGGATTTGGCTTCCTGTTTGAGCTTTTCGTGGGCTTCCTTTTCCCATGGTTTAATCTCTTTAATCTTACGAGCAGCAGCCTTACCTTTGATACTTCTAAGGAAGTGAAGTTTTGCCCTTCTTACCTTGCCATATTTTACAAGCTGTATGCTTTGAATGTTTGGGCTGTAATAAGGGAATGTTCTTTCTATACCAACGCCGTAGGATTCTTTTCTAACGGTGAATATCTTGTTTAGCCCTCTATTTTTTATCCTTATCACTATACCCTCAAACCCTTGAACCCTCTCTTTGTCCCCTTCTTTTATCTTATAATTTACCCTTATGGTATCTCCCACTTTAAAAGCTGGATACTCCTTTTTCGGTGTATAAATCTTCTCAATCTCTTGGATATTCATAAATCTTACCTCCAAATTTAATGTAAGCTAATATTATATCACAATTTTAATGTTGTCTTGAACTTTTCATATCAACACCTTTTGTAAAAACAGGATCTTTAGGCTTGACATTTTTGTTCTCCAAATAGCTTGAATAGGTCTATGTCCTTAGATTTTAGGATTAAACATGTTTTCTTCTACTGGAAGACCTGTTTCTTTGGAAAGACACGGTGCTCTAAACAAAGACCCATGCCATATGCCTTGGACTGTCCTCGCCATAACAATGATGTAAAATATAGTTAACATCAATAGCTCAATACCAGTAAGTACCTTTATAAGTATAAATCCTGTGAATAGCCAAAGCTGTATTGTGGCTGCTGTAAAGACACCCAGAGGGAATGTAAATCCCCACCAGCCCATGTTGAACGGAAGCCCTTCTTTTAGATATCTTAGCGTAGTCATGATAGCCATTATATACCACCAAATACCGTATGCCCATAAGAGCATGCCTATCATAAAACCTACTCTAAAAAAGAGCCTCGAAAACAGCTCAAACTCTGAGTTGTAAAATGTCCCGGAAGAAGCCTGACCGAGCAAAAACATAGCTAAAGCTCCTGTACCAATTGGACCCAGAGTAAGCCATATGGAAACTGCCATATCTTTTGGCGGCAGTCCATGCACTGCTAATCTGAAAAATAGTATCACCAATATGCTCATTGCCAAAGGTACGGATAAAGACCAAAGTATGTAGCTTGTATAAACTACATATTGAGCGTGTGTTTGAGATATGTGAGATGCTATAAGTCCTCCAGAGGCTGCTGTTACCTCTGCCGGAACCACAGGTAAAAGCCACACGCCAGTCATTTTATCTAAACTATGCTCATGGCTTGTAAACATATAGAATGGTATCAAAAAACCACTAACGATAGCCATAATGGCATCTATCCACCAAAGATAATATGCTAAATGAGCGTACTCGTTGCCTTTGAAAAGTATAAATCCATTTACTATCGTGGCAAAGCCCATGGGGATAGCACCTATAAACATCGATTGGACTGGATGGTGAAGCATCCTTTTTGCTTCTTCGTAGAAGAATGCCCATCTGGCTACAAATAATATTGATATAATAGCGAAAAATAAAATGTTCAATTCCCACAAAAACTCCGTTATTTGTAATATATAGGGGAAGTGATAAGGAGAGTTGTGAAGGTCTATGGCCACTATGCCAGTACCCATCGTGAGGGTAAACCAATTCGGCGTGAAATTTTTCACAATATCCAGCGGATGTGCCAAGGCTTGAAAAGGTTTATAAAATTTTTTTGCTTCCATTTGCTAATTTTAACATTTCTTTATATTTTTATCAACTGCTGATAAGTCATAACTGTACCATCAATAAATATTTACTCCATTGGTTTTGTATTCAATAGCATTTTATAAGATGTGCACTTACTCGATTTTTTACTTTCTTATTAGTGGCATGTCTTATATAAATTTTTGTAAATCTGGAGATTTATATCATATCAAAAACAGCCTTTAGGGTATATAATATTTGAATGCTTGAGATTGTTACATACCCCAATGAAATTTTGAAGAAAAAAACAAGCCCTGTAAAAACAGTAGACTCCGAGATAAAAGATATTGTAGAAAACATGAAACAAACGATGTATAAAAATGAAGGTATAGGCCTGGCAGCAAACCAAGTGAACCTACCTCTTAGTATTATGATAATAGATACTACGGCCAGCACCAGCAGATATGAAATAGACGAGAATCAGGAGCATTTTAAAGGTGTGCTCATAAATCCAGAGCTCATTGAAGCTGGGGGTGAGCATGTCATGAAAGAAGGGTGTTTATCTTTTCCTGGCCTTCAAGTGGAAGTAAAAAGGTTTTCCAATGTTTTGGTAAAAGCCATAAACGAGCACGAAGAAGAGGTGATTTTAAACCTATCCGGTTTTCCGGCCATTGTATTTCAGCATGAGTCTGATCATCTAAATGGTATTACGTTTATAGATAGGATAAGCGGTATAAAAAAGCGTCTTGCTTTAGAAAAGTATAAGAAGATGCAAAAAGAAAAAGCCCTTGCATGAATGTAAGCATAGAAAACATATACATATTTGAAGTAGATTATAGAAACTACAGAGTCTTAGCCTATGTGGATGTGATGTTAGAGAACGACATAAGGCTAAAATCAATAAAAGTCCTTCAAAATAAATTAGATAACAGCATATTTCTACAAATGCCCACGTGCAAAGATTCTCACAAACCCTTTTTTGAGCTTTTAAGCAAAAGTCTTATAGATAATATAAAAAATCTTGTAATGGAAAGGTTGAAATTAGAATATGAGAAAGTATATAACTAACACAATTCTTAGTCTTACCATAAGCCTTATTTTATGGCTTATGCTGGCAGTATATGGACTTTTTTACGACCATTCAAAAGGTGTATTTTTCTATAGCATCTTCGGTATTGTATCTTTGGCGTTTGGCTCTTCGTTGCTAAAGATTTTTTATAATGAGTTAAAAGAGATTATAGAAGAGATAAAATCCGGAAAAGGGTTTATAGATGTTTTATATGATTTGCTCGCTTCTTTGAAACTGGCTTTCTCCCTCATGATAGCGATAGCGATTTTTTCAATGCTCGGTTCTACTTATATAGAACAAGAGCAGCCTATGAGTTATTACATTCAAAAATATGGTATTCACGAGGCCAATTTTATAGCAGCACTTCATTTAAACAACGTTTTCCATTCGTGGTATTACAGGTTTTTGATATATCTTTTTGGGGTAAATCTCATAGTTTGCTCTATTAAAAGGCTTCCACCAGTTTGGCGTCATACCTTTGGAAAAGAGAGGATATTAAAACTTGATGAAAAAGCTGAGAAACACTTAAAACCTATAAGTGCAAAGCTTACAAAAGATATAATGGATGTCGCAAAATTTTTAAAATCCGAAGGTTTTAGGGTTTTTTACGAAGAAGAAGGTGGAAAAAAGTATATTTACGCAGAAAAGGGCAAATGGTCAAGACTTGGGGTTTACATAGTCCATATAGGGCTTATAATTCTTTTGGCGGGTACATTGATAGATTCTTATTTTGGCATAAGGGGCGTGATGCAAGTACCAGAGGGCGAAAAATCAAACATACTGATGAGTCTTGATATGGCATCAAACAAAGTTTATAAGCTTCCTTTTTATGTTTACGAAAAAAGGTTTAAAATAATCACTTACGGAAAGTCCTCGCCGGAATTTGCCTCAGCAGTAAAATCTTACAAGAGCGATATTTATATAATAAAAAACAACAAAATAGTAAAAGAAGGTTCTTTGGCAGTAAATACACCTTTTGATTACGGAAGATACAAGATATACCAAGCTTCTTATGGTATGACTGGTTTTCCAGAAGATATGAAGCTTATCGTAATAGATAAGAAAAAAGCGATGTCTGGGAATCCTAAAGAAGCCCTTGTGGGCTCTGTTAAGTTTATAAACTCAAAGTTTGCTATGTTTAATAATATTTCTCTTGAGATTTTAAAAAGTACACTAAACATAGAAAATCCTCAGGCTGGGACGAACGGTGATTTAAAACCCGCTGTGATGCTGAAAGCCACATACAACAGCAAAACCTACAATATACCTGTGATATATAACCCAAAACTTACGTTGCTGGCTTACAATGAAATGCCAAACATAAAAAACTTTCCCTATGTGTTTTTCATGGATAGCTTCGTACCTCAGTATTTTTCTGGTTTTCAGATCTCTAAAAATCCTGGTACAGACATAATATGGCTTGGCTCTATTATCACCATCGCTGGTATGATGCTGGCGTTTTATCGGGTAAACCGCAAGGTCTGGATGAGAGCTGAAGAAAATGAATTAAAAATTGCCATTTATTCTCACAAATTCAAGGAAGAATTTCAAAAAACATTCTTACAAAAGCTAAAATCCGTGATATAAATATAATCTAAATGATTTTTCTGGCTTTTAATATAAGAATAGATTTTATGTGAGTGTCTCAGATCCTCTTCTAAATGGTTCAGGTTAAGACACGGGTTTTCGTAGCTTCTTTGAATATAGGTAGCGGCTTATCGCCTTTTGGTTGGGCTACCAAGTTTACCTTTCTTTTGATACCTCTTCTTTCTAAAATTGCCAAAAAAGATATTTTATCTTCTGTGCTCACGATATTTGGTGTTTTTATAATAAAAATCTGTTCTTTTTTGGCTGTGAGCTTTTATAATGCTCTTGAAGATAGCGAAGTCCTAATCTTTAAAACTTTAATATTTTCCCATCTTAAATTATAGTTATGGTATAA
>CAZDZN010000007.1:25997-35514 GCA_964509905.1 uncultured Aquificaceae bacterium
TACGGCTGAAAACCGTAGTGTCGGCGGTTCGATTCCGCCCTGGGCCATGTTCTTATGAAAAAAACAAGCGTATACAGTTTTCTTATATTGCTTTTGTATGTAAGTATAATATTTTCTATAGTGTCCATAGGCCTTGTGAGTTTTAGCCCTTTATACCTCATAGGAATATCTTTTGTAGTAATAGGTATAATTCAAGATATAAAAGGTAAGTGTATGCCACGCATTATTATAAACTCTTTGGCGGTGCTCTCTGTAATATTCATATTTTTAGTGAGTTTTAATATCACCGCTCTTTTTGTTTTTGCAAAAAATATAATAGTGACGTTTCTTGGCATAAAATCTTTGGAGAAAAAAGCTCCAAGAGATATATATCAGATAATGATACTCCAAACGATGGGTATGGGAATGATAGGAGTTTCCAATACAGATCTTAGATTTCTTTTGATGCTTTTGATATGGGTGTTTTTAAGCATATTCATATTTCTTGTAGTCAATGTCTTTAAAAGCCTAAAAAACGATACTATAAACACCAATCATATAAAGATTATGAGCGTTTTTGTGAGTGTTTTATCTGTATCCACCGCAATACTGGGATTTTTTATATTTTTGATTATGCCTCGTATCCAATCACCTATTTTAAACATAGGAGTGGGTGGGATTAGCAATACCGTAGGGTTTTCTAACAACCTTTCCCCTTCAAACGCTACAAATGTTCTGGAAAACACCGCTACCGTGTTTAGGGTTTTTAATATAAAAGGCAATGTAGATTTAAAAAATGCATATTTCATAGGACAGACGCTGGATTATTTTAATGGCGTCTCTTGGACACACAAACATAGCGCTCATGGAGCAAAATCTCTTTCTGGGAAAGAAGTATCTTACACGGTGATGATAGAACCAAGTTATGATAATGTTTTGTTTGCCATCGCCTATCCTCAGTTTGCCTCTGTTTATAAAAACATTGTAAGTGCAAGTATAACCCGAGATTATACGATAAAGACCGATAAACCTATCATACATAGGACAGTTTATAGGGTGCGTTCTTACATGACAAACTTTTACAAACAACAGCTTTTAAATGAAGATAATTTTTTAGAGCTTCCGAAAAATATAGACCCATCAATAGTAAAACTTGCATCATTTTTAAAAGCTAAGTACAAAGATCCTATAAAGGCCGTGAGTGAGTTTTTCAATAATGAACATTTTAAATATTCTCTTAATAATCCTATTTCCAATCATTTTTTATATGATTTTTTATTTAAATATAGATATGGTAACTGTGAGGCTTACGCTTCTTCCACGGCGCTTTTGCTAAGGCTTATGGGGGTGCCGAGCAGGGTAGTGGTGGGTTTTCATGGGGCTTTTTACAACAAAGATGGGAATTATTATTTTATCACAAACTCTTTAGCCCACTCGTGGGTAGAGGCTTATTACAATGGGGTTTGGCAGACGGTAGACACCACGCCGTCTTCTTATGTACAAGACATGCCAAAACTTAGTAAATTAAGACTATACCTTGACTATATAAACTATCTTTGGGATATAAATGTAGTTTATTATTCGGATGCAAGGCAAAAATATCTTATGGATCAGACTCTTAAAAGCCTAAAAACTTTTATTAAACAAGATTTGGAGTATGTAGTTTATATATCTATCGGCTTATATGTTTTATATTGGGCTTTTAAGAAGATCGTGCTAATGTTTAGTATAAGGGCGATGTATAGATATCTATGCAGTAAGTTAAAAGATTATAGCAAAGATGGGTATTGTAGACCAGAGAGTTTACCAGAATATATTGTAAATGGGGGATTTAAAGAGTTTTTTTACTTTTATATAAAAGCTTGTTATTCTAAAGATGGTATTAGCAAAAAAGAAAAAGCTCTTGCAAAAGAGTATTACAAGAAGACACTTGAGAATTTGAAAACCTTTAAGCATTATGAATATCAGGGGAGTGCTCTATAATATTTGTATCATAAAAAATAATGGATAATTCTATATTATTATATATAAGGGCTTTTAAAAAGCTCTAAAATGTTTGTAAAGGGGTATATATGTTTGAGAAATTTACTGAGAGAGCTAGACAGATTATATTGCAAGCAAGAGAAGAAGCTATAGAGTTTGGGCATGGATATTTGGGCACAGAGCATCTTCTTTTGGCGCTTTTAAGAGATGATGATATACCAGCGCTTGTTTTGGCTAAGTTCAACATAACACCAGAAAAAGTGAAAAAAGCTCTAACCAGCCAAATGTCTAGGGGAAATCATTCCGGGGAAGTGTTGTTTGCTCCAGATGCCAAGAGGGTTTTGGAGTTTGCTGTGGAAGAAGCAAGGATTCTCCACCATCAATTTGTAGGCACTGAACACATCTTTATAGGGGTGGTGAGAGAAAAAACTGGACTTGGTGGCAGGATATTAAGAGGACTTGGTTTAGACGAGTATGCTGTGCGAAGAGAAACCTTGCAGATATTGGGAGAACTTCCGATCCAGGAAACGGTAAAATATGTAGCAACTCCTACACTTGATAGGCACGGTAGAGACATCACTGCTTTAGCCAGCGAAGGTAAGCTTGATCCTGTGGTGGGAAGGCAAAAAGAGATAGAAAGGACTATACAGATTTTGGCCAGAAGGCGCAAAAACAACCCTGTGCTCATCGGAGACCCCGGCGTGGGAAAAACCGCTATAGTGGAAGGTCTTGCTCAAAGGATAGTATCTAAGAATGTTCCAGAAGCCCTTTTAAATAAAAGGGTGGTGGTGCTTGATATAGCCTCCATAGTGGCTGGGACAAAGTATAGGGGTCAGTTTGAAGAAAAGCTCAAAACAATTATAAAAGAATTGGAAAAAGCTGTGAATGTAATACTATTTATAGATGAACTTCACATGATTATAGGGGCTGGTGCGGCAGAAGGTTCGGTGGATGCTTCAAACATGCTAAAACCGGCCTTGGCAAGGGGTGAGATACAGATTATAGGAGCTACCACATTGGATGAGTATAGAAGATACATTGAGAAAGATGGTGCTTTGGAAAGAAGATTTCAACCGATATTGGTAGAGCCCCCCTCTGTGGGAGAAAGTATTCAGATTTTAAAAGGGTTAGTACCAAGATTTGAAAGTTTTCACAATGTCAGATATGAAGAAGAAGCTCTTAAAAAAGCTGTAGAGTTCTCCAATAAGTATATAAGTGATAGATATTTACCGGATAAAGCTATAGACGTGATGGATGAAGCTGGTGCTTTGGTAAAGATCAGAGGTTCCGAAATGCCAGAATACCTTCAACAGATGTTAAAACAAATTCAAGAGATAGAACAAGAAAAAGACCAAGCTGCTGCCGAGCAAGACTATGAAAAAGCCGCCAATCTAAGGGATGAAGAGATGAGACTAAGAGCTCGCTTTGAGACTGCAAGGCTAAAATGGAAACAAGAGCAAGCCACTAATAGACCTGTTGTAAGCGTAAAAGATGTAGCATCTGTGGTGGCAAAATGGACTGGTGTACCTGTGGATAAACTATACGAAGATGATTTATCCAAACTTTTACACATAGAGTCTAAGTTGAAAGAACGCGTTATAGGTCAAGAAGAGGCCATAAGTGCTATAGCAAAAGCCATAAGACGCTCCCATGTAGGATTGAAAGGTAAACACAGACCTATAGGTGTATTTATGTTTTTAGGTCCAACAGGTGTAGGTAAGACTGAAACCGCCAAAGCTTTGGCAGAATATCTTTTTGACTCTGAGGAAGCTCTCATAAGATTCGATATGTCTGAGTATATGGAAAAGCATACGGTATCCAAATTAATAGGTTCACCACCAGGATATGTGGGATACGGTGAAGGTGGACAGCTCACAGAAAAAGTAAGGAGAAAGCCTTATTCTGTACTTTTATTTGATGAAATAGAAAAGGCCCACCCGGATGTGTTTAACATATTTTTACAGATATTTGACGATGGAAGGCTTACAGATGGCTCTGGTAGAGTAGTGGATTTTTCAAATACCATCATTATAATGACCTCCAACTTAGGGGCAAAATCTATAACTCAAAATACAGCGGTTGGTTTTGAAAGCAAGCAACACGAGATGGACAAAAAGACCATGAAGAAAAACATTGTAGAACAGGTTAAGAAACACTTTAATCCAGAGTTTATCAACAGACTTGATGATACAATAGTCTTTAGTCCATTGGAAGAAAAAGATTTAGAACAAATACTTTATCTTCAAGTGAAAGAGATAAACAAGAACTTGGCTGATATGAACTTATCTATAGAGATTACCAAGGATTTTGCTGACTGGATCATCTCCAAAGAGTATAAGAAAGAATACGGAGCCAGAAGTCTAAGAAGAGCTATTCAAAGACATGTAGAGGATATATTGGCTGAAAAACTCATAAATGGCGAATTAAAAGATACCCCTCATGTTATAATAGATATAAAAGATGGCCAGCCTATCATAAAGACTCCTAAAAAGAAAATATCCAGGAGAGCAAAGAAAGAGGTGGTTTTAGATGTATGAGGCTTTTAGCGGTATTCATAGGAATATTGCTTCTAAGTGTTATGGGTGAAGCTTTTGAAGTTTATAGCCCAGATTTTAAAAACGGCGGTTATATACCGCCGGAGTTTACCTGTCTTGGTAAAAATATATCTCCTATGCTCATATGGAAAGACCCTCCCAAAGATACCAGAAGTTTTGTGCTTATAGTAGAAGATTTGGATGCGCCTGGCGGGGTATTTTACCATTGGTCTGTGTATGACATTCCCCAAAATGTAATAGAACTTCCCCAGGGTATAAAAGATTATCATCAGGGCTTAAATGATTTTAATAGTGTAGGATACGGAGGTCCTTGTCCACCACCTGGTAAACCACATAGGTACTACTTTAACCTATACGCTTTAAATATAAATTCATTGGGACTTCCTATGGGTGCCACAATAAAAGACATTCAATATAAAATGCGCTCTCACATATTGGGCAGCGCCTTTTTATTCGGGCTTTTCAAAAGATGATATTTTTAAAAGCTTGAGAATTTGAACACACTTATTTAAAGGATAAACACTGTTCACTATTTGGCTCTGAGTATGATGCGAAAGCAGCCGGAGGACGCACACCTCTATTACTTACCTTTATGTTTACGCTTCAATGATTCAAGATAAAGCGTAACAGCCCGAGCATCTTTAGGGCGCATCATATACATTGGCATAGGTGGCCGCGGATGTTTTCCATTAGGCTTCAAATTTGTCTCTAGAAAATGAATCATCTGTTGCTTTGTCCATCCATGCGGCAAACCAGCAATAGCTGGGGCGTGGTCTGCCCAGCCAGGTACAGGATGAAGAGGTTTAAAATCAATTGGACTACCTTGAAGCCATCGGGAAAGAATAGGTTGGCCGTGAGTATCCTTAGGTGTATGACAGTCTGCGCACATTGCCACGCGGGTGACTAGATAACGACCGTAACGAATATCCGCGCTAGACGCATAAGCTATAATGGCTGAATTAAAAAGGATATAGCTACCAAGTATGGCAAAAGCGCTTATATACCTAACCAAACCGTTAAGAGACTGTTTGCACATATATTCAACCTCCTAATAAAATATTATCAAGATTTACTGGCAACTATAATTGGCGAATGTGAGCCAATATTAAACGTCTCTATCGCTTCAAATCCAGCTTCGTTTAACCATTGGCTATACTCTCTAAGGGTATAAGTATCTCCTTCCATAGTATTGACTAACATATTCAGAGCAAAAAATACTGGATAAGGAGGAGCAGTGCGTTCTTCATTAGGAATCATGTCAACAATCACGATACGACCATCAGGTCGAATAGCACGGTATAACTTCTTGAAAAGCGCGCGAGAATTGTGTTCGCCTTCGGAGTGTATAATATTACCAAGTAAGGCAAGGTCATATTGATTTTCTCCAAAATCGACTTCTCTCAAGTTACCAGGTAGGAAATCGAACTGCTCCTGTACACCGTGATGTCTGACATAGTGCTGTGTAATCTCGAGCAACGCCGGAAAATCTTGAGCAACGACATGTGTCTGCGGATCAGCAAGCGCAATCGCAATGCCCCAAACACCTGAACCGCAAGCTACATCCAAAACGCGCAATCCACGATAGTTGACACCAATACCCAGAGCCTCGGCAGCCCGTTGTGCCGGCATCCAGTTTAGAACATGCCAAGTGCGAACCAGAATCGGGAAAAATTCCTTAGCCTTGTCTTCTTGCTCTACCACCACTCGTGGCTTACCTGTGCGTACAGATTCGGTCAGATTGCCCCAAGCCTCCCACAATGCATCCGTCTCAAAAATTGCCCCCATGTAATTTGGACTATTTTTGACTAGGTACTTCTCGGATAAAGGACGTAAATGGTAGTGTTCCCCTTGCTTGTCGAGCAACTCGAGTGCACACAGTGCGTTGAGTAATCGGTACACGCCACGCTCGGAAGCGTTAGCAGCACGTGCAATAGAACTACAAGTTTGATGACCAGCAGCAATGAGAGAGAAGATTCCCAGCTGCACACCAGTTAATAAAATACGAGCTGGTGCAAAAGACCAACTTATTTGCATAAGCGTTTCTGGACTAAGTTCTTTACCGTCAAATTGCATTGGTCGCCCTCCTCAAAAGATTACTAATTAAACATTATAAGCTTATAATAGATAAATTGTATGACTTATCTCAATATACAATATACTTTATATAATAGATTTTATCTTTTTTAAGTCTTCTCTGAAGTTGTTTATTTCAGGCGGGTTTCTAAGAAGGTAAGACGGATGGTAAGTAATAAAAATGGGTGTGCCTGGGGTAAGCACTGGGCTTTTTGGTGTGCTTTTAATAAATGAGCCTCTATCTTTGGTAGGGGAAATTTGTTTGGTGCCGGAGAGTCCTACTGCGGCAGTTTTACCAAGAGCTATTATGAGCCTTGGGTTTATGAGTTTTATCTCTTGTTTTAATATATAAGAGCAAGCATGCATCTCTTCATCTTCTGGTGGTCTATTGTTTGGAGGTCTACATTTTGCCACATTCGTGATATAATAATCTCTTTCTCTTAAAAGCCCAATACTTTCAAGCTCTTTTGTGAGAAGTTTTCCAGCTTTTCCTACAAAAGGTCTACCTTCTATATCTTCATCAGCTCCTGGAGCTTCTCCCACAAACAAAACTCCGCTGTCTGGATTTCCATCTCCAAACACAACTTGAGTTCTTCCTTCGGATAGTTTACACTTTTTGCAATCTTTACAGGTCTCATAAAAGCTTTTAAGCATACCTTTTAAATCCTTACGCTCTTTTTTGTATCCAAGTGATATGCCTTTAAATCCAATTTGTTCGTATATGTATGTTGTATCTTTCATACTTTCAGTCTCTCTGCTAATTTTGACCAAAAGCTTTTTTTAGTGGGGATTTCCACATTAAGGGGTATATTTTTCAGAGCGCTTGTGAGCTCTTCTGTGAGAGCCTTATCAAAAGGTTTTTGGTCTACTATCTTTCTTATTATGTTTTTGTTGTAAGTGGCGTACCCGATATATCTTAGATTTATGTCCAAAAACTTTTTTGATACAGTATCTATGCTGTTAAATATTTTTAGCCCTTCTTCTTTTGAGTTTGCTTTGTTTATAAATATGAAGAATTCTTTTAACATCATAGAGCTATTTAAGACTTTTATAAGAGCGTAAGCATCAGCCACCGCTGTGGGTTCTGGTGTGGATATAATAATAGGGATATCTGAAGAAGAAGCTATGATAAGTGTTTCGTTGTGAATGCCGGGGGGTGTGTCAAAGATTATAATATCGTAGTTGCTCTCGGCGTATTCGTGTATTCTGTCCAATATGCCGAAAACTTCTTTCGAGCCCAAATTTACCAGATCTTGGACACCGTTTCCGCTGGAGATAAAGGATATATTTGAACCTATTTTAAATACGATTTCATCTATACTGGCACTTCCTTTTACAAAATCCGATAAGTTTTTATCAGGTGTGAGTCCAAGCATAATATGTACATTGGAGAGACCAAAATCTCCGTCTATGATGAGGACTTTTTTACCGGTATTTCCTATTATCATTGCTAAGTTTATGCTAAGTAAAGTTTTCCCCACCCCACCTTTTCCGCTTGCTATAGCTATATATCTGGCATTTGAACCTTTATCTATCGCTCTCTTAAGATGAGACAACTGTCCTTCCATCAAATACCGCCTCTTAATAAAATATTAGCAATGTAATCACAACTTGCAAGCTCTATATCGCTTGGTACCTTTTGGCCAAAGGTTAGAAAAGAAATAGGCAGCTTTGTTTTAAAAGAAGCGTTTACGATAGAACCAGGGTATAAAGTCTCATCAAGCTTTGTAAATATCAAAGAGCCAACCCCAAGCTCTCCAAACTTCTTGGCGCTATCTAATATTATCCTCTCGTCGGTGGTAGTACTCACCGTAAGAGCAATCTCCAGAGACGGCACATGCTCAAGATAGTGTTTTAACTCTTTTAGCCTTATAGAGTCATACTGGCTTCTCCCAGCGGTATCTATAAATATGATATCAAGCCCAGAGAGTTCTCCAATACATTCTCTTAGTTTTTGAGGAGTATCTGCCACTCTTAAGGGTACCTCTAAAAGGCTTACATAGGATTGGAGTTGTTGCACAGCCCCAGTTCTATAGCTATCCAATGTGATGATGCCTGTTTTAAACCCTTGGGATTTGTAAAGGTAAGAGAGTTTTGCTATTGTTGTGGTTTTCCCAACACCTGTAGGTCCTACCAAAGCTAATATGCTTAATATACTTTTGCTAAAGTTTACGGCTTTTAAAGAGATATTTTTGGACAATCCTTCTATCAAAGAGCTTAAATCATCTTCATATTTTAAGTCAAGCCTATTTATATTTATGTCAAATCCGCAAGAATCTTCCAATATTTTTTTAGCGATGTCTTGTTCTATACCTGTATTTATAAGTTTTGTGGCTAAGTTCATAGCCCGTAGGGAAAAATCTTCGTTGTTTTGATATTGGGCTTTTGGTGTAGGGGCTGGAGCCGTTGAAGGGGGTTCTTGTTTTGCAGTTTTTACCACATTTATCACATCTTTCAATGTAGATTTTATCTGCTCTATCTCGGTGTATAGTTCTTTTTCTTTGCTAAACTCTTTTTGAAAATCTTCGGAATCTGCTATGCCTACAGTTACTTCAAGCTTGTTTGTGGAAAAGAAAAGCCATTTTCTTGTTCTTACTATCTTTGTGGACATAATGGTGGCTTTGTCTCCGTAAGTAGTCTTTGTGATCTCTATTGCCTCTTGGAGTGAGTCCACCAAAATCTTCTTAATTTTCATCTACCACACCAAGCACTTTCATATTCACTTGCTTATCTATTTCATTATAAGCTATAACATTTAATTGTGGCAAGTATCCTTCGAGAGCTTTTCTTACAAACCTTCTAATGTTTGGGGATGTGATGAGAACAGGAGAGGCTTGAAACTCCACAAATTTTTTAATATTTTCTGATATGTTTTTTTGAAGCCTATTTTTCACTAAATCCAAAAACTCTTCTTCTTTGCTCTCTTT
>CAZDZN010000008.1:0-27518 GCA_964509905.1 uncultured Aquificaceae bacterium
AGTGTGCCCACTTATTATGATATCTATACCATGCACATATTTTGTGAGGGCTATATCAAGTGGAAGTCCATCGTGAGATTGAAGGATTATCACATCTACCTTGTGCTTATCTCTTAACTCATTTACATACTTTTGCATAGAATCCATATTTATGCTAAAAGTCCATCCTTCTACAAACTTGGCTGGGTTTGCTATAGGTGTGTATGGGAAAGAGTTTCCTACAATACCTATTTTTACACCGCCTATCTCCTTCACTACATAAGGCTTGAAGGGCAGTTCTCCAAACTCATCTTGGATGTTTTGCGATATAAACTCTCCTTTAAACTCCTTTATGCGTTTTAAAAACTCTTCTTTTCCAAGGGTAAAATCCCAGTGTCCCACAAAAAGGTCATAACCCAATAAATTCATCCAATCTATCATGGATTTTCCTTTGGTAAAAAGAGTGATGGCTGATGTGGCAAGCGTATCTCCATTATCCATAAGAAGGACATTGTCTCTGCCTCTTTCGTGGATGATGTCTTTTATCACACGGGCTATATGGGATGTACCTCCCATGATACCGTATCTATGAGCAAGCTCTATAAAATGCACATTTGTATCAAAATAATCTTCTACGGTATCTGGTTTTAAACCATAAAACTTTAAAAACTCATAACCCGCGATAAAACCGGGTGTGCCTGCCAAGTTCTTTGGACCTACCAAGTTGGCTGGTTCTCTAAAATAAAGGGGTTTCATATGACCATGGGTGTCTGTAGTAAATATGATACTGGCTTTACCAACTGGTCTAAAGCTCATCAAATCATCGTAGGTTAATTTATTAACTTTTGCCACAGCGCTTATGGGGTCTGTGGCTATCCCTATCCCTACTACGCTTAAAAGCTCTAAAAAATCCCTTCTGGTGAGGTTCATAATGTACTCCTTATGAAATTTCTAAATTCACATCATGCTCAAAACTGTTTCCATGGTTATCTGTAAATACCATTTTAATTTTGCCCGCTTCCACAGCTTTAAAATCAAGTCCAAATATAGGGTTTGATGATACACCGGGCCCGTTGTGGATAGTGGCAATTTTCTTATCGTTTAAAGATATGTCTATCGTGGTGATATAGTTTGCAGGAATAAGTTTTCCAGTTTTTGGATTTTTTATGGTGCCTGGATCCATTGGATGCTTTACCAAAAACATAAGCTTTGTAGGTTCATCTTTTTTAGGTTTATTTGGTATCACTCTTACAATCACAGGTATATTCATAACCTCCTCCTTATCCGCAACCACCTACGGTGACTTTTGTAAATTTAAAATCTCCTACTAAAGACCCGTCTTTTAAAAGGGCAATACCTCGCACATAAGAGCTTTTTGCCATCCTTATGGGCACTTGGAAAAATGCTTTACCGCTAAGAGCTGTAAGCTCAATATAAGATATATGAGGATCTGGGTTTTCGTCCACAAATATATGAAGGGATTTTACATCATCCACTGGATAATCCGCTTCTATTGATATAGGCACATGAAGACCGTTTTCTGCAATGGTGGGGGCACTTAGTTTTACTTTAGGGTCTTGTTTTACATCTTTTAGGCTTTTACCAAAAACCTTCTGAAGGGCTTTTTCTATAGC
The DNA here is from genome assembly GCA_964509905.1 of uncultured Aquificaceae bacterium. Taxonomy (GTDB): domain Bacteria; phylum Aquificota; class Aquificia; order Aquificales; family Aquificaceae; genus Hydrogenobaculum. The sequence continues at coordinate 1,614 of CAZDZN010000008.1, forward strand.
CTCTAAGCCTTTTTTGTCTTCTTGAGGAGTTGGGGTAGAAGCTATTGCCAAAGACGGAATTTCAAGGAACGAGCCAATACCTAATCCCAGGCACACGCCAACTCCTAATTTAAACAATTCTCTTCTGTCTAACATCTTATTCCTCCTTTTAAACTTTTATCGCAAACATTGTTTAGAGCTTTTAAAAATATATTCGCATTTACATCACCAAAGGTTTTATACAAAATTTTACCAGTTTTAGGATTTACAAACACTGAAGTAGGGGTACCAAATACATTGTAAATCCTGCCTATGTTTTTACCATTTGAAGAATCCAAATTCACACTTGCCACCACAAAATGCCTATCCATAAAATCCGATACAGCCTTCTCTGACAAAGTAAACATTTCCATGTGCTTACAGTCTTCACAATGCTCTTGATAAAAATATATCATCAGGGGTTTGTTTTGGGCTTTTGCCATGTTAAAGGCGCTGTTGTAATTATACCAAAGAGCCAACGCAAAATATGGTAATACTAAAAGCCCAAAAACTATCTTTTTCATGGTCTTATATAAGCGTATCCTTCGTGTTCTAACTTTGCAAGTTCAAGAATACCTGCAGGGATTACTTTTGCAAAACTCACAACATCTTTTGGTGATATATGATAGGCGTTTAAAGACTCGTGACAAACCCTAAAATGCACTATCCCTTCTTGTTGATAAACTTGAAGTTGCATCTGATAATCCATGAGGTTGTTAGCTAAGGTCTTATCTTTCGCAAAGACTGTTTTATCAAGGGAGTTTAACATATACTTTATGGCTGGCCCGTAAAACACCAGATAAAGCTGTAAGTTTTTGGGATTTTCTCCCGTATTATGAGTAAGATTTTTTAAATTGTTCATTATGAACTGAAATTTGGCATCATTACCCGTATGCACATCAAATACGATTTTCACTGGGTTTGCCAAGCTAATAGCACTCACCATCATAAAAGCCAAAAAACCTTTTCTTAGCATAGATACCTCCTAAATAATTTAACCTAAATGTATGAATTATATATGAAAAACCTTTAAAATACAATCTGAAATTGTAGTGTGTAGTCTACAAAGTCTTTTCCGCATCCACCATTTTTCACATTGCCTCCTATGCACTCAGCATTTTTCACTACATCGTTTGGGTTTACTACATCAGCTCCCAAAGATATTTTAGCGGATTGATTGGCTATGTAATAATTTAAGAAAACAGAAAAATTATCAATTTTACCGTCTTCATAGGAACCGTTAGGAGCTAAAGATATGTTGTTTGGGTTGGGAGATACTGTTCCGTTTGATACAGCATAGACGTTCTTATTCTTGTAGGATTCGTATCTTAAAGCCAAGGCAGGTTTTCCAATACCTACAAACTTGTCATAAAGCCACTGAGTTTGCAGATAGTACCCGTCTGACTCAGGTTTGTTACCATACTTATCACCAAAACCTAAATCTTTGTTTACTATGTAACCAGCTTGTAATTGCGGCACAAAGTTATCAAACTTGTTTTCATAAAATATATCAATGTCATAGGCTTTTGATGTGACAGAAGAAGCCGGTATTGTTCCTTTTGGCGTTAGACAATTTGATTCTGGGGTTCCGTTGCATTCTCTTTTTTGGGTTTCATATCCTATGCCTATCTGTAGCGTTTTTCTGTGTCCTAAGTATGTATCTCTCATCATATAAGTTGGATCTGATGAAAAGCCTAAAAATGTAGGAACGAAGACAAATCTAAAAGAATATTTTAAATTGGGATTATCTGTCTGATATACATTCCCTTTGTTATCAATAGAAGTCTCGTAATCATATTTCCCTTGCCCTACCATGGCATAATATTTAAACATACCTTTGGCAAGATTACCCCATACCGCAACGCCCATATCTCTGAAAGCGGAAGTAACTCCAGGCTCACCTTTTATACCTGGTAAAGAACCATAACCCAATGGGAAAAATGGATTTATAAAAGCCAGTGCCGGGTTATTTGTATTTTGGTTTATAACATCATCTATTGGACCTATGCCATATCCATAGTATGTAGGAATAACGAGTGTATATAATCCAGACAAAGATACCCTTGAAAACGGATCTCTAAACTCTCCAAAAGTAAGATTAAAAGCATTTGAAGGGGTAAACCCTATATATGCATCTTGTAATACCGTAGATTGCACGGTGCCTTGATGAGGTCTTGCACTACCGTCAAATCCAAGTTGATTGTTATCTGCAAAATCGAAAAAAGCCCCAAATTGAATATATCTATTTGCCTGCCCTTCTATGCCGATACGCGCATCTCTTACAGAAAAGTTTGTGGTGCTTTTGGTATTTTGTGCCACTTGACCATCTTGCTGAGTCCATATCTGGGTTAAAAAGTTTAGGCTCATAAAAGAAGTGCTTGAGCGCTTTAGTACTATACCATTTGTGGGTAAAAGAGGGAATATCCACGCTCCATGAGCTATGCTGGATGCTAAAATAGCTGTCATAAGTATATGCTTTTTCTTCATCTGTTACCTCCTTTTTAAACTAATAGGAATAGATTTTACACGGGAAGAATAGAGCTGGCCATAAGACTTTATTAAAGTTTGTAAATATATGCTTATGTTTGAATATATACATATGCTAATAAGCTTATTGATGATTAATATCATTGAATATTAAAATATATATTTTTAGAATATACCTATAGGTGGTATAGGTATGAAGTTTGAATGTTTACCGTATTTAAATGAAGAGACTACCAAAGAGTTATTGTTAAGACTTTCTAAAATTGAAGGTCAAATAAGAGGTATAAGTCGTATGATTGAAGAAAAGAGAAGTTGTGATGATATTCTTATTCAGATAACGGCGGCAAAATCTGCTTTGGATGGTTTAGCTATAAAGCTTTTAGAAGAGCACATAGAGCAATGTATTAAACCAAGCGTTTGTGAAGGGCACACCGAGAGTTTAGAGCACTTTGTAAAAGCTCTAAAAAAGATCATGAAAGGAGGCTCTCTTAAATGAAGGAAAGATTAGCTCCATTTATAACTGTTTTAGCTTCTATTTTAGGTTGGGCTTGTTGTATTACTCCAACCATTTTTATTCTCACAGGAATCTCTATTGGTAGTTTGAGCTTATTAAAAGCCTTAGACTCATATAGACCTTTATTCCTTTTAATAGGTTATTTGTCGATAGGATATTCTTTTTACAATGTCTATTTTAAAAAACCCAAAATATAGAGTGTGCCTGTGAAGAAGATGCTAAAGTTAAAAAAGCAAATACTATAATAATATGGGGTGTGTTTGTTTTGTTGCTGGTGGCTACATTTTATCCACCATTACTTAAGTACTTTATCGCAAGGTAAAAGGAGGTTGGTTTATGAATAGAAGAGTGTTTTTAAAGTTTATAGGTATTATAAGTGCTTACCCGGTTTTATCAAAAGCTTCTGCACCAGGCTTAGAGCCTAAATCCGCAGTGAAATACCAAGATCATCCTAACAATGGACAGATGTGCTGTATGTGTGTGCATTTTATACCACCAGGGGAGACTAAACCTCATCCATGCAATATGCATATGATGAATGGAGGGATGATGGGTGGTGGAATGATAAACGGGGGAATGATGCACATGATGGGTGGTATGCAAAATGCAAGGTGTGAAGTGGTTCAAGGCAAGATAAGCCCAATGGGATGGTGTGTTTTGTTCAAAAGAGCATAAGGAGGTTAATATGCGTTTAGAGATCAGTGGAATGACTTGTGAGCACTGTGCTAAAACGGTCAAAAGAGCTTTAGAAAGTGTAAATGGTGTTGTAAAAGCCGATGTGTATTTTCCTCAAGGGTTTGCTGATGTAGAAGGCGATGTTAATGTGGATGAACTTATAAAGGCGGTTCAAAACGCTGGTTACGGGGCTAAGCTTTTAGAGAAGAAGGATATAAATATATTAAAAAACAATATTGATATTGTTATAATAGGAGGAGGCTCGGCTGGTTTTGCTGCTGCCATAAAGGCTGTAGAGTTGGGAGCAAAACCCTTGGTGGTAGAACAAAGAACAATAGGAGGTACATGTCTAAACAGAGGCTGTGTACCATCAAAATTTCTTATCGAAGTGGCGAATAGTTATTATAGTCCTCTAAAAAACCCATTTAAGGGGATTGTGATAAAAAGAGAACATATTGATTGGAAAGAGATAGTATCGTTAAAAAACGAGCTTCTCAACACCATGAGAAAAGAAAAGTATTGGGATGTTTTAGAAGCCTATCCAAATATAGTTTACAAGGATTGCAGAGGAGAGTTTATAAGTGGTAATGAAGTGATGATAGGGAGTAAAAATATGCTTTTTGATAAGGCTATCATTGCAACTGGCTCAAGTCCAGGTATTCCTCCTATAACAGGCCTTCACAAGGTGAGATATTTTACCAGCGACGACATATTTGATATAGATTATCTGCCTGAACATCTTATAGTGGTGGGCGGTAGCGCTGTTGGTCTTGAGCTCTCTCAGGCTTTTCTAAGATTAGGTAGTAAGGTAACACTTATTGAAATGCTACCAAGATTAGCCTTCAAAGAGGAACAAGAGATATCTATGAAAATTGAAGAGTTGTTAAAAGAAGAGGGCATGGAAATATTTACAGACGCAGAGATATCTGAAGTTTTTCAAAATGGAAATATCATCGGTGTAAAGTTTAAAGTAAACGCTACAGAACAAACAATAAAGGGTTCTGATATTCTAATAGCCACTGGTAGAGTTCCAAATACTAAAAATTTAGGGCTTTTAAAAGCAAATATAGAATCGGATACCAAAGGTTTTGTAAAGGTCAACGAATTTCTACAAACCACAAATCTAAATGTATATGCGGCGGGGGATTGTGTTGGAAAATTACCACTTGTCACCGTAGCAGCTTTAGAAGCTCATGTGGCAGTAGAAAATATGCTAACAGGAAACAACAATTCCATAGATTATATTAGCATACCGCATGCCATATTCACAGACCCAGAGATAGCAAGTGTAGGTTTGACGGAGGAACAAGCCATACAAAAAGGACATAACATAGAATCAAGGATACTTGATTTGGAGAAAGTGCCGAGGGCTAAAGTCTCTTTCAACACAAATGGATTTATAAAAATGGTAGTAGATAAAGACAGCAAAAAAGTCTTAGGTATTCACACTATAATGCCCCACTCGGCAGAGATAATTCACAAAGGAGTCATGATTATAAAACATGCCCTTACTCTTGAAGACATTATCTTGGCTGTTGATGTATACCCCACATTATCAGAGGCCATAAAACTTTGCGCTCAATCTTTTTCTAAAGATGTAAGCAAGCTATCTTGCTGTGCTGTATGATAATAATTCTAAATTTTTGGTATCCGTTTTATTATATTCCAAGCTCTTTTTGGCTCTATAAAAGGGTTTTGCTTTAAGGCTTTTAGTAAAAACTTAAAACCTATTGATTTTTCTTTAAATCTAAAGGCGGTTTCTGATATGCTTAGCCACATCTCAGGGTATTCTAAATCTTTGTGCATTTCATATACTTTCATCGTATAAAAAAAGTAATCTTTTGATTTGCTTGTTCTTTTTTTGTGCTCTCTTATGAAGGTGCTATTTTTATCCGTGATGTCTATAGAAAGCCCCATTTTAAAATATCTTAAAAACAATTCCCAATCTTCTCGCTGATTAAGCGATTCATCAAATCCCAAAAACGTGTCTTTTTTTACCATCATAGAAGAGGGGTACCCCACAAGTCCCCCAAGTATCATAGATTTTAAATCTTTGCAAGATTTTTTTGAAACCCTTATTATATTATCCTCTTCATCTATAAAAGTCCTTACGATATCATAAATTAGATCCGCATCAGAAGAAGACAACACCTCAAGGTGGTGCTTATCATACATATCGTCCGCATCCAAAAAAGCTATATATTGACATCTTGCCTCTTTCACTCCTAAATTTCTTGAAAAACTCCTACCCATATTTTTTTCGTTTCTTAAAAGCCTAAAATCAAAGGGTAAGTTTAGATCTTTTAATAGTTTTTGGATATTGTCTGAAGACCCATCATCTATCACGATGAGCTCTCTTGGAAGTAAACTTTGATTTCTTACAGATTTTATGGCTTTTAGTATAAAATTAGATGCGTTGTAGGATGGGATTACTACACTTATACATTTTATCACAACGTATCGATACTAAAGTGCTTATTTGTGTATATGCATATATCTGAAGCTATTTCTAAAGATAATTTCACCATTTCCTCTGGACTTTTGTCCGTATGATAGTAAAGGGCTTTTGCGGCACTTCTGGCAAAGTCTCCTCCAGAACCTGTAGCAAGGATGGGTTCGTCTGGTTCTATCACATCACCATTTCCAGATAATAAAAACATAGATTCTTTATCGCAAGCGATCATAACTGCTTCAAGTCTTCTGAGATATCTATCGGTGCGCCAATCTTTGGCAAGCTCCACACAGGAGCGCGCCAAATTCCCTCTGTGTTCTTCCAATTTCGCTTCAAGGCGCTCCATCAGGGTAAGCCCATCTGCTGCTCCTCCGGCAAACCCCACAAGTACAGCACCTTTATACAATCTTCTTATCTTTTTGGCGGAATGTTTTAGGATTTGAGAGCCTAATGTCACTTGTCCATCGCTTCCAATGGCTGTTTGCCCGTTTTTCCTTATTGCAATTACTGTAGTAGAATGAGTTTTTACATCCATTTTTGTTTTACCTTTTCGTATATTGAATCTACATCAAATCCAAAATGTTTCATAAGATCCTCTCCTTTTCCGGAAGCCCCGAAAGTTTCCATAGATATTATCAAAGCATCTTTGTTTACATATTTATACCAAATATCTCCTCTGGCAGCCTCTATTACTATGTGTTTTGTATGTTTTGGTATTACTTCGTTTTTGTAAGCTTCGTCTTGTATTTCAAAAAGCTCTAAACAAGGAGCACTTACAATAGAAGATTCTATACCATCTTTTAAAAGTCTTTCTTGTAGAGCCAACGCCAAATGTACTTCAGACCCCGATGCTATAATGGTAAAACTCGGGTTTATGCCGGAAGACAATGTATAAGCGCCGTATTTTAACATAGATTCTTTGTCGTATTTACTTCTATCTAAAGTTTTTAGCTTTTGTCGGGATAATATAAGAGCCACGGGTCCATTTTGCCTTCTAAGCGCCATCTCCCATGCATAGGAGGTTTCATTTGCATCGGCTGGTCTTATCACCCATAGATTTGGGATGAGTCTCAAAGAGGGAATGTGTTCTATTGGTTGATGGGTGGGACCATCCTCTCCGAGACCTATGGAGTCATGCGTAAATATGTATATCACATGAAGCTTTGACATAGCAGCTAAGCGTATTGCAGGTTTCATGTAATCTAAGAATATCAAAAATGTGGCCACATAAGGGGTAAGGATTTTACCATAAGCCATGCCGTTAGCGATTGCTCCCATTGCATGCTCTCTTATACCAAAATGAATATTTCTTCCGTAATAATTTGTGGATTCAAAGTCCCCTTCGTTGTGTATATATGTGTTGTTTGATTCGTGAAGGTCTGCAGATCCTCCAAAAAGAGTAGGCATAAGGGGAGCTATGGCATTTAGCACTTTCCCTGATGCTTGACGAGTAGCCATGTCTTCGGTAAATCTTGGGATACGAGATATGACTTTTTCTATGTCTGTGTTTCTTGTAAGAATATTCACTATATCTGGGTATATTTCTCTATAGCGGTTTAATCTTTCTTGCCAATCTTGTTCTAAGGCTTTCCCTTCCTCTACTTTTCTTCTAGTATAATCCAATACCTCTTGGGGAACATGGAATGGTTCATATGACCAGTTCAAATCTTCCCGGAGTTTCGCCACTGCATCTTTTCCAAGGGGTGCCCCGTGAGAAGTAGCGGAATCTTGTTTTAGGCTTTTATAACCTATATGAGTTTTTATTGATAAAAATACAGGTTTTGCTTGATTTATAAGGAGCTCTTTTATGATGTCTTCAATAAGAGTTAAGTTGTATCCATCTTCTATGTGTCTTACTGTAAATCCAAAAGCCTCAAAGCGCTTTAGTACATCCTCAGACCGAGCCAGCGATGTATCTCCATCTATCGTAATACGGTTGTTATCCCATATGATAAACAGATTGTTTAGATTAAGGTGTCCTGCTAAGCTTGCTGCTTCATAAGAAACTCCTTCCATTAAATCCCCATCTCCTACCATACAAAAAACTTTATAATCTATAATAGGTTCGTCTAATTTATTGCAAATAGCGCTTAAATGTTTTTGCTCTATCGCCATGCCCACAGCGTTGGCTATTCCTTGCCCAAGCGGGCCCGTAGTGGCTTCTACTCCTTTTGTGATGTGATACTCTGGATGTCCAGGGGTTTTGCTTCCGAGTTGGCGGAAGTTTTTGATATCCTCTAAGCTTAGCCCAAACCCATATAGATAGAGTAAAGAATAAAGAAGCATTGACCCATGACCATTTGATAGGACAAACCTGTCTCTATTTACCCATCTTGGATTTTCTGGATTATATCTTAAAATTTTATCAAACAAAACATAACCTATATGAGCGGTGCCAAGAGGCATACCAGGATGCCCTGAGTTTGCTTTTTCTACGGCATCCACGCTAAGGAATCTGACGCTGTTTATCACAAGCTCATTTATGTCCATAACTTTATTATACTATATGCTATAATAAAAGCATGAAAAAAGTATGTAAAGTTGGATGGAGCATAACCCATCAAGAATTTACGGTGACGGATTATTATTATTTTTCTATGATAGAGAAAAAAGCCCCGGAGTTTGGGCTTGATATCGATGAAGTGGATAAATGGGATAAGCTTTTCGAATACGATACAATAGTCTTCAACTACCCAGAGATACCCTTTAACGAAAAAGAAGTTCAAGATGTGGTAAAGATGGTGGAAGAACTCGGCAAAAAAGTTATACTCTTAGGATATTATAAAAACGAAGATCATATAGCGGATACTTGCAACACCCTTGCCAGAGCTTTTGGTATGGAGCTAAACCCAGACGAGATCACCGATGAAGTGTCAAATCACGATAACGATAAATATTTTGTTAAAAGCACAAAAATAAGAAGATACAACAAAGGTTTAGACAACAAGGTGAATGTGAACTCCGTAGTATTGCCTTGTACGTGCTCCATAAAAACTATAATGCCAGATATAAAAATCGTAGTGGCTGCCGAAGAAACAGCTCTGTCTAACATGAATAATTATCCGCTTTTGATAGCAGACCACATAGCTCCTGTGAGCGGAGGATACTTTACCTTAGCTGGCACATGCGTGTTTTGGGATAATTACGCCATAAGGCTTGAAAATAACCTAAATTTTGCCATGAACATGCTATGGCATGAAACCCCACACCAAGACTCACCAGAAGGCAAAGCCGTAAGATTTGGTTTATAACTTATTTCCAATCAACAAATTAAAGTTTAAACCTGTTTAAGGATACCCAAAAACACTGTACAAGTTTAGCGCGCCAAATAAACTTATAACCCAATATAATAATCTTATATAAGGCTATACTCTATCAAGCAATTTTGTAAATTCTTCAAAAGACGAGACTGTTTTAGCCTGTGCTCTAAGATAGTCTATAAACTCTATATCATCTACACCATCAAGCTTTTGTCTTATGTCCTCTAAGTCTCTCCAGGAATCACCAAGAATCTTGTGTAAATTGCAAAATTTTATGTTTAAATACTGTACAAGTTCGCATACGCTATAAACACTTACCTTTGTTAAAATTTTCTATAAATCTTATGAAGGAGGTAAGAAGGTATGATTAAAAATTTGGAAAAGAGCTATAAAGAACTAGAAAGGAGGTGACAAGTATACCACGGTCTGGTACCACGAAGAACGAGTATGCCACAGTTTAGGATAAGTACAAAAGACTACCTTGTTTATCCTCTATCTTGCAATTTTAAACAAATTTAAGTGTTCACGATGTACTGAACTCATACATGTTGATTATTTTGATGAACAGGGTTATAATAGATTTACACAATTTTAGTGGTATATCTCATATAAACTCTTAAATTTTGTTTGCCGATGTGTAATAAAAGTAAAACAGCCTTTCTATTCCTATCGAGTATCCTGCATAATTAAAATCGTTGTGATAATCCTGAAGAAGTTTTTCTTTATCTTTTATAGATTTATACTCTGAGGCTTTTTGTATGATATCTTTTAGGCGTTCTTTAGAAGGTTCTTCTATCCAGCCGTTGGCTACTTCTATCCCGTCTATGAAAAGCTCAAAACGCTCTGACAGATTTCCTTTGCATTTAGCAAGGACTCCAAGCTTGCAAGGAAAATCTATTAAAAACTCCATAGCATCTTTTCCAAGAGAAGGTTCTATTTCTACCAACATTCTATTTACAAGCTCTTCCCAAGAAGCATTATCATCAAACTCATATCCGTAAGAGATAAGGTTATTTTTTAGTATGTCTTCATCTTCAGAGAATACTACACCAATATACTTTTCAAAGACTTTTTCAAAAGATGCGAGCTTCGGGTCTGTAGAAACCCCATTTATAGAATCTCCAAAAAGATCTTTTATAAGAGCACTTATCTCTTTTATGATATCAAGATTTTGAAGATTATAACATTCAAGCATGGTGAACTCAATTGCATTAAGGGATCCGCATTCGTCGTTCCTAAAGACTTTTGTTATTTGAAAGATATTCTGCCTATATTCTTTTAAAAGCGTTTTCATCGAACGCTCTGGAGATGTATGAAGATAAACATGTTTTTTAGTGGAGCATTCGGTAATATCGAGCTCTAATGCTTGTATATACTTTTCCAAGTTTGGCTCATCTTGGACGTATGGGGTAAAAACCTCCGTATAACCTCTTTTTTTATAAAAGTTTCTTATCTTATCTATGAACTCTTCGTAAAGTTTTGGAGCTTTTAAAGGGAGGTCGGAAATGTTCATAAACCTCCCCCTAAGGCTTCTTGTCTTTGAAGGCATGTGGCGCAGCGACCACATGGAGGCTCTGTGCCCTCATAACAGCTGTATGTTTTTTCAAAAGGTACTACTAATTCTTTTCCAAGTTTTGCTATATCTTTTTTCGAAAAGCCTAAAAACGGGGCGTAAACATGGATGCGTTTTTTGGTTTTTACTACAAAAGAAGAACCGGCGTTGATGGCAGCTTCAGCTGCCGATATAAACTCAGGCCTGCAATCCGGATAAGGAGCATCTATTGCATGTACTGCTATACCTATATATTCAATGCCAAGCTCATCTGCTATCCCAGAGGCGATCGCCAGAAATGTAAGGTTTCTCATAGGCACATAAGTTATGGGTACATCCTTAGGATATTCTTCTTTTGGTATTTCCTTGTTTGAGATACTAAGAAGCGCTGAGCTAAATGTTATTTCTTTATAATGGGGTATTTTTACTATAAAATGCTCTTTCACAGAGGCTATTTGACCAAGCTCTTTAGCGTATTTTAGCTCTATTATGTGTTTTTGCCCATAGTCAAAGGATATGGCGTATATATCATCAAAACGCTCTTTTGCCTGCCATAAAAGTGTGGCAGAGTCCATGCCCCCAGATAAAAGCACCAAAGCACTTGACATCTAATCTATTTTAAACCTTTTTAGTGTGCTGTTCAAGTTTGCAGATGAATTTGCTAAATCTTCCACGGATTTTGAGAGGTCTTCTATCACCTTAGATATGTTTTGAGATATATCTTTTAAGGAATCCGCTGAACTTGATATGTCTTTCATGATAGCGGATTGTTCTTCGGTGGCGTTTGCTATTTTGTCTGAAACATCCGCTGATAGCTGTGATATGGATAAAATGTTCTCGTATTGTTTTACCAAGTTTTCCATGCGCTCAGTGCCCACTTTTATGGCTTGTGATATGGAGCTTGTGAGATTTGATATATTTTTTGCAAAGGCTCCGGTGCGCTCCGCTAATTTTTTTACCTCGTCTGCTACCACTGCAAAACCCCTTCCAGCTTCTCCTACTCTTGCTGCTTCAATATCCGCATTTAAAGCCAAAAGGTTTGTTTGCTCTGCTATAAAAAGGATGTTTTCTGTGATAACATCTATTTGATTACCCATTTGTTCTATGTTTTTTACCGCCTCTTGGGTTTTTGAAAGTTCTATTTTCCCGATCTCTAAATTGTTTATAACCTCTTGTGTGATATTTTTTGCTTCCTGGGTGTTTTGAGCTATGGCATTTATAGCCACAGAGGTTTGGGCGGTAGCATTTTTTATATGCTCCACCTGGTTTGATAAAAGCAATTTTGAATCATCCAAATCCATCGTTATACCAACAATTTGGGCTTGAATCTCAGCCATGTTGTTTACGCTGGTTTCTATGCTTTTAAAAGCCTCTTTCAACTTGTCCATAGATAAATTTACAAAATCTATAAGCTCTTTTACATCACCCTTTGCATCTATATCTATTTTCAATGTAAGGTCCCCCTCTGAAAGATGGTAAAATAGCTCTCTTATATTTGATACTGCTTTATTTATCTCTTCTATAAAGGAGCCTAAGGAATTTGCTATTATTCTCATCTCTCCTTTGAATTTTTCTGTATCCATAGATGTATTTAAATTCATATTTTGTGTGATATTTTGTATAGTTTCTTCTAAATCCTCCACATTTTTCTGAATGCTCCTTTGCATAAAATAATTAAATACTATTAAAAATAATACCACGCTCATTATGGCGAAGAAAATATACTTTGTGATGGAATCTATATGCTCTTTTATGTAAGATTGTTTGTTGTTTATCCTCTGTGCTTGATTTTTGAGAAGTATATTAAAGCGCTTTCTCAAAGGTACCCACGTATTTTGTTGCACTTGCACAGATTGAGCTATATAATATGTTTGGTTTTGAGTATTTACGTTGTTTACCACGCCGTTTGTAAAAGCTATAAACTTGTTTATATAGGTCTTTAGCTCTTTATCATCTATAATATTTAACTCTTTGTTTATATTTTTAATGGCGTTGTTGTACATCCCGTGAGCTTTCTCATCTGAAGGGTTTAGCATGATAGTGGTGTATGCGTTTTTAAGCGTAAGAATATCCGTAAGAAGTTTATAGAGCTTTACTTCATAGCTTGAGGTTTTTATATAGGCGTCAACGTTTTGTTTTATGCCGTTGTCCAAAATATAAAGTATGCCTTGGGCCACAAAAGCTCCTATTACCATGAAAATTTGGATTATCCAAAGTTTCGATTTAATGCTCATAAGACACCTCTTGGCTCATATTTTGTTCTATGGCTTTCATAAGACTTTCCGCCCCTGCTTGGCGAGCTAAGTTTAGAGCTTTTTGGTAATAAAAGTTTGCCTTGGTTTCATCGTTTTTATTATCGTAATACCAACCCATGTATTGATATCCTACAGCACTCCAATACATATTTGGGTTTGCCAAAGATATTCCTTTTTCTAAATAAGTTTTCGCATCTTTAAAATCCAAAAGCTTAAGATATAGTACTCCCATATTTAGATAAGTGGCTCCTTCGTGTATCGAATCCCTTTTTTGATGGAACAAATCTGAAGACTTAGCGTAATAATCAAGAGCTTTTTTGTAATCTTTTAAGTTTGCATAGCAAAGAGCTATATTGTTTAATACAGTAGGGCTATCTTGTGCTTGTTTTAAGACTTTTTGGTAAAATTTTATAGCGGAGTTGTAATGCCCTTCTGAGTAAAATATATGAGCGATGTTTGATATGTTATCCACAATACCTCTTGAATCTCCTATATCTTTTGCAAGTTTATAAGCTTTTATGTAGTTATTTAGTGCTTTTACCTTATCCCCCATCATATCATAGCTTACCCCTATGTAATTGTAAAGAGCTTCTTGTTGGTATCTTGTGTTAGCGCTTTTAATGGCATTTTTAAGATAAGAGATGGCATTTTTAGGCTTTCCCAAAGATAGATAAGACATCGCAGCACACATGTTGTAGTTGAAATCATACTTATCCCAGTGAAGTCCACTGTTTGCAATTTTGATGGCTTTTTGGTAATTTTTAGACTGAAATAGATTTATGCATTGGCTTGCATCTGCATAAGATAATCCTAATAGAAGCATCAGACCAAGGAAAATTCTCCTTACTTTCATAGGTATATTTTAACATACCTACTGGTATTTTCTATAATTTTTTCTAATAATGTTCTAAAAGCTTTATTAAAAAATTAGCTATAGATTTTGAAGCCCCTTCTGGGCCAAGTTTTTCTTTTAAAATCGATAGATCGTTTTTCATATTAGATATTTTCTTTTCGTCTTGAAGATATATATCTGCGCAATCCCTTAACTGTTCAAAAGAAGGTTGTATTAGCTCTGGGATGATGTTTTTATCCATTATTATATTTGGAAGTCCTATATATTTGGTTTTTACAAGCATCCTACCTATTATAAGACTTATAGGATTTAATCTATAAAATATAATATGAGGAAGTTCCAAAACGGCTGCTTCCAATGAGGCTGTTCCTGAGGCTATAACACCAAAATAAGCTCTACTCATAACATCCAAAGAAGACTCTTTTGTTAATTTCAAATGAGGATAAGATGTAGGTTTTAAATCCAAAGTCCTTGCTATAGGTATTAGGCTTTTAAGATGGTATTTATTGTATATATAATAAGATAGTTTTTCTAAAAGATCTATATGTCTTTTAAACTCCGAAGCTCTTGAGCCTGGAAGCATAGCCACAAAGGGTTCTTTTTTGTTTGTAGAGGCTTTTACTATATCAAGTATGGGATGCCCAAAGTAATGCACTTTAAAATGCTCGTTCTCAAGTGGTCTGTATATGGGGACCTCAAAAGGAAATATTACGATAAGATGTCTTACATATTTTACAATCTCATAAATCCTTTTCCATTTCCAAGCCCACACCTGAGGGGAGATAAAGTATACGATGTTTTTATGCTCTATTTTTTTCATAAGCCTGAAGTTAAATCCTGGGGCATCGCAAAGGACTACAAGCTTAGAGTTGTTAGCATGATAAACAGCCTTATCAAGCGTATTTTTTATATAAAATATCTTTGGTAAAACCTCAGCTATCCCAACTACATTTATATCTTTTATAGACCCAATGGATTTTACCCCTAAAAACTCCATCCTATCATCTGTGATACCTGATATAGATAGGTTTTTTTCTTTAAGATGTTTTAATATTTCTACTACGTAGTTTGCTGCAGATAGGTCTCCCAGTGAGAAGAAAATATCATACATCAGGCTTTAAAAGTGATTTTGAATCTACTATCTTGGCGTTCTATAATAGCCAAGATCTTATCTATATTCACAAAACATCTGTGAGAAGTCTCCACTTTGCCATTTGACCTTATATTTACATGTTTTTCCGCTTTTATATCATCAATGCCATTTACAAATGCGCATTTTACATAAACCCCATCATGATGCTCAAGAACATCAGTTTTTACCTCGTAGTAATTGTTTTGCTCTATGGCGTTGTTCCAAAGATTTTTATCTATATCACTAAAAGCCACATATCCAAATTCCAAATCATCTTCATCTATATCCTTTATAATATTTTCCAATATAGAGCTAATATAAACCTTTAGCTCTTGCAATTTTGCTAAATCCTCTTGTTTTACTCTCTCATCTATCGGCATAAAAATATTATACTACTTTTACCTCGTATTGGGCTTTTTCTAAAGATTTTAAAGGCTCAGGCAAATGAGATATTTGATATTTTACATACTCTCTTATATCTTTTAGTGAAGGTAGATTCTTTAAAATATTTCCGTTTTCTACTACCTTTTCTATAAGACCTTTGTCAGCATATCTCACAACTTCATCGTAGGCCATAATACCACTTTCATCATAATGCCTTAAAATTTGTCTTTTATAGGGGAATGTGGCTTTCCCCGGACTCAACTTTTGCTTTGGTTTTCCTTCGTACTCCACAAGTTTATAAGCTATATCAAAATAAGGGGCATCCGATGAGGATAGAAGCTTTGTACCAATCCCATAAGAATCTATAGGGGTACTCACAAGTTCTTTTAAATCGTATTCATCAAGCCCGCCACTCGCTACTATTTTTACATCTTCAAAATAAGCTTCATCCAATATTTTCCTTATCTCGTAAGAAAGTGTTTTTATATCACCGCTATCTATCCTAATACCTATTATCTTTATTCCTTTTCTTAAAAGCTCCAAAACTTTGTATGCGGCTTTTATGCTGTCGTAGGTATCTATTATAAGTACAGCTTTTCCTGGAAAAGAGCTTGTAAATTTCTCAAAAGCTTCTATCTCCTCTTCAAAAACCATCACAAAAGAATGAGCCATCGTACCAAATACAGGAATGCCATACTTAAAACCTGCGTGTACGTTGGATGTGCCGTCAAAACCTGCTATATAGCTCGCTCTTACTCCATATAGTCCAGCTTCTTTGGAATGAGCTCTTCTTAAACCAAACTCTATAAGAGTTTTATCTTTTTCTATTAGGCGAGACCTTATGGCTTTTGAAGCTATCAGTGTTTGATAGTGGATGATATTTAAAGAAATCGTCTCTAAAAGCTGAGCCTCTGGAAGTGAGCCCTCTACTTGTACCAAAGGTTCATTCTGAAAAGCTATAGTGCCCTCCTTTAAAGCATATATGTTGCCTTTAAAACTAAACTCTTTTAAGTAATCTAAAAACTCCTCTTTGAAAAGTCTTAGGCTTTTAAGATAAACGATATCTTTATCTTCGAATTTAAAGTTTAAAATATGCTCTATAAGTGTTTCAAGACCAGCGAACATTAGGAAGTTTCTACATTGAGGTAGCTTCCTTACAAATATACTAAAAACTGCTGTATCAGTTTTTTGATGTTCAAGGTAGCTGCTTGCCATTGTGAATTCGTATAGGTCTGTAGAAAGTGGTATGCTCATCCAATTATTATATAACCAACTTGACAAGTACGCCACGCTATCATAATATTTTTAAAACGCCAGAAAAGGTACATAAATGAGTTGTGTAGATTTTATCACAATTGTGTTTGTTATAGTAATTTGCTAAAAGCTATGAGCAAAGTCCACTATACTAAAAAAAAAGAACAACAAAATCTCAAAAATATAAGGAAGAGGATAAAAACAGCTTTTAGACAAGTACACCACGGCTAATACTATACTGGATGGGACAAGTATACCACGTATAATAGAAAGCATAATGCTTGTTTCCATTTAAGACTTTATAGTCGCTTAACATGATTACACTTCCTTTTGAGTTTCCTAATATTTTAGCTCAAAAGAAGGCTTTTTGAATTATCTAAATGGCTTTAGCTTATAAATATGAAAGTTATATTTTATTTACTAAAATTGACAAATAGCCAACATATAAATATGATTAATATCTATATAAGTAATTATTATTATATAATCTATAATATTAATATTATACTGTGTTGTAATTTTACTAAATCCTGAAGGAGGGGATTTATGAAAGTAAGACGCTTTACAGCCAATGGCTCATTTTGTGGAGTTGAAAAAAACAATTCCAGTATAGCTAAACGCTTTATTAGATTCCTTGCTACGAGCTTGCTGCTATTCTCATTTTCATTGCCGGCATGGGCAGTGAATGGCACGGATGGTAACGGCGCATCATCATCCAATGTTACCCAAGGTGATACAAACGGCAACATAGCTTCTGGTGCTAATTCTTATGCGGGTAACGGCGGCTTCGGCGTCGTCGGCGGCAACAACAATGCAGCTTTTGACGGTGGTTCTGCGGGCAACGGCGGCAACGGTGGCAACTATAACATGGCGTTTGGTGAAAATAGTCAAGCCGGTAATGCAAACGGATCAACACCGGGCACGAATGATAACATCGCAATTGGTAGCGACCCCAATCAAACTACATTAGCCAACGGTGGAAACTCCATAGCCATCGGTACTGGTGCACAGTCAACGGGCAATAATTCCGTGGCGCTTGGTGCGGGCAGCACAGATGGGGGTCAATCCAATGTGGTGAGTGTGGGAAATGCTACTACAGGACTCACACGAACCATTATTAACGTCGCGAATGGCAATATAGCCCCTGGTAGTACTGACGCTGTAAACGGTGGTCAGTTATACAATGTTCAAACCACAGCTAGTAATGCTATGAATTTAGCTAATAGTGCTCAAAATACAGCTAATAGTGCGTTAGCTATGGGACAACAAAATACTCAACAGATTCAGCAAAATACAACAACTATAGCTCAAAATACTGTTCAAATTAAAGCTATTGTAAATGGTCAATTAGGCGTATGCACAGTGAATAACGGGGCGTTATCATGCTCTGTTATCGGTCAAACTCCAGCCTCAGCTAAAGGACAAGGTGCAGTAGCTATAGGTGCTGGAGCGAATGCCAACGGAGCAGGTGCTATGGCTTATGGACAAAATGCAAGTGCCAAATACGCTGGCTCTGTAGCCATTGGTGCAGGAGCTCAAGCTAACGCTGACCCAACAACCGCTGTTGGCAATAATGCTGTGGCTAATGGCAACAACTCTGTGGCTTTGGGTGCCAATGCTACTGCGAACGGTGATAATTCCGTTGCCTTGGGTCAAGGTTCAGTGGCAAATCGTCCTAACTCTGTTTCAGTGGGTGATGCAGCTACAGGACTTACAAGACAAATTACAAACGTAGCACCTGGAACAGCTCCTACAGATGCAGTGAACTTAGGACAACTAAATCAAGCAGTGGCAAATGTATTAGGACAAGCTAAAACTTATGCAGACAAAGCTGCAGCTGCTGCTATGGCTATACCGCAAACTCCTGTTTTAGCACCCGGTAAGAAATGGATAGGATTTGCCACTGGAGCATACGATAATCAAATGGCTGTAGGCGTAGGTTTTGCGTATCAAGTTGATAGGCATTGGAATATCGGGGGTGGTCTTTCAACAGCAGTAAACAGTTCTCCTTCTGTGGCTGTGAGAGTGCAAACTGGTTTTGAATGGTAATTTAACGGTCTCTTACTTTTATATAATCGAATGTTTTGGTGAAGGTGGTTACATTAAGCCACCTTCATTTTAATTTTTTGCTTGTACTAATACAGCATATCTTGAACAATAAGTATATCACGCTTCAGATTATACAAAGATGGGAATGGAAAAGATAAGGGCTGTTTCTGTAAAAGGATTTATAATTAAGATCCATCCTTTGTGGAATACTTGTCTTACAAAGCAGCTTCCATTGCCTTCACAAATAATTAGTTCCTATTTTAGGCTTCTAATACGAAAAATAGATATAATATCTATATGAAGATTTTACCCATAGGCATACAGAGTTTTTGGTCTATCAGGACAGAAAAAGACTACTACTATGTGGATAAAACTAAGTATGTAAAAACCCTCTCTGATAACGGCAAATACTACTTTCTATCTCGACCCCGGCGTTTTGGCAAATCCTTATTTCTTGATACACTCCGCCAGAGTTTTCTTGGCAAAAAAGAGCTTTTTAAAGGGTTATACCTATATGATAACTGGGACTGGGATAAAAAATATCCAGTGGTTTATATAGATTTTGGAGGAGGAGTAGTGGAATCTCCTGATATGCTTAAAGAAATAATCAATTATACGATAGAGAAAAATGCAAAAAATTATGATATATCTATAAAAGAGCATTTACCAATAAATCTTAAACTTACAGAACTTATAATAGGACTTTATGAAAAATACAATATCCCAGTGGTGGTGTTAGTGGATGAATACGACAAACCTATCCTCGATGCTATAGAAAATATTGAAAATGCTTATGAGAATAGAGAGGTACTAAAAGACTTCTACTCTCCTTTAAAAGATTTAGACCCTTACTTAAAATTAGCATTTTTAACAGGTGTATCCCGATTTTCAAAAGTCTCTATATTTAGTGGATTAAACCAGTTAAACGATATAACACTGGACCCTAAATTTGCTACAATATGTGGATACACCCAATCTGAGCTTGAAAGTGTATTTGAAGATAGGCTAAAAGATTTTGACAAAGAAGAGGTAAAAACTTGGTACAATGGATATTCTTGGCTTGGGGAATCTGTTTATAATCCTTTTGATGTGATGTTGTTGTTTGATAAAAAAGATTTGCCCCGTATTGGTTTGAAACTGGGACTCCCACTTTCTTGTTAAACATGATTAAAAATCAAGGACTTTATCTACCAGACTTAGAAAACTTAGAAGTAGGGGAAGAGATTTTATCAAGCATAGACATTGAAGATATGCCCATAGAGAGCTTACTTTTTCAAACTGGATATCTTACAATTAAAAATGTAAAAAGGAAGGGTCCTAAACATGTATTTACCCTTACATATCCAAATTTAAAAGTAAGAATAGCTTTTAACGATTCGTTTTTAGCTTACATACTCCCAGATGAAGTTTTGACAAAAACTCAAAACACTGAGATAAACTTATACACATACCTTGAAGAGGCAAATCTGGACAAACTAAAAGACATCTTTAGCTCATTCTTTGCCAGCATCCCTTATAACTGGTACACCAAAAAAGGTTTTTACGCGTCCCTTATATATGCACTTTTTAACGGCGCTGGTATAGTAGCCATCCCAGAAGACACTACAAACAAAGACAGGATAGATTTATCGGTTTTCATAGACAATAAAATCTACATAATAGAGTTTAAAGTAGTGGACACGCCATCGGAAGACCCATCTAAACAGATAAAAGAGAAAATATGCTATGAGAAATATTTGTCTGAAGGAAAAGAGATATACTTAGTAGGTATAGAGTCTTCTAAGAGTGATAGGAATATCGTATATTTTGGATGGGAGAGGATAGCTCCTTAGCCCGAGGAGTACCTGAGTATGGCTGATACATTTAGGTATGTTAAGGGACGCTCTTATAGGCCCACCTCTTCTATGGTAAAACTTGCACTTTTTAACATACTCGGGGATATTGATAGGCTTAGATTTTTGGAGCTTTTTGCTGGGTCTGGGGCAGTGTCAGTGGAGGCTAAAAATAGAGGGGCAGACGTATTAGCAGTGGATATCTCTTCTAAAAACTTCAAACCAAAGGATATAAAACTTGTAAAAGCTGATGTTTTGGCATTTTTAAAGAAAAATCAAAAAAAGTTTGATATCATCTTTGCAGATCCACCCTATGCGTTTGAGCATTACGATAAACTTTTGGAGCTGGTAAAAAATGCATTATCTGAGGGTGGGCTTTTTGTATTGGAGCATAGTGCAAAAGAGGATTTTAATTCAAAAGACAAAAGAATCTACGGGGACAGCGCATTGTCTTTTTGGTATAAAGAAGAATTATGATATTTGAAGCATATATATTTGACCTCGACGGGACGCTCATAGACTCGATTGGAAATATAAGCATCGCTGCTAATAAGACTTTAAAAGAACTTGGATTTGAAGAAAAATCCCCATACGAGATTAAAAAATACATAGGCTCTGGTGCAAAAGAACTATTCAACGGAATTTTAAAAGATAAATCTTACGTAGAAAAAGCGGTGGATATTTTTAGATATCATTACGCCCAAGATCCTATCTCTCAAACAAAAATATTTGACGGGGCATTTGAGGTTTTAACGCTTTTAAAAGAAAAAGATAAAAAGTTAGCAGTTGTATCAAACAAACTATTAGAGATTAGCCAAATAATACTAAAAGCCTTAAAACTGGAAGATTTTTTCCAAGAGATAGTAGGTCCAGAGTCTTACAACGAGCGAAAACCATCCCCTGTGCCTATTTTAAAAACGATTGAAAAACTAAATACCATCCCAGATAGAACCGTCGTGATAGGGGATACATATATAGACATAATCTGTGCTAAAAATGCAAATTGTTTTAGTGCATTAGCGAGTTGGGGCTATGTAAAGCTTGACGGTAAAAAACCAGATTTTGTATTAAATTCTTTTAAGGATTTATTGGAACTATAAAATCTATATATTCTGTGAGCTCATCTGAGGAAAAACCAAAGGTGTTTATCTTGTCAAATAAGTTTGTTTTATGGTTTTTAATAAGATTTAAAAGCTCATGCTCACCAAGTATAGCGTATGCCCCGTCTTTGTCTTTTAGATCATCTACAAGCTGAAAAAGCATGCCGATATCATGCCCTATCTCTTCGTAGGGTTTGTGGTCTATACCTTTTAGGATAGCTGGTATACAAAAGGAAGTTTTTATAAGAGCGGCAGTTTTCAAAGAAGAGATTTTAAGAAAATCTTTCGAACCTTTTATGTCATAAACTTGACCTGATACCATACCTTCAATTCCTGCATTTTTTGCCACATAATTTACTACTTTTATAAGGTTTTTAGGATTTTCATATAAAAAGCTATCAGACAATATATCAAAAGCAAAACTCAAAAGTCCATCTCCTGCTAAAAGCGCCATATCTTGACCAAACATCTTATGACAAGTGGGTCTTCCTCGTCTTTCATCGTCGTTGTCTAGCTCTGGCATATCATCGTGTATTAAAGAGTAATTGTGGATAAGCTCTATGGCACAGCCCAAGGTTATACTATCCGACTCTGAAATTCCCCTCGCAATGCGCCCTCCTATCGCACATAATATAGGCCTTATTCTTTTGCCCTCCGCAAATACATAGTAGCTCATCGCCTCATATAAAATATTCGGCTCAAAAGGCGTTAAAAGCTCTCTTAGTCTTTTTTCTATGAGAGGTTTTATATCAAATATCATTTTATATCTAACTTATGAGCTCTACCTATTAAATCTTTGAAATGTTTTAGGCTTTTAGTATTTATAAAATCTTTTAAATCATCTATTATATCAAGGGGGGCTAAGGGTTTGTAAAAGTTTGCAGTGCCCACTTGGATGGCGCTTGCCCCAGCCATGATATGCTCCAACGCGTCCATATATGTGGTGATACCACCTACTCCTATAATGGGTATGGCTTTGCCATATTTCTCGTAAACTTGCCATATCATCCTCACCGCTATTGGAAGTATGGCAGGGCCAGAGAGTCCGCCAGTTTTTGTGGCTAAAAAAGGTCTTTCAGCGTTTATGTCTATCTTCATACCGATAAGAGTATTTATTAGCACAAGTCCATCCGCGTGAACCTCTAAGCATATCTTAGCAAACTCCGTGATATCTGTGACATTGGGAGAGAGCTTCACCAATAGAGGTTTTTTGGCAAAGGATTTTATCTTTTCAATGAGAGATCTTAGCACCACCGGATCTTGACCAAACACCACACCACCTTTTTTGACATTTGGGCAAGAGACATTTAGCTCATAGGCGGATATTTTATCCACACCCTCTAAAATCTTTACCACCTCTACATACTCTTCTTCGGTTTCTCCAAAAACATTTGCTATAAAGTGTGTGTCTACATCTTTTATAACTGGATATATTTTTTTTATAAAAGCCTCCACCCCGGGATTTTGAAGACCTATGGAATTTAACATCCCACAAGGGGTCTCAGCGATTCTTGGGGTGGGATTGCCCTCTCTTGGTTTTAAAGAAAGTCCTTTTGTAACCACGGCACCAAGTTTTGATATATCGTAGATCTCAGATCCCTCTACACCGTAGCCAAAAGTCCCAGAGGCCACCCATACAGGATTTTTAAATGTTAATCCAAAAAGCTCAATATCAAGCACACATATATTTTAACATGAAAAACTGTTAGGTATCCTTTAGTATCTGTCTAACGCTCTCTTGGATTTTTTTAGATATGCCGAGTTTTTTTAGCTTTTCTTCGTCAGATTTTATAAAATCATAAAGGCTGTCAAAATGCCTGTAGATAATCTCTCTTTTCAGCTTACCTATACCTTTTACTTTTGAAAGCGTGTCCTTTATAAACTCTTTTGAGCGGACATTCCTATTGTATGTGATAGCAAATCTATGAGCCTCGTCTCTTAAAAGCCCAAAAACTTTGTATAGAGTTTGATTATCTTTTACTGGGATTTCAAACCCGTCTTCCGTGAACATTATCTCCTCTTTTTTTGCCAGAGAACACACATACACATTTAATAAAAACTGCTCTTTTATCTCAATCCCCATCGAGAGCTGACCCTTGCCCCCATCTATCAGCCACATATCGGGTGTGGGGTCTTCTTTTGAAGCGATGCGCCTTGCTCTCCGTGAAAGCACCTCTTTTAAAGATGCAAAATCATCTATATAATCCACAGTTTTCACTCTGTATCTTCTGTATTTTGATTTATTTAGATTTCCGTTTTCCCATACCACCATGGAGCCTACGGTAAACTGCCCTTGAAAGTGACTTATATCAAAACACTCTATGAGTTTTGGGGCTTTTCTATGGAATATCTTTTCAAACTCCATGTTAAAAGCTTCAGTATTTGGTTTAAAAGTAGTATTCTTCTCAATGATTTTAAGAAGCCTCCTAGGGATAGCATTAGAAAAAGATACATCTTTTTTCTTAGATTTTAAGAATTTTTTAAACTCATCGGAAAGCTCAAAATTTGTTATCACGAAAGATGGGACTATGTTTGAGATATAATAACTTCCAAGCATCTGTTCTTGGTCTAATATCGCTTCTTTGTTTAGGCTAAACTCTTTGTGAGCTACAAGCCTTTTGTTTCTTATTATAAAAAGCCACAAGACATAGTCCTCCAGATAAAATACATCCGCCTCATCTATGTCATACAAAAAAACCCCTTGACCTTCCACGAGGTTTTGCAATACTTTTACTTGATCCCTTAAAAACGCTGCTTTTTCAAAAGTCATGTTTGAGGCGTACTCTTCCATTTTTTCGTAGAGCTTAGGAAGTATGTCTTTTACATTTCCAGATAAAAACGCTTTTGCAGATTTTACGCTAAGAGCGTAATCTTCTTTTGATACCATGTTGGCGCAAGGACCTGAGCAAAGTCCCAGATGATAATCCATACAAGGGGAAGGATATTTCGGCATCGTTTCACAGGTTCTAAGCCTAAAAGCGCTGTGTATGAGTTTTTTGATTTTAAGAGCTTTATTCATATTCAAAAATGGGCCAAAAGCATCTCCTTTATCTTGAGGATCTCTCGTGATTTTTATAGTAGGATATTCTTCTTTTGTGATGATGATAACTGGATATCCACTTCCGTGTTTTAAAAGCACGTTATATTTTGGTTTGTGGGTGCGTATAAGATCCATCTCAAGAAGTAGCGCTTCGTATTCATTATTTGTTATGATCCACTCCAAAGCGCTTGAATGTCTAAATATATTATCTTCTTTTGTAGAGGCTTCCCTGTCTTTAAGATGCTGAAGCAGTCTTTTTTTAATGTTTATAGCTTTTCCTATGTAGATATATTTTTTCTGGTTTTTAAAAATATAAACCCCGGATTGGTCCGGCGCTTTCTCAATAATATCCTTAAAATCCATAAAATATAAATATATATCAAAAGCCCCAAGGCGGGGCTAAAAAATTTTTTTGTTTTATACAGGTCTTGCGTTGAATCCATCATCTGGTGGATTTTGGGGATTTTCACCACCATTAGGATTTGAGCTATATAAAGCTGATGCTATTTTGTTTGATACATCCATTATCTTGTTGTAAGCGTTGTCTATGGTGGATTTATCAGTAGAGTTTAGAGCGGATTTCGCATCGGATATAGCGTATTCGGCTTCTTGGAGCATATCGGATGGAATTTTTGTGCGTTGTTCGTTTATAAGCTTTTCAACATTATATACGATAGAATCTAATCTATTTCTTGATTCTATGAGCTCTTTGTTTTTGAGGTCTTCGTCTGCGTGAAGCTGAGCTTCTTCCACCATCTTCTTAATATCGGCTTCGCTTAAACCACCTGAGGCTTGAATCTTGATGGATTGCTCTTTCCCTGTGGCTTTGTCTTTGGCGCTCACATGGAGTATCCCATCCACGTCTATGTCAAAGCACACTTCTATTTGAGGCATACCTCTTGGAGCTGGTGGAATACCTGTAAGAGTAAATCTTCCAAGGGATTTGTTATCTCTTGCCATTGGTCTTTCCCCTTGGAGCACATGGATTTCCACTTCAGTTTGACTGTCCGCTGCTGTGGTGAAAGTCTCGCATTTTTTGTAAGGTATA